>JAKUUL010000099.1 GCA_022447025.1 SAR86 cluster bacterium | reverse complement strand
CACCATTTCCGAACTCTATATAACTCAGATCTCGGTTAACTATGCTCTCCACTATAGAGCCATCAGCTTGAGTGGTGTATACATTATCTTCAACTATAAATTTATAGTACTATCCTTCTAAATGGCCATAAGCCAAGGTCATAGACCAACTGTCAATAAGTTGAGCTACCATTTCAATCTCAATACCATTTAAAGTGGCTTCTTGAGCATTAATTAAATCAGCAGTAGGCTGTCCATTAACAAGTCTTCCTACTGTCCATTGTTGGTTCTCATAGGAATTATTGAAATAAGTCCCATTTAGTCTAACTTTTCCATCAAGCAAAGTTGATTTAAATCCGAGTTCAACGTTATCAGAAATTTCTGGAAGATAAGGTCTCATTCTAGTGTCTTGGTTAAAGCCACCACTTGAATACCCCTTGCTGTAACTTGCATAAATAAGAACATCATCACTTTGTTGGTAACTCAGAATAGCTCTAGGAGTTGTTTCACTGTAGCTTACTGTCTGCGTACATCTGTCACTTAGAGGAACAAAAGTTCCAGGCGCAACTTCAGCTGTTGGCATTCCTGGGCAGGCGTAGGTAGGGTCAAAGGCACCGTCTGCTAGAGTTTGCCACCTTGTAAAGAACCTATCATCATTTGTTCTTCTTACACCGACCGTTAAATCGAGTTGATCAGATATTTGATAGGTACCTTCCATAAATAATGCGTCGTTCTCGTTGGTAACAACATAACCTTGATTTCTACTGCCAAACATCTGTGTACCTATAGCTATATCTGCTAAGCCAGGCGCATAGAACACGGGCCAAACAGTAGGTGGTGGAGGTAAAACACCCCTAAACAAGGGCACAAGTATGTTTTCCACAGCATTTTCTTCAAAAACATAAGCTCCAATAACCCAATCAAAGGAATCAGAACTTCCTGCTAATCTAATTTCATGGGACTCTACATCTATTTCAGAAGGATTCTCTATAACATCAATTAGATTTGAATTACCGCTTATTCCAGGACCGTTTCCATAATTCCAACCCCAAGAGCCATTAAAAGCCTGTATGTTTCTTTTATTAGATATTAGCGATAACTCTCCTACAGATAGATCAAACGTTTGTGTAAGAGTGTAAGAGCTTACTTGACTCTCTGAATTTGGATTTGGTGAATTGTCATAAGAATGATTCGGGGAAGAATTACGACAATTGGCTTTCATGGAATCGTAAGAACCAAAAATAAATGCAACCGCAGCCAAACCTTCTGCTAGAGCTCCTACTTCAGGTCCTGTAAACCTACAACTACCTAAACCAGACAATTGATCTTGTTCAAAGCGATCAAAGGTAAATCTTGCACTATAAACTTCTCCGTCTCTCGCCAGTGATGCTCTATAAGAAGTAGAGTTCTCATTTCCATGCATTTGTCCACTATAGGCATTTAACATATAACCATCAGTTTCTTTACCGTAGATAGCGAATCTTGCAGCCACACTGTCTGATAGAGGTAGGTTTAACATTCCTCCAAACATTTCATGACCATCAGTTCCGTAACCTAACTTAAGATAGGATTCTTGTTCTTGAGAAGGCCCTTTGGTAATTATTTGGATTAAACCAGCTGTCGTGTTTCTACCAAATAAAGTTCCTTGAGGTCCACGCAAAACTTCGACTCTTTCTACATCCATTAAGTCTACTAACCCGCCCTGTGGTCGACTTAAATAAACACCGTCAATATAAATCCCAATTTTAGGATCCTGAGTTGTAGACCAATTAACCTGTCCTATTCCTCTTATAAAAACCTGCGTATTTTGGTTTCCAACGGCTGAAGATTCAAAATCCATATTTGGTGTAATTCTTTCAACATCTTGTAAATCAGTAATGTTTCTTGCTTCCAATTGAGCTTCAGATAAAGCACTTATTGGTATTGGTACAGATTGAGCTGTTTCTTCTCTTTTTCGAGCTGTTACAACAACTTCTTCTAAAACACCGCCTTTAGCTCCTTCATCTGCTGATGAAACAACATACGGAATTAAGAGTAATGAAAATATTGATAATCTTGATAAAACCTTAGTAAAACCCATGGCTTTCTCCTTTAATTAGTTTTTTTGTGCGTAAACCCATATTTTACAAAATTTCCAAAAAATTTGCACAAATCTGAATAAAGTAATAAAAGACTGGCGGAGAGGGAGGGATTCGAACCCTCGAAGGGTGTTAGCCCTTACACGCTTTCCAAGCGAGCGCATTCAACCACTCTGCCACCTCTCCTTCTGGTTAAAAACGCTATTCTAGCGGAGCAATTAACAACAAACCTAATACAATCATAAAGAAAGAAACTACTAAGGGATGTTTTCTAACAAAATCTGTAATGCCATCCCAAAACTTCATTGTAAAAATAGTAGAAATAACTTGTAGAAGAGCAAAGATAAAAGCAACAAAAACAACCACTCGCCATAATTCTTCATACCTGTGATCTTTAAGGGTGACGCTAATTAAAATTATTAAGCTAATGAAAGCAATTATCACTTTAACTAAAGGTTAACTACCTACTTGAGTTCTGATTCTCATAGCAG
>JAKUUL010000098.1 GCA_022447025.1 SAR86 cluster bacterium | reverse complement strand
TAGAGGAAAGCAGAAAACTATTCCAGATTCAGAAGCTCCTGCCATCTATACTCTCCCAGGAAATGCTTTCATTGGCCTAAATGATGGGCAAGACATTGAGTTGGGAAGTGTAATAGCTAGAGTTTCACAAGAGTCAGCAAAAACTAAAGATATTACGGGCGGTCTACCTAGAGTTGCTGATTTGTTTGAAGCTAGAAAACCTAAAGAGGCAGCAATCCTAGCTCTAGAAAGTGGAATAGTATCTTGGGGTAAACCTACTAAAGGCAAAGAAAGATTAATTATTACTGATGAATCAGGAAATGAGTGTGCAAGCCTAATTCCTAAGACCAGACATATAAATGTATTTGAAGGAGAGAGAATAGAAAAGGGTGACATTGTTTCAGATGGTGCTTTGAGCCCTCATGACATTTTGGAATTACGAAGTCTTGAAGAGCTTACAGAATATGTCGTAACTGGAATACAAGAAGTTTATAGGCTTCAAGGTGTAACTATTAATGAGAAGCATATTGAGGTCATCTTGAAGCAAATGTTAAGGAAAGTAGAAATAACTGACGCGGGTGATTCAGACTTCATAACTGGAGAACAAGCTGAATTATCTAAGGTAAAGGAAACAAACAAAGAACTTTCTAAGGATAAAAAAGCAAAAATTAAATATAAAAGAATATTATTAGGAATAACTAAAGCTTCTCTTGCTACTGATTCATTTATTTCAGCTGCTTCTTTTCAGGAAACAACTAGAGTGTTAACTGAAGCTGCAACAACTGGACGAAAAGATAACCTCAGGGGCCTTAAAGAAAATGTAGTAGTAGGCCGTTTAATACCTGCTGGTACTGGCTTGGCTATGATGAAAGAAGAAAAGATAGAAGTGGATGATCCGGATTCAATTGATCTCGAGGAAGCCCTAAGTCAAGCGTTAAGTGAACAAGAAGTTGAGTAATTGATTGACGCGGATAATACCAATAATTAAAATGCGCGACCTTAAATTCTACAATCTATAAAAAATGTCTACTGTCAATCAACTTATTAGGAAGCCAAGAAAAAGGAAGAAGCTTAAGACAGATGTGCCTGCTTTAAAAGGCTCTCCTCAAAAGAGAGGTGTTTGTACTAGGGTTTATACTACAACACCCAAGAAACCTAACTCAGCATTAAGAAAAGTTTGTAAAGTTAGATTAACTTCTGGCTTTGAAGTGATTTCTTACATAGGAGGAGAAGGACATAATCTTCAAGAGCATTCTGTTGTTCTTATCAGAGGAGGAAGGGTTAAAGATTTACCCGGAGTTAGATATCACACTATAAGAGGTACCTTAGATACTGCTGGTGTAGATGATAGAAAGCAGAGAAGATCAAAATATGGCGCTAAGAAATCTAAATAGAGAAAATAATGTCTAGAAGAAAAGCAGCCCCTAAGAGAAAAATATTACCTGATCCTAAATATGGGAATTTAAAGCTGGCCAAATTCATGAATCAGATTATGAAAAACGGCAAGAAATCCATTGCAGAAGGTATTGTTTATGGAGCTCTATCAGAGATTGAAAGCAAATCTAAAAAAGAACCTGTAGAAGTTTTTGAGAAAGCTCTTGAAGAGGTAGGTCCTGTGGTGGAAGTAAAAGCAAGAAGAGTAGGGGGTGCAACTTATCAAATACCCCTGGAAGTTAGATCTTCAAGACGCCAAGCTTTAGCCATGCGTTGGCTTGTAAGCAGTGCTAGATCAAGATCTGAAAAAACCATGACTTTAAAACTAGCCAATGAGTTGATTGATGCCTCTGAAGGAAAGGGAGAAGCAATTAAGAAGAAAGAAGATACCCACAGAATGGCAGAAGCGAACAGAGCTTTTTCGCATTTTAGATTTTAATTATTAAACAACATACTTAAAAAATGGCAAGATCTACTCCATTAGAACTTTATAGGAATATCGGTATTATAGCTCACGTAGATGCTGGTAAAACCACTACTACAGAGCGCGTTCTCTTTTATACAGGAATATCCCATAAGATAGGTGAAGTTCATGATGGGGCAGCTGTAATGGACTGGATGGAGCAAGAACAGGAAAGAGGAATTACTATTACTTCCGCTGCAACAACTTGCTTTTGGAAAGGGACAAGTCAGCAATTTACTGAACATAGAATTAACATCATAGATACCCCTGGTCACGTTGACTTTACTATTGAGGTGGAAAGATCACTTAGAGTTTTAGATGGGGCCATTGTTGTCTTTTGCGCTAGTTCTGGAGTTGAGCCTCAGTCTGAAACTGT
Organism: SAR86 cluster bacterium; assembly: GCA_022447025.1. GTDB lineage: Bacteria > Pseudomonadota > Gammaproteobacteria > Magnimaribacterales > Magnimaribacteraceae > AEGEAN-183. The sequence goes on along the minus strand of JAKUUL010000098.1, from coordinate 302 downwards.
GTGGCGCCAAGCAAATAGATATGAAGTTCCGAGATTAGCATTTGTAAACAAAATGGACAGAGCAGGTGCAGATTTCTTAAAAGTTGTTGATCAAATGAGAATAAGGTTGGGTGCAAACCCAGTTCCTGTTCAGTTACCCATAGGAGCTGAATAAGACTTTAAAGGGGTAATAGACCTAATAAATATGAAGGCTATTTATTGGAGCGAATAAGAAATGGGAAATTGATTTTCCTTGGAAGTGATACCTGAAGGGTTAGTTTCTTAAGCAAATAAATGGCGATAAAATATGCTCGAGATAGCAG
>JAKUUL010000097.1 GCA_022447025.1 SAR86 cluster bacterium | reverse complement strand
ATTTTCTTTAATCTCATTTGATATACCAATTGCAGGAGCTTCTTCTATTACCTTTTGATGCCTGCGTTGAAGAGAGCAGTGTCTTTCTCGTAGGTGCAAAACATTTCCAAATCTATCTGCAAGAACTTGTACTTCTATGTGTTTAGGAGCTGCTAAGAATTTCTCCATGTATAGAGTTGGGTCACCAAAAGCACTTTCTGCCTCTGCTTGCGTAAGGTTAATGCTCTCTTCTAGATCAGCTTCTGAATTAACAATTCTCATTCCTCTTCCTCCCCCTCCTGAAGCAGCTTTAATTATGATGGGATATCCTATAGCTTTTGCTTCTTCTTTAGGGTTACTGCCAATTGGTCCTTCAGATCCAGGAACAATAGGAAGACCTATTTTCTTTGCAAGTTTTTTTGCTGATATCTTGTTACCCATAGTTTGTATAATTTCAGAAGAAGGGCCAGCAAATTGAAAACCACTTTTTTCTATTTGTTCAGCAAAATCAGCATTTTCTGCAAGAAATCCGTAACCAGGATGAACTCCATCTGCACCACTTAATTCCATAGCACTGATAATAGCTGGAATGTTCATATAACTATCACTGGAATTAGCAGGTCCTATACAAATTGATTCATCTGCCATTTTTACATGCATTAAATCTCTATCAGCTTCAGAATAAACTGCAACCGTGGGTATATCTAATTCTTTACAAGCCCTGAGAATACGAAGAGCTATTTCGCCTCTGTTGGCAATTAGTAACTTTGTTAGCATAAACTAAGCTACTACAAATAATGCTTGTCCAAACTCAACTGGTTCTGAATTTTCTGCAAGTACAGATATAACCTTTCCTGAGTAATCTGACTTAATTTCATTCATCATTTTCATGGCTTCAACTATGCAAACAACATCACCTTCCTGAATTTCATCTCCTACAGAAATAAATGGCTTAGCCCCTGGAGAGGCTGCAGCATAAAAAGTTCCTACCATAGGTGAAGTAATCACTTCTCCTTCAGAATTTTCAATTAAAGGATCTGGTTTTTGTGGTTGTTTTGAGCTTTCTTCTACTACCTTATCAAGTTGATTTGGTTGAACTTGGTGAGTGACTACGGTTTCAGTTTTATTTTTTACTAATCTTACTGACTCTTCGCCTTCATGAATCTCAATCTCTTCCAATTCTGAAGATTCAAGCATTTCTATTAATTTTTTTACTTTTCTTATGTCCATCTTACCTCCCTAATTTCCATATCTACTTATGGCTACCTTTAAAGCCAGTTCATACCCCTCAACTCCTAAACCGGAAATAACACCAACCGCAATTTCAGATAGGAAAGACTTTTGTCTGAAGTCCTCTCGGCTGTATATATTTGAGATATGCACTTCTATAAAAGGTATTTCAGTTCCTGCTAAAGCATCTCTGAGTGCAATGCTGCTGTGAGTAAAAGCTCCTGGATTAAAAATAATACACTTTACATTGTTGTCTTTAGCCTTATGTATTAAGTCAACAAGTTCGTGCTCTGCATTACTTTGAAAATCTGATAATTCATGACCTGATTTATCTGAAATTTTTGATAAATTTTCTACAACTTGATCTAAGGAGGTTTCTCCATAAAGCTCCGGTTCTCTTTCTCCAAGCAGATTTAAGTTAGGTCCATTTAGTACTAAAAAATTAGCCATAGCTTCAATAGAAAACGATTTTATAAGAATTTAACCGAAATTAAGAGGAAATAATGCTAATTAAATAGGTAAAAAGTGCAAACTAGTAGCTAGTTAATTATTTTAATACCACTCTTTTTGATAACAAGCTTCTTTTTTATAGGCGTATAGCAGTATCCCTTCTGATTACAACCTTGGTAGGTCACGGTTATTTCTTTTTCAATTTCTTTACCAATATCCAATACCACCTCAACTGCATCAAAGAAAACTTCAACTTTACCGAAGTATTCGTCTACTAGAATTTCCCCCTCCGGAAAAGTAGCATTTAGATAAGTATTTAATTGTTTATCAAAAAAAGAAAATTTATTTAGATACAGGTAGCTGTCTGGTTTTATATCCCATCTTAAGGAAGTCTTTTGATCAACAATAGCTGCATGAAGTTTATAAACTTCATCGGGATGAGGTATCTCATTTTCAGTAAAGAGCAACACATTCGTATCCTTATTGAATTCATCTTTAGCTGATATAGTCGGCATAAAAATTAAGTTAAAAACAATTAAGCAAGAACAGTAAATATGGAATTTATACCTAGAAGAAATCATTTTTTGGTTTCTATTATCTCATTATTGTTCTTTTTTTCTTGTTCAGAATCTGGAAGAGAAGCTCCAATAGTAGTTTTAGATGCTTATTTAAAAAAACCTCTGGAAGGAGCTCTCTCTAGTGCGGCATATATGAGTTTAAAAAATACTAGTGATAACAAAATAATAGTTAGGGGATTAACTTGTAATAACCTATTGGCAGAATTTCATCAAACTGTAATTAAAGATTCGGGCATGTTGAGCATGAATAAACTAAACTTATTAACAGTGGAACCAAAGTCAGAAATAGCCTTACTACCCGGAAAAGAACATATTAT
>JAKUUL010000096.1 GCA_022447025.1 SAR86 cluster bacterium | reverse complement strand
AAGATATAGGGATAAATTCCTATTTAAAGGTACTAATAGAGGATTTAGAATTAGACTGGACGGAAGCGCAGATGTACCTAGTTACGGATGACTGGAAGGATGAGTTAGAAAAAAATAGATTAATTATGTATGAGGGTAATTCTTGGGGTGTCCCCTCTTTTAGACTAGTTGATGGGGATAAAACTTTTACGACTTGGGGTCAAGATAGAATTTGGTTAATCGAAGAAGAAATAATTAAACGTCTAAATAAATTGGAGTAAGACATGGAGATTCATGGAGAATGTGATCCACAATTTAGTAAGGTCCAAGAAACCTTTAGAAGGTTGCACCAAGAAGATCGAGAAATTGGTTCTTGCTTTGCGGTATATAAAGACGGTAATCCTTTAGTTAACCTATGGGGAGGTTTCCAAGATAAAGATAAAACTAAACCATGGCAAAAAGATAATTTAGTCACAGTCTATTCAACGACCAAAGGGGTAGCAGCTTTTTGTATCGCTCTAGCAATGGAAAAGGGCCTGCTGAAATATGAAGAAAAAGTAAGTACCTATTGGCCGGAATTTTCAAGCAATGGAAAAGAAGATATTACGATAGGCATGCTTATGTCACACCAAGCAGGAATTTGTTCTCCTGAAACTAGAAATGTTGAAGACTATTACAATCAAAGTTTAATGGCAGAAAAACTGGCTGGTATGACTCCAATTTGGGAGCCAGGAACAGCTTCCGGTTACCATTCCATGACCTTTGGCTGGTTAACATCAGAATTAATCTTGAGAGTAACTGGAAAATCTTTGGGAACTTTTTTTAGAGAAGAAGTAGGAGATCAACATGAAATAGATTTCTTTATTGGATTGCCTGAATCTGAAGATCATCGTGTTGCAGAATTAGTACCTTTTGATATTGTCAGGAGTGAAAATTCTGAGCAACAACAAGTTGAGTTAACTGATGCACAAAAATCACAGCGCAATTCTGCAGGAACTCTGGATATTCAAAATACCAAAGCGTGGAGACAGGCAGAAATACCTTCAGCTAATGGACAAGGAAATGCAGGGGGTCTCGCAAAACTCTATAGCTTAATTGTTCCTGAAGATAACAGCTTAAAGCTTCTTAAAGACGACACTGTTAATCAAATGACGACCATGCAGATTGAAGGCAGAGATCTGGTCCTTGCTGTTCAAGTTAGATGGGGAGTTGGTTTTATTCTCAATAAACACAAAATTATTTATGGTCCCGTTGAAGGAGCCTTTGGTCATTCAGGCTACGGTGGTTCCTGTGCCTTTGGAGATCCAGAGAATAAAATTGGTGTTTCATATGTAATGAATAGAATGCTAGATAATTTTAATGCTGACGGTAGATCTATAGAACTAATTAATGCAACATACGATTGCCTCTAGCACTTAAACATATTTTTAAATGAAAAAAGCCTACCCTTTACTATTCTTTCTAACTCTATTAAACATGCTTAACTTTGTAGATAGGCAGTTGATAGCAAGTTTTGCTAATTTCATAGTACCGGATTTAGGTCTAACAGATACTCAATTTGGATTTCTTACAAGCCTAGCTTTCATAGCCTTTTACTCAATCATGGGGTTATTTATGGGGGTGTTGGCTGATACAGTTAATAGACCTAAATTAATAGCATTTGGAGTAGTTTTGTGGAGTGCTTTTACAGCACTCACTGGTAATGCTAAGGGATTTGTAACGATGGCAATTCCTAGAATGTTTATTGGAATAGGTGAATCAATCTTAACTCCTACTTCTATGTCCTTACTTTCCGATTCATTTCCAGAAAAAAGAATGGGATTTGCAGCGGGTTTCTATTACATGGGCGTCCCGATAGGCGTTGGGATAAGCCTTTTAATTGCAGGATATTTAGGTGAATCTTTAGGATGGAGAAACTGTTTCTATCTTTTAGGTGGTATTGGTTTATTGCTTGGTTTATGTACCCTACTCTTTAGAGAAAGACCTAGAAAAAGCCTTCATAACGTAGAAGAAAAACCTTCACTTTCATATATATCTACTGTAAAAATAGTTTATACCTTAATCGAGGCTTTAAAAACTTCCTCAGCTCTTAGATTCACCATTCTTGCTGGAGTTCTTTACCACGTAGTCCTAGGGGCAGCAGTTTTTGAACAATTATGGTACGTACAAGAAAGAGGGTTTGAGCGTTCAGAGATTGCGCAAATTACTGGCTGGATAGGAGTTGTGGCAGGAATGGCAGGAAACTTATTTGGTGGAGTGGTAAGTGACTGGTGGCAGGAAAAAACTAATCAAGGGAGGCCAATGTTTCTTTTCTGGTTAGCTTTAATTACTTTTCCCATCTTTATTTATTATCGGTTTGCAGAACCAAATACAGTCATATTCTGGATTGGTGTAGTGCTTGGTTTTTTTCAACTAGGTTGTTTCTTTGGCCCTACTTTCTCTGTAGTTCAAGAATTAGTTCCTAGCCATATACGAGCTACTGTTGTGGCTTTTTACATACTTACATTAAATCTTATAGGCCTGACATTAGGGTCTTTGGGTGGAGGTCTTTGTGTGGATTACTTGAAGAGCATTAACTATAGCGAGCCTT
>JAKUUL010000095.1 GCA_022447025.1 SAR86 cluster bacterium | reverse complement strand
AATTCCATCACATGTATAAAGGCATCTCTATTTCTCAAACCGTTGAAGCCATTAACACATTAAAAAAACTAGGGTTTGAGCTTTTTAATATAAGCCAAAGGACTTATGAATTCTCTTTTAAAAAAAGAGAGCTTGTGAATTAAGACTCAAATTTAAATAACGTTGCTAAAACCTCTTTCGGCTTAATGTCTTTAAAGCCTTGATAATAACCATCCTCCAGGTCCCCGGTTCTCAATATTGAAAAACCTTCATTCTTTTTAATTACTTTAACTTTGTTGCTTAAAGGGGGAGTGAATTCAGGCGAGGTTGGTCCATAAAGAGCAACTAGAGGAACATCTACTGAAGCGGCAATATGCATTAACCCTGAATCATTAGTTAATACCAAGCTTGAGCTTGAAAGTATATCAACCGCATCTTTTAGCTTTGTTTCACCGATTAAATTTAAAAAACCTGATTGTTCTTTAATTTGCAGAGCTATTTCATCTCCTATTGACAGATCGTTTGCAGAGCCTAGAAGAATAACTTGCCAATTTTTTTTAAGGTATTCGTTAGCTACTACTGCATAGTAATCTGTAGGCCATCTTTTTGCGGGACCAAATTCAGCCCCAGGACAAAGACAAATTATGGGTAAGCTTGTATCTATCTCAAATTCTTCTCTTAAAGAGTCTAAATTTTCTTTATCAACACTAAGGCTTGGAAAAGGTGTATTTGATGGAAGCTGCGCACTCTCTTCTAATGCCAATGCTACGAATCTATCTACCATCCTAGGGTACATACTTTTATCCAGTATTCTCATATCGTTTATCAAGGCATATCTCATTTCTCCTCTCCAACCAGTTCTTAGAGGTATCTTGGCAAAAAAAGGAATTAGTGCGGATTTTAAAGAATTTGGTAAAACTATGGCTTGATCATATTCTTCTACCCTAATCGAATTACCAAAGGCCATTCTGTCACCAATTTTTATTTCACCGTGATTAAAAGGGTTTTTATAGGCATGATTTATCTCTTTCATTCTTTGATAAATATCAATCGTCCATTCAGGAGCAAGGACATCAATGCAAATTTCTTGATGTATTGAAAAAATTTTTTTAAAAAGACTTTGAGATATAACCGAATCTCCAACCCAAGAAGGTCCCACAATCAATATCTTCATGTTTCTGAAACTTTAACTGTTTACAGGTGTGTGCCAGTCTTGATTCTCTGTCCGCTTACCCCTTACTTGATCTAAATAAGCTTTTTGAAGTTTTTCTGTAACAGGACCCCTTAATCCATCGGCAATACTTTTATTATCTAAGGAGTTTATGGGCACTACCTCCGCTGCTGTACCAGTAAAAAAAGCTTCGTCGCTTTCAAATACTTCTTCCAGTTTGATTTTTCTTTCTTCAAAATCAATGTTTAACTCTTTTGCTAAGCTAATAATCGTTTTTCTTGTTATACCATCCAAACAAGCATCTAAATCAGGACTAATTAATAAATTATCCTTAACCATAAAAAAGTTTTCACCGCTGCCTTCGGCAACAAATCCGTCTGAATCAAGCATAAGAGTTTCTTCAAATCCTTGTTCTAATGCTTCGTTGAGTGCAACAGTTGATTGAACATAATTGCCGTTTATTTTTGCATTAGCCACCTCATTTCCGGCCTGTCGCTTAAAAGAAGAAACCTTCACACTAATGCCTTTTTCCTGAGCTTCTGGTTCCATGTAAGAAGGCCATTCCCAGGCAGCAATAATCGTATGAATACTTAGATTATCAAATCTAATACCCAAACCTTCAGATCCATAGAAACACATTGGCCTTATATAGGATTCCTCCAAATTATTGAGTGACACAACCTCCGCTTGAGCTTTAATGAGCTCTTCTGGAGAAAAGGGTATCTTCATGCCAATAGTATTCGCCGATTTAAAAAGTCTTTCTGTGTGATCATGTAAACGAAATATGCATGTGCCTTTGGGGGTTGAGTAGGCTCTTACGCCTTCAAAAACACCCAGACCATAATGCAGCGTGTAAGTTAATACATGGGTTTGGGCTTCCTTCCAGTCAACTATATTTCCGTCAAACCAGATATACCCATCTAATTCAGATAAATTCATTAGTTTCTCTTTTTCTCTCTTAAAACTTTATTATCTCATGTTAAAAGCCAGCAAAATTATATAATAACTGCTTCTTAAGGATTCTCTTATCAAAATGAACTTGAATGAAAATATTTTTAGAGCTTATGATATTAGGGGTCTTGCCTATGAAGAGCTATCAATTGAAGTAGTAACTCACATAGGAAAAAGCTTGGGTTCTAAATCTTTGGAATCTGGACTCAGCACTATAGTTCTAGGTAGAGACGGCAGAAAATCAAGTCCAGATATGCATGAATGGATCTCTGATGGAATTAAATCCACGGGTTGTGATGTTATTGATATTGGTGTTGTATCTACACCCATACTTTATTTTGCAACACATACCCTTTCTTCTCCCAATGGAGTAATGATTACGGGCAGCCATAACCCAGCTAATTACAATGGTTTTAAAATAGTTGAAAATAAAAAAACTATCTCGGGGAACTCTATTCAGAAAATTAAAGAA
>JAKUUL010000094.1 GCA_022447025.1 SAR86 cluster bacterium | reverse complement strand
GAAGTTCTTAAAAATCATTCATCGGAGAAATCTAATAAGTTTTATAAAGAAATACTTAAAGGAGTGTCTGAAAACCTAGAGGGATTCGACGAAACTATACAAGACTATGTTGATAGACCTATTCAACAACTTGATGTAATTGAAAAAAATATTCTCAGGATTTCTTTATATGAACTCAAGAAACAAGAATTGGACTCATCAATAATTATTAATGAAGCTATCAGAATGGCTAAAAAATATGGTTCGATTGAAGGGTATAAGTTAGTTAACGCTGTTCTGGATAAAATAATTAAAGCAAGCTAGATCCAAATTTTACGAAAATAGGCGAAGACCAAGCTCTTTCTTCTGTTAAAGACAAACAATCTCCCTTCCCTTTGCCTTTAGGGTCTCCGCAGAGATTAATTTTTAGACATCGACCATTTTCATCTAAATCACATTCAAAACCACTGCCATTAATGGCTTCAGTGGATTCTTGTATGGCTCTAACATAATAGACTATTTCTCTATTGCCACCTTCAAACTGCTCGTCGGTGAATTCCACCTCGCACCCCTCTTGGGAAGGCTCACATGTGAAGGTTTTCCAGGGATCTTCTATCAATGCATTGATGGGTTCGCCCTCATAAACTTGAGGCCTTATTCTTACTACTTCGATTCTCGATATATTTTTTCTTTCATCAGAAGGGTTAAAACACTCACCTCTGCAAAGTCTGTCTAGAACTTCAGAGTTTATATTCTGTTTATCTACTGAACTGCATCCCGGTAATTGCTTTTGTGCCCCGAGTGCTTTGACTTGGAATTTGGGAGAAGAAGACATTTTTGTTTCCATGCCCATTGGTATAGCTGACCCATCTGGGTGATTTATTAAATTAAACCACAGTAAAATTCTTTCTCCACTGGTCGCGTAAACTTCCCTACTGCTTAGAGCATTCCAAATCTTTTCTCTATTTCTCGACTCTGCATGAGCTGCTACTAAGCCACCGGTATACAAAAAAGAAGATGCTCTTTCGGATTGAACAGGTAAGGTTATCTTAGAGCACTGGACTCCGTAACACTCCAGTCCGGAGTCAGGACCAAGATCTATTTTTTGTGATAAAGGTAATTTAGGATCTGATAATCTGGGATTCATAAAGTTTCTACCTACTTCGCTTTCCATATCAACACGAGATTCAGTATTTAATTTTCGTTCATTTTCTTTATAGCCTGTGCCTGGTCTAGCTTGGTGATTATCGCTGGAGCCTATAAAGCCATACCTGAATCTTAAGGGTTTTCCAGTGGAAAAGTCTGTAAGTGCCAAAGCATATTGAACCGACATTTTTGGTCGATAATCAAAAGCTGGTAAAAAGCAATCTTTGCATTGCCCTGAATCTTTCCACTCCATGGGATCATACCCAGGAACAGTTAATAATCCGAATGGATTGGAATTTGCAAATATTTGTCTAGCTTCTACAGCTCTTTTATTACATTCTTCATCAGATCCTGCTGACACTCTGCACCTCTCTCTAATGATTTCTCCAGCTTGAAAACAATCCGGGACATAACCTTGAGTGGGTTGATTGCATGTCATCATTCCATTGTTATTTAATCCCATCGGAACCCAAGGTCTATATTCCTCAGAATTACCATGCCCTGAATAAACTTCTATGAGTTTATTAAAGGACGCATTGTGAGCTTTCGGGTTCAGTTGCAAGTCCCAAGAAGTTAAGGGAGGAGTTACATTCCCCCATGCACTTCCGTGTGGGATGACTAATGTGTCTAAATTTAAATCTTCAAGTTTTCTAAATAGTTCCTCAGCGGTTTCTGCTTTTTCATAACAGCTTGACCGACTGTTGAGTTTTTCTCCAGGTTTACAATCCTTAGTTGCTCTTGCAACGGAGGATTTAAATCTCCAGTCCAAATAGTTTTTTCTATTAGGCAAATCTAAAAGTACTGCACCAGTAGTTACCAAAGCAGTACTGCTAGAAGCAAAGGTATTAAAAGCACCGTGAGTAGTTGAAATAGGCATTGAAGGTACTTCTTCTTCATCTATGCCTCTGATAATTATGTTCTTATGTCCAAAATGAGTATCTCTATTGACACTGGCCTGAGTCCACTCCCAACCCAAGAAAGGCACTATAGGCGGTTCGTCTAAATCACCGGAAACTTGTGCGCAATTCTGAATTGAATCTAGGCTGTCTTTCCATTCCCTTTTAGTTAACCATTCCGCATGATCAGTAGCTGCAAAAAAATCTAAATTGGAGCAAAACCGAGCAAAGTTACAAGCGTCGGCTACTGGGTGTACTCCCTCCCCATTTGCAATCGGTAGATTTAACAGCAAAGCATCAAAAGAAAAAGTCGTGTGAACGTGTAAATCTCCAAAGAGTATTTTTTTAGCCTGAACTCCTTCTATGGCTTGTTCATTCTCAGCACCAGATAAATTAACTTTAGAAAACTCACTGACCTCTCCTGGTCCTTGGTATGTACCAAACCAGTTAAAGAAAACACCGATTAAAAGGATTAAAACAGGGGAAAGGACGGAAGCTAAGGCGTACAGTAGCCACCTCCTAAAGCGTTTTGCCATTTCTAAACCTAACCGGAAGCGGTTTCAGTT
>JAKUUL010000093.1 GCA_022447025.1 SAR86 cluster bacterium | reverse complement strand
ACTTGTTCAACCCTTTTTAATAAAGCTTCTAAGAGCTCTACTGACGATAATTCTTTGTTCTTTATAAGGTCTACTAACTCATGTGCACTCTTAAATATCATTTCTTTTTTCTCCCTCACTTAATCTATCACCAACAGACTTTTAATCAAGGGAAAGGTTATTTGTATAATGAACAAAAAAATAGAATAAATTGACGATACATAAAATAAAAAAAATGGGTAATCCCCTACTTAGAGAACAGTCGATTCTCTTTGAACCAGATGAAATTACTTCTGTCGAAACCCAAGAATTAGTTAAGGATATGTGGGAGACCATGGACGAATACGGAGGCGTAGGTTTAGCAGCTCCCCAGATAGGGGTTTCCAAACAATTAGCAGTCATTAGAATCGAAGAGTATAACGAGAGATACCCCGACGCTGAAAAATCGGAAGAAATTGTTATCTTTAATCCCACGATAACGAATCTGGACGAGACTTTACAGGGCTTTTGGGAGGGTTGTTTGAGTGTACCAGGTCTACGCGGTGTAGTATTTAGACCCAGAAAAGTACAAGTAGATTTTTTAGACGAATCGGCTAATAAAAAAACTTTGATAGCTGAAGATTTTCTAGCAACAGTATTCCAGCATGAGTTAGATCACCTATTTGGTAAGCTTTTTATCGATAGAATTGACGATATAACTACCTTGTCTTTTGAAGAAGAAATAATATTATCTGACGAAGAAAAAGAGTTATAAATCAATAGGAAAACTTATGGATGTAGAAAAAAGAATAACGGCAGCCTGGCAAGGAAGAATCTCTGGTTGTTTACTGGGAAAACCTGTTGAAGGTCTTTCGATGAGAGAAGGCCAAGAAAATTTAAATAATTTTTTAAATGAAGCCCAGTCTTTACCTTTGAGGGATTACATTAATTATGTTGAGCATGACTACATAAGAGGAGTTAACAAGAAATGCATGAAGGGCAAAATAGAAAAGGCAGAAATTGATGACGACATAACTTACACGGTTTTATGTCTCATGATGCTGGAAAGATATGGTCTCGAATTAAAAAGTGAAGATGTCGCCAGAACTTGGCTGAACCTACTTCCTGCAGGAGCTACTTTTACAGCGGAGAGCGAGGCTTATCTTAATATTTTGAAATACGCAGACATGGAATTTCAATTTGGGGGACCAAAAAAGTTTGAGATATCAGACATCAATGACAATAAATACAACGATTGGATAGGAGCCCAGATCAGGATTGATCTCTATGGTTGGGTTTTGCCTGGTAAGCCAGGATTAGCTGCTCATCTAGCTCGGCAGGATGCCATGCTTTCTCATCGAAGGAATGGCGTAGTGTGTGCTGCTTTTATTGCCGCTTTAGGGGCTTTAATTCCTTCTCACAAGGATAAATTATCTGCCATAGAAGCTGCGCTTAAATTTATAGACAAGAGCACAGAAACTTTTGAAGCCGTCCAACTTGGTATCGAGAATATGAATAAGGATTTCAGCCCTATTGCTGAAAAGTACAAGGATATGTCTCCGGTTCACAGCTTAAATAATCTTGCCCTTACTGTTTGGGCTTTTCTGTCTTTTGAAGATTATGACGCAGCAGTGGGAGAGGCAGTCACAGCTGGATGGGATACCGATTGTAATGGAGCTACCGTGGGCGGTCTAATGGGGTTGCATCAATCTGAAATTCCATCTAAATGGCATGAACCTTGGCAGGGAAGAGTCTGTACCTCCATTTCCGGATTGGGAGAATTGGTATTAGAAGACCTAGTCAACAGAACAACTTCACTCGTCACAAAATTTTCAGAATTTGAGGATAAAAAATCATAATTTATGTCTGAAGCTCTTGTTTTTGGAGGGGTAAACCTAGATCAGGTTGTCTATCTATCCAGGCCACCTAAAGAAGGAGAAACTTTAGAAGGGGAGAATATAGAAACCTTCCTGGGAGGGAAGGGCGCCAATCAAGCTGTAGCATTATCAAGACTGGGAGCATCTGTGTCCTTTGTAGGTAATGTGGGCCGAGATTCCTTTGGTGAAGAACTTACTGCCTCCTTATCCAGTGAAGGTATAGATCTTTCAATGTTAGGTTCTGTAAATGAAAAAACTGGAACCGCTCTGATTAATGTCTTTGAAAATTCTGAGAATCAGATAATTTATATTCCGGGAGCGAATAAATTAACAAGCCATAAACAGGCGACTTCAGAGAGCTTAGAAGCAGCTAATATAATTGTTAGCCAAATGGAGGTTAATCCTAAAGAGGTTGAGCAGCTATTTGCTAATTCAAAGAACAAAAACTGTATAAATGTTCTTAATCTGGCACCTTTTAAGGAGCCAAGTAATACGCTGATTGCTCATACAGACATCTTGGTTTTTAACGAATTAGAATTTTCTCTTTTTACAAGCTTAGATACTTCTATCCCACTTGAACTAGATAGCCTAAAAGAGAAACTGGAGAATCTAAATCTTAACCATAAACTCTCTTTAATAGTCACTTTAGGAGAAAGGGTGTTTGGCTATTATGTAAATCATAAAATCGACTACATAGAATCGGTAAAAGTATATGCTGTGGATACAGTAGGTTCAGGTGATTGTTTTATAGGAGCCTT
>JAKUUL010000092.1 GCA_022447025.1 SAR86 cluster bacterium | reverse complement strand
GGACTTCCTCCATTCTCATTGATAGGACAAGAGAATGCGGGAAGGAATATTCTAATTAACTTGGTAATAGGTTTTTTGATATTTTCACTCTGTTACCAACTGGTTATATTAACTGGTGATATTGCACAATGGATCGCGTTTGGTTTAGGTTGCTACTTCATTACTTGTTGGATACAAAGCCTGAGGTTAAGGGATCCTGCAATATTTTCTGTAATATTTAGAAGTAAAGCTCATTTATTTTGCCTCATGGGTTTTCCTTTCATAGCTTTTGTTCAGTATGCTCATGGAGCATTTGGACCAACTTTCTATTTGAGAAATCATGGTGTTGATATCGGAGAAGTTGGAATTATGCTAGGCATCTTCACTGCTGTTGGGGGTCTTCTTGGAATAGTTACAGGAGGATTGCTAGGAGATAAGCTCAGAAAAACATATCCGAATGGTAGACTTTAAATCAATTCAGTTGTCACACTAATGATAGCTCCTTCTACTCTACTTTATATTTACGTAGAAAATTTATACCACTCATATTTCTGGAACTTTATGTTTAGCTTCATAGGACCTATGTGGCTTGGTTTAGGAGTATCAACCATAGCAGACCTTGTACTCCCAAGAATGAGAGCTGTTGCAGGTGCCTTCTTTATCCTAATGCTCAGTATGTTAGGAATGGCACTGGGACCCTATCTAACGGGTGAGGTTAGTGATGTTCTGATTGCTCAAGGTGTAGATGATGGGGAATCAATTAAGACAGCCCTTGCTTTGTGTACCTGTGTTTTAGTTATAACCATTGGTTGCCTATTAACAGCTTGTAGATACCTGCCCGAAGAAGAAAAGAATAAGATTGAAATAGCTAGAAGCTATGGAGAACCTACCTAAGCTTGTCTTTTAACATTTCCGCAAAAGAAATATTAAAAACCGGGTGTAGATGTTCCTTGGCTATTTGAGCTAAAGGCTCCAGCACAAAAAGATAATTTTCTATGTCTTTGCTAGGCAGGTTAATGCCTTGATCTTGTGCAATAAGGTCTCCAAGTAAAATCAGATCTAAGTCTATGACCCTATCATGCATACCCTTCTGGTTACTTTCTCTCCCTATCTTTTTTTCTAAATTTTTGAGTGTCTGAGTTAGCTTAACTGCATCTAATGATGTTTCGAAGCCAGCAACTAAATTAATAAAATCTTTGCCCTCGAAGCCTTCTGCTTCAGAATAAAAATTATCTGAAAAAGTACAGATAAACAGTTGATTTAACTCTTTTTTAACCTTAGCTATATTTTTCTTCGCCTCTATATTACTTCCTATGCTGATGTAAGCTTGAGTCATTATGGGCGTTTGATAGTTACTCCAACTGACTTAGATCCTCTCAATGCTCCAGGTTTCTCTACCGTAACAATGACACTAGAAACTGGGAACTCAGAGAGAACAGTTTTGGCTATTTTCTGAGCTAAACTTTCTATTAATTTGCTCTTAGAAGATTCCGTTAACTCAATAATACATTTAGAAATATTTTTGTAGTTAAGAGCATCATCGATTCTGTCTGATCTTCCAGCTTTTTTGGTATTAAAATTCATCTCGAGGTTTATTGAAATTAATTGTCTAACTTCTCTTTCCCAATCGTAAACGCCTATGACAGCTTCTACTTCTAGGTCTTTTATAAAAACTTTATCCATATTAAATCTCTGACAAGCTCCATCGTGGTCTTATTTTAATGGAAGTCTCTAACTCCGCTCCCTGTATTCTATAAGATCCAGCAACAGCCACCATAGCACCGTTATCTGTGCACCTCTCTGGTTTTGGAAAAAACAAATCCACTCCATTTAACTCCCTTCTAAATGCGTCTCTGATGTATTGATTAGCAGCCACTCCTCCTCCTACCACTAATTGACTTAGATTTTGAGTTGAGAGAGCTGTACTACACTTCTTAACTAATGTATCAGAAACTGCATTTTGAAAAGAAGCACTGATATTCGCAATGAATTCTGTATTTATTTTTTTTTGCTTTTTGACCAAATAATAAACTGCCGTTTTCAACCCACTAAAACTAAAGTCTAAATTATCTTTTTTTGTCATGGGTCTCGGAAGATCAAAAGAAAGGGGATTGCCTTGTTTAGCCATTTTTTCTATCTCAGGACCTCCTGGATAGTTTAAGCCAAGCAATTTGGCGACTTTATCAAAAGCCTCTCCCACAGCGTCATCCCTTGTCTGGCCAAGAATCTCATATTTACCGATATCAGTTGCTTTTATTAAAAGACAATGACCTCCAGATATTAACAAAGTTAAAAAAGGGAAAACGGGCGGTGGCCTTTCTAAAAGATTTACCAGTAAATGGGCTTCCATGTGATTTATTCCTACACATGGCTTATTCCAACCAAGACTTAAGGAATGGGCTAAGGCTGCTCCAGTTAAGAGAGGTCCTCTCAAGCCTGGACCTGAAGTGTAAGCTATACCATCTAAGTCTTCGGAACTTAATTTAGCTTCATTAAGCGCCATTGTTATTAAAGGCAACAACTTGGGGATGTGATCTCTAGAAGCAAGCTCTGGGACTACTCCTCCGTATTCGGCGTGTTTAGAAGCCTGGGTAAAGATTTGCTCAGTTAAGATAAGATT
>JAKUUL010000091.1 GCA_022447025.1 SAR86 cluster bacterium | reverse complement strand
TCTTTACAAACGGTGTCACGTTACATAGGTGGGGTTTATGTAAACAGATCAACTCCTGATCAAGATTCAGAGTTAAGACCCTTTGAGCCAGTTTCAGAAGAGGTTCAAAAGAGAGCGATGCAAGTTTTAAATGATCATGCTTTCTCACCAAATGCTTTCCCTATTAATGAAGAGATTCTTACACTTATTCAAAAGGAAAGAAGAGGCTTTGATTTTCGTAGTGAGCATGAAGACCCACAAGTTCATAGAAATATTTTAAGTATTCAAACTTCAGTCTTAGCTCATTTATTAAATGGATGGACTCTAGATCGTATGACTGATTCAAGTCTTTACGGCAATACTTACAGCGTTAATCAGATGCTTTCCGACTTAACGGATTCTATTTTTATAGAGGATGCCAATTCGTCAGTTAGTACAATCAGACAGAATCTTCAAACTTTATATTTGAGAAGACTGATAAAACTAGTTGATGACGATAGTGGGTACCAGATGACAAGCGCTGCAGCTTATTCATCCATAAGAAACATAGAAAAAATTGCTAAAAGACGTTCTCAAGATCCTGAAACACAGGCACACAGAGATTTTCTTTTATGGCTTATTGATTCTGCTTTAGACGACTAAGTAACTAAAGTTTACTCAAGAAAGAAAGAATCAGTCGATTTACTTCTTCTGGAGCTTCTTGCTGTGTCCAATGACCTATTCCCTCTAATTCCTCAGCAATTAGTAAGTTGTCATAATTTGAACCTATTCTTTGTATTAGACTTTGCTCACTGGGAACGAAGAAATTAACAGGGTCCAATGTTCCTGTAATAAAAAAGGCGGGTTGAGAAATAGTTTTAGGTAAATCAGAAAGTTCATCCCAATCAATATTTTGCGCTCGGTACCGATTTAAGGGTCCTCTCATACCACTAATTTCAAATTGACTGACAAAATAATCTATATCTTCCTGACTTAGCCATTCAGGTAACTCATCAAAATCTTCCATCCCTTCTAAAAATGTAGCATCGGGTCCTTTTTGGGGATTAAGACCACTTGCTCCCTTTTCTATAGATCGTGCCATCCCTCTTCCATCGCTATTTGTATAACAGAGCCTAAGAGCTCTTTGTAAATCATTTTCAAATTCAGCTTCCGCTACTCCTTCTTTTTGGAAATAAAGTTGATAGAAAAAGCGGTCTTTGTAAATTTCTTTCCAAAGATCTAAGGTTGGCATTGGTCCTCTAGCCATATAAGGAACAGACATGGTCCCGGTAGCTGTTATAACCTCGGGATGGAGTGCAGCCGTATTTAAAGCAATCGGACCACCCCAATCATGGCCTATAGTTATTGCGTTTTCGTAACCCAAAGCTTTTACTATGCCTATTACATCAGCGACCATATTAAGTATGGTGTACTCTTCTATTGCGTGCGGTTTATCTGACTCACCGTAGCCTCTTACGTCATAAGCCACAGCTTTATAACCTGCCGCAGCGACCGCAGGTAGTTGATATCTATAACTGTACCAACTCTCAGGCCAGCCATGACAGAATACAACCAAGGGTCCCTCGCCTACTGATGCCAGTCTGATATTTATTCCATTTGACTCAACTATTTCAAATTTAACTTCTTCCATAATTCTTTCCTAACTGGGTTGGCAATTAAAAACTGGGATATTCCTTTCGGTTTTCTTTTGGTAATCATCGTAAGGTGGGTAAAAAGAACAAATTAAAGACCACAATTCGGCTTTTTTATCATCACTCACCTGTTCGGCAACTAAGTCTAATTTTTTACCTTCCAAGTAAACTAAAACTTCTGGATGCGCCTTGATATTCCAATACCATGATGGATGGGCAGGTGCGCCCCCCATTGAGGCTACTAAGATTACCCCTTCTTCATAAGGAACAAGCATTAACGGGATATACCTAATTTTTCCAGATTTAGCTCCTGTAGTCTTAACCACACAAATGTCCATTCCCCGTAACTTGCCCATTAGCCTACCGCCAGTAATACGGAAGACAAAAGCCTGAACAGTCATAAAGACCTTAAAATAAAGCATGCTCATTATTTTTCTATTTTTTCTACCTTTAGCTGAAGCTTACCGTTTTCTCTGGAAAAGAACACTTCTAAATCTTCATGAAACCAAGTTCTTACCGGTTCAATTCCATCCAACTCTCTATGTGTACCATCACACAATGGATATTTCTCACTCTTCCCGCAATTACACCAAGAATAACGCTTTCCAGCTTCTACTTTAATTTTACCTTCAGAATTGTTGCTCATAAAAAACCTGGAGCGGGTAACCGGAATCGAACCGGTATCATCAGCTTGGAAGGCTGAGGTAATAAGCCGTTATACGATACCCGCTTTAAACTGACTGAGAATTATACAGAATTAGTATTTGGATGTTGAAGTACAGGAATTTAGTTAGGTTTTATTTTTTTTACTAAAATACTCCATTAATTCAACTGGAGCACCATTAATTTCTACAAATGCAACCATCAAACCTTCGCTAGGTGAATTCGGTTTTATAATCACATTTTTACCTTCAATCTCCTTCTCTAGATCATCAACAACAAAAGCAACATGAGCAACTGTTTTGACCAGCTCAGGAAGAGTGCAATCATCCCA
>JAKUUL010000090.1 GCA_022447025.1 SAR86 cluster bacterium | reverse complement strand
CAAAAAAATAAAAGTTCAGCAGAAAAAACCAATTGTCGTTTTACCCGATATTGAGGTGAATAATGGCGATTTCATTTTTATATGGAAAACGGATACTCGCCTAGATTCATTTAGTGTAAACCGGGATACTGAATTGATTGACGCAAATAAGATTAATTGTCAAACTCTTACACTACGGCCCTGGATGTCTGGCGATCGCTTCCCACCGGTGGGGATGGCTGGCACAGAAAAAATAAGTGATTACTTATATTCAAACAGTAAGTACTCTAAATATGGAATATAATGGTTACAAACTAAAGAAGATTATTAGTGAAGATAGGATTCAAAAACGCGTCAAAGAACTGGCTAGTGAGTTATCAAAAAAGTTCACCAAGGAAATACCCATATTTATTGGCGTATTAAATGGTAGTTTTATGTTTATGGCTGATCTTCTCAGATACCTCAAAATTGACTGTGAAATGGATTTTATAAAATTATCCAGCTATAAAGGGGAAGGATCTACAGGAACAGTAAGATTACTTAAGGATATATCTGCTGATATAACGGATAAACATGTAGTTATTATTGAAGATATTATTGATTCAGGGCTAACGATTGAGTTTTTAAAAGAAAGGCTACACGGTGCATCGCCTAGATCTATCACAATTACAACGTTGTTATTTAAACCAGACGTTGCAAAATTAAGTTTCCCACTTGATCTTATAGGGTTTGAAATTCCACCACATTTTGTTGTAGGATACGGGTTAGATTACAATCAGAAATTACGTCACTTACCAGCGATATATAGATTGGAACAATAAATTATGCCAAAGGAAAACGGTCAGATGAAACCGCAGAAACAAAATCCGAAAGGACAAAGGCCAGTAGGAGAAGGTAAAGATAAGAAAAATACGGAATTTCAGTGGAAGCGAGCTGGTAAAACATCTTTCATATGGGTATTTATCCTAATCACAGCAATATTTCTCTCAGGATTATTTACTTCTGGGAACCAGAAAGCTATTGAAATTCAATATTACCAGTATAGAGAATTCCTTGAACAAAAACTTATAGAAAAAGCTACGATAGTTGAAGATGTATTTACAGGTCAACTGCAGACTCCACAAACTGTAATTGCAGAAATAGGACCAATTGAAGATGTAACACGCTTCAAAGTTATTCTACCCTTTATAGATCGAGAAACGATGACAGAGTGGAGTCAGTATGGCGTGGATTATAGTTTTAAACAGCAGTCCATAGATTGGACGGGATATTTTCTGAATATGCTTCCGTGGTTACTAATTATTGGAGTATGGATATTTATTCTAAGGCGTATGCAAACGGGCGCAGGTGGCATGAAAGGCATTTTCAATTTTGGGAAAAGTCGTGCAAAGATTTGGACATCTGATATGCAGCGAGTGACATTTGATGATGTTGCTGGATGTGTAGAGGCGAAGGAAGAATTAAAGGAAGTAATAGAATTCTTAAAATATCCTAAACGATTTCAAAAACTGGGCGCGAAGATTCCGAAGGGAGCATTGCTTGTCGGGCCGCCTGGGACTGGAAAAACTTTACTTGCCAGGGCAATTGCTGGAGAAGCAGATGTACCATTTTTTAATCTTAGCGGAGCAGATTTCGTAGAAATGTTCGTTGGTGTTGGTGCTTCGCGAGTTCGTGACTTGTTTGAACAAGGTAAAACAAATTCTCCCTGTATAATATTTATTGATGAACTGGATGCAGTTGGTAGACAACGAGGGGCTGGTCTTGGTGGAGGACATGATGAAAGAGAACAAACTTTGAATGCACTACTTGTTGAAATGGATGGTTTTAATTCTGAACAATCTGTAATTATTCTTGCCGCTACAAATAGACCCGATGTTTTAGATCCAGCATTACTAAGACCTGGTAGATTTGATCGTCAAATAATAGTAGATGCACCTGATTACAAGGGTCGGCTGGGTATTTTGAAGGTCCATACCAAGAAAATTATACTTAATAAGCGCAAGGTTAAATTGGAAGACCTAGCAAAAGGTACGCCAGGTCTTGTTGGAGCCGATTTAGCTAATTTGGTCAATGAAGCAGCGTTACTTGCAGCACGTAAAAAGAAAAAAGCTGTTGATATGGACGATTTTGAAGATGCGAAAGATAAAGTGATGATTGGGATTCAACGTAAAAGTGTCATTTTAAGCGATGATGAAAAGAAAGTGACTGCTTACCATGAATCTGGGCACGCACTTGTAGCTGCTTTAACCCCAGGAGCGGATCCGATCCATAAAGTTACAATTATACCCCGTGGCAGGGCACTTGGCGTTACCACACAACTTCCTATAGATGAAAAGCATACTTATCCCAAAGATTACATAGAAGGGCGCTTAGCGATTCTACTTGGTGGCCGCGCTGCGGAAAGTATGATCTTTAATGAACTTACAACTGGTGCCGGAAATGATATAGAACAGGCCACAAATATTGCTAGAAAAATGGTATGTGAGTGGGGCATGAGTGAAAATTTAGGACCTATGACTTTTGGAAAGAAAAATGAAGAAATTTTCCTTGGTCGTGAAATCCAATCCCACCGTGATTATAGTGAAACCACTGCAAGACTTATTGATGATGAAGTGGTTAAAATAATCCGTAAGGCTGAGAAATCTGCCAAACAGATATTGAAAAAGAATGATAAAACACTGC
>JAKUUL010000009.1 GCA_022447025.1 SAR86 cluster bacterium | reverse complement strand
TTATTATAAAAAGGAACAAAGTCATTATATTATTTATATTTATATATATAAATAGATTATATGAATATATTGTGAAAACCCATTTTTTATTAGTCTTTTCTTATACTAATTAGTGACAAATTAAGGAATTTTCTAATTTATAAGTAAATCAGCAATGGCAATACCATTCTCTCCTCGAACTGAATAGAGCAGATAAAATTTTCCATTTTCTTCAAAAACAGCGGGATCACGTACTTGATTAACAGGAATATTAATTGCACTCCTAGAAGAGGGCTGCAAGGGCAAGTTACCTCCTTCCCATTCCTTCTCAGGCCTTAAAACTTCTACTGGTTCAGTTGCGTTCCACTCATCAGGGTTTTTTTTAAGATTTATGGTTGAAAGCAAGATGCTCTCTGGATTATCACCTACATTGCTATAAAAAATTAACAGCGTATCGAAGTGGACTAGAAGAGCGGCATGTCTCATTTTGTCATCAAACAGTCGGTGAATAATTTCAAATTCTTCAATACCTCCCTTCCTTTCATAAAAAATGCCTGGCATGGACATTGCGTAGTCTTTTCCCTTGTATGAAAAGGCTCTGAAATAGGGCCAACCAACGATCTTATCTCTTGAAGAAAAAAGTATACCGTCTGTTGAAGTAGCTACTCTAGTTTGTTGAAGTCCAAATTTTTCCAATCCATGGTAATACATAATGATTTCTTGCCTGGCTTCATCCACATGAACATCTGGTGAAGCAATATGGGGTATCGTCATGTCATCAATTCTTGTTGGGATAGCATGTGCTTGATCAGGATGAGGCTTGTAGCCACTAACAGTGAATTTGGAAGCATCAAAATTTTCAGGTTCATCAGGTATTCTTGATAACAATTTGGATTGCTCAAGCTTTAAAGATCCTCCTGTATGAATCCTCCATGGACCCTCAAGATGGTCTGAATAGGCTAATCTAATATGGTCGCCTTTATGGTCAGCAAAATAGAGATAATAATTACCTAAGGGGTTATCTAACCAGTCGGGTACTTTGATTAATGAAGGGCCTTGTACATTGTCACCAACTTCTTTGGTGATTCCTGGCGGGATTATTAATCCATCTTCCCATTTGACTACCTTTACTTCCAACTCTTCCCCTTCTTTAGCAAATCCTGTGATAAGTAAAAATAAACAATAAGTAAAAAATAATTTCTTCGACATTTACCCTACTGACTACCTGTATAATACGCGAAAACCTCAATGGTTAGAGAATATACCGCAGAATCTATTGAAGTCCTTTCTGGATTAGATCCGGTTCGCAAGAGGCCGGGAATGTATACCGAGACCTCAAGGCCTAACCATCTCGCTTTAGAAGTTATAGACAACAGTGTTGATGAAGCACTTGCAGGTTATGCAACAAAAATAGATGTCCAACTTCATAAAGATGGTTCTTTAAGTGTTGTAGATGATGGAAGGGGAATGCCAGTTGATGTTCATCCTGAAGAAGGGATTCCAGGTGTGGAGTTAATTTTTTCTCGACTGCATGCTGGGGCAAAGTTTTCTAATTTAGATTATAAGTTTTCAGGGGGTTTGCACGGAGTTGGTGTTTCTGTAGTTAATGCTCTTTCAAGTAAGCTTTCTGCAGAAATAAAACGGGGTGGAAAAAAGTATCTAATTGAATTTAAGAACAGTGAAAAATCCAAAGAACTAAAAGAGATTGATAAAGTTGGGAAGAAAAACACTGGTACAAAAGTAACTTTTTTACCTGATCCAGACTTTTTTGATTCCGTAAAAATTTCAGCTAATCAATTAATTTTAGCGTTGAAAGCCAAAGCAGTTTTGTGTCCAGGCTTAACAATATCTTTTAAAGATGAAGCTAGTGGCAATAAAGAGAGTTGGTGTTTTCTGGAAGGACTAGCAGCTTATCTTGTAAACAGTAACAAAGGTGGCGAACTTATTCCGACAGAACCTTTTGAAGGCGAACATATGACTGAAGAGGGCGGTATGACCTGGGCTATTCAGTGGGTTCAGGGTATTGAGAATCCAATTTCAGACAGCTATGTAAACTTAATTCCTACACCCCAAGGGGGTACTCATGTTAATGGGCTTCGTTCAGGTTTGACCGATGCTTTAAAAGAATTTTGTGAATTTCGTAATCTCGTCCCTAGGGGAGTTAAATTAACTGCGGACGATATTTGGGTCAATTGCAGCTCTATTCTCTCAGCAAAATTAAAAGATCCGCAATTTACTGGACAGACAAAAGAGAGACTTTCTTCAAAGGAAGTGACAGGATTTATTTCGACCATCATAAAGGATGCTTTTAGTCTTTGGTTAAATCAACACACGGCTGAGGGAGAAGAGATAGCTCAGCTTTCCATTGTTAATGCTCAAAAAAGACAACAAGCGAGTAAAAAAGTAACCAGAAAGAAAATAACATCAGGTCCCGTATTGCCGGGAAAGCTAACGGATTGCACTACCGATGATTTTGAAGAAGGAGAATTATTCTTGGTGGAAGGAGATTCGGCAGGAGGTTCAGCCAAACAGGCACGAGATAGAGTTTTTCAAGCCGTTATGCCTTTAGGTGGAAAAATACTGAACACTTGGGAAGTAGATACTGGAGAGATACTGAGTTCTCAAGAAGTGCATAATATTTCAATCGCTTTAGGTGTGGAACCAGGCTCAAATGATTTAAGTAAATTAAGATATGGCAAAGTTTGTATTTTAGCCGATGCAGATCCGGATGGTTATCACATTGCTGCTCTTCTTTGTGCCTTGTTTTTAAAACATTTTAGACCCCTGGTTGAAAGTGGAA
This sequence comes from SAR86 cluster bacterium, assembly GCA_022447025.1. GTDB lineage: Bacteria > Pseudomonadota > Gammaproteobacteria > Magnimaribacterales > Magnimaribacteraceae > AEGEAN-183. The sequence goes on along the minus strand of JAKUUL010000009.1, from coordinate 30,669 downwards.
GAATCTACGTAGCTATGCCTCCTCTTTATCGTATAGACCAGGGTAAAGATGTTTATTACGCACTTGATGATAAAGAAAAGGATTCATTAATTAAAAAGTTAAAGGGCTCAAAAAAGAAAGCCAAGATTGGTATTCAGAGATTTAAAGGGTTAGCAGAAATGAATGCTTCTCAGTTAAGAGAAACAACCATGATCCCTGGAGCGAGAAGATTAGTTCAATTAACGGTTAAGAAAGGCGATAAGTCTTTAAAAACTATGGATATGTTGTTGTCTAAAAAGGCAGCTAATGACAGAAAAGAGTGGCTCGAAGAAAAGGGGGATTTAGCTAATGGTTAAAGAAAATGAAAAATTACCTTTAAGTAAATTTACTGAACAGGCTTATCTGGATTATTCAATGTATGTAATTCTAGATAGGGCTTTACCTAACATAGGTGATGGACTCAAGCCTGTACAAAGGCGAATAATTTATGCAATGTCGGAATTAGGTTTGAATTCTTCTGCTAAGTTTAAAAAAAGCGTAAGAACTTCAGGTGATGTTGTAGGAAAGTTTCATCCGCATGGAGATGCAGCTGTGTATGAAGCCATGGTTCTTCTTTCACAATCCTTTTCTCTTAGATATCCATTAATTGATGGACAGGGGAATTGGGGCACAGTCGATGATCCAAAATCGTTTGGAGCTCAAAGATACACAGAATGTAGATTAGACGGTTACGCTCAGACACTACTGCAAGAATTGGGTCAAGGCACGGCTGATTGGCAAGGAAATTTTGACGGTACTTTATTAGAGCCCTCAGTTTTACCTGCAAGGCTACCAAATGTTATTTTGAATGGAGCCACTGGAATTGCTGTAGGTATGGCTACGGACATACCTCCCCATAATCTTCAAGAAGTGGTAAAAGCATGTATAAAATTATTGAAAGAGCCAAAAACATCTATCGAGGAACTCTTCAAAATTATACCCGGACCTGATTTTCCAACTGAAGCAGAAATAATTACTCCTAAAGAAGAAATACTTGAGGCTTATAAAACTGGCAAGGGATCTATAAGAATGAGGGCTACTTATGTAGTTGAGGATGGAGAAATAGTTATTAATGCTTTACCTCATCAAACTCCCAGCACAAAAATTCTTGAACAAATTGCCTCTCAAATCGAAGCTAAGAAACTACCGATGATAGTTGACCTCAGGGATGAAAGTGATGAAGAAAATCCTACTCGTTTGGTATTAGTCCCTAGATCTAATCGTGTCGATAAAGAAGCTGTTATGAATCATCTCTTTGCTACAACTGATCTACAAAAAAATTTCAGGGTAAATATGAATATGATAGGTCTAAACGGGAAACCCCAAGTTTTAGACATCAAATCAATTTTAAAAGAATGGTTGAAGTTTAGAACTAAAACAGTCACCAGGAGATTGCAACATAGACTTGATTGGGTATTAGATCGGCTGCATATCTTGGAAGGGTTAATGATTGTCTATTTGAATATTGAAGAGGTAATCAAAATCATAAGGAAAGAAGATGAGCCTAAGAAAGTTCTTCAAAAGAAATACAAATTGAGTTCTGTTCAAGTCGATTCAATTCTAGAAATAAGATTAAGGCAATTAGCCAAGCTGGAAGAGGAGAAAATAAGAGCAGAACAAAAAGATCTTGATGGCGAGAAAGCTGAGCTCGAAAAGATTCTCAATTCGAAAGCACGTCTAAAAACTTTGGTTAAGAAAGAGTTGACTGAAGATGCTGAAAAATATGGCGACGAAAGAAAAAGTCTTCTGGTTGAAAGAGAAGAGGCCGCCGCTTTTGATGAAACTGAACTTATTTCCTCAGATCCTGTAACAATCATACTTTCTGAAAGGGGATGGGTAAGAGTTGCTAAAGGGCATGATATAGATCCCGAAGGAATGAGTTACAGAGAAGGAGACAGTTTTCTTTCTTCGGCAAAAGGCAGAAATAATTTGAACGCAGTTTTTATAGGATCGCAAGGAAAGGCCTTCACATTACCTTGTCATGGTCTGCCTTCAGCTCGAGGTCAGGGAGAACCGCTCACCGGCAGACTAAATATAGAATCAGGTGAAACTTTTGCAGGAGTAATGTCTGGAAAGGATGACCAAAATCTTGTGTTAGCATCTGATGCTGGATACGGTTTTATTGCGAAGAGTGGCGATCTACAAACTAAGAACAAATCTGGGAAAGCTGCTTTGAGGGTTCCAGAGAATGGAAAAGCGCTTTCTCCGCAGCCGGTGATTACAACCGAGGACAACATAGCAGCGATAAGTAGCGACGGGAGAATGTTAGTGTTCCCAGTTAGTGAATTACCTGAATTAGCTAGAGGAAAGGGTAATAAGATTATCAACATACCGAAGAAGAGGTATCAAGCAGGAGAAGAAGCACTTAAAGCTATTGCTATTTTAGGGGAAGGCAGAGAATTAAAGCTTGTAAGTGGGAAACGACATTTCACCATTAAATCTAAGGATTTAGAAAACTTCAAAGGGTCTAGGGGCCTTAGAGGTAATCTTCTACCTAAGGGGTTTCGCAAGGTTGACTCTGTTGAAGTCGTGTCAAAGCCAAGTAAAGAAAATAAACCTGAAGAAGAGTAACTTTAAATCATGAAAGAAAAATTTCCATACCCTGGAAATCCAGTAAAAGTCACTTCAGAGATGTGTGATATGAATGGCCATATGAATGTGGCTGATTATGCCCGAATCTTTGATGATGGCTCTGTTGAACTCTACAACGACATGGGCTTCGGACAAGAATATTTTAAGAAAGGATTTTCTTGTTTTACTTTGGAGATGAATATTCAGTATTTAGAAGAATTAATTGAAGGTCAAACTGCTTTTCCTTACTACAGGATAATTGATATAAATCCGAAGTTAATTCATTACGGCGGTATATTGTTAACCGAAGAAGGAAAGCTTTCTGCTACCAATGAACAAATGTTAGTTCATATAGATATGTCAAAAAGAAAGTCATCAGAAATGCCAGAAGAAATGTATAACAACCTGAAGTTGATGTGCGAAGAGCACAACAAATCAGGTGGTGTAGATTTTGATCTTAGATTAAAGATCAAGAAGTGATTTGTTAGATACCAGCTAATTTTCTTTGTACATCCTCCGTAAGAAGGGGGACAACTTCTAAAGCTTCAAGATTTTCTTTTAATTGGTCTACCTTTGATGCTCCCAATATAACTGTAGATACATTTGGGTTTAACAAACACCAAGCTATGGACATTTTTGAAAGACTAACTCCTAATTCATCGGCAATAGGTTTCAAGTTCCTAACCTTATCCATTCTGGCTTGGCCTCTTTCAGAATCAATCATATGTTTTTTTAGCCATTCATAACCTTTTAATGTAGCTCTTGAACCTTCAGGTATGCCATCTAAATACTTTCCTGTTAAGGCTCCTGAAGCAAGAGGAGACCATATGGTTGTACCCATTTGATATCTTCTAAAAATAGGATCGTACTCAACCTCGAACCTTTTTCTATCCAAGAGATTGTATTGAGGCTGTTCCATAGTAGGGGGTGTTAAATGATTCTTTTCAGCAAATTCATAAGCTTCAGTTATCTCCTCCGCTGTCCATTCTGAAGTCCCCCAATACAACACTTTCCCTTGTGTAATTAGATTGTGCATTGCCCAAACAGTTTCTCCAATGGGGGTATCCGGATCTGCTCGATGACAAAAGTACAGATCCAAATAGTCTACTTGCAATCTTTTCATGGCTTGATGGCAGGCTTCAGTTACATGTTTTTTACTTAAGCCCAATTGGGTAGGCTTAGGGTTAGGTGACGAGCTGAAAAAAACCTTAGATGAAACACAATAACTGTCTCTAGGTTCATTAATACTTTTAAGGGCTTGGCCCATCACTTCTTCAGATTTTCCTCGATCGTAACCTTCTGCATTGTCAAAAAAGTTTATTCCTGAGTCGAAGCAAACCTTAAACATGTCTTCAGCTAATTTTGTATCTACCTGAGTATTAAAGGTTACCCAAGATCCGAAAGAAAGCTCAGAAACTTTCAACCCAGATTTACCTAATTTTCTATATTCCATGGATTCATTATAATAAAAACAAAACTTCAACAGGATTAATTTAAGGACACTTTGTAAATGAAAAAATTTTTAATTTACCTTGTAGCATCAATACTCATTATTACCATTGCAGCAATGGTTGGATTGAGAAGCCCTTCTGTTCAGGACAGAATCATGGTGTCTGTTATTTCTGGAATGATAAATGCTCCTAATAACCTTCCACAAGAAGATGCACTGAGCGCTGCAGTTTGTGGATCCAGGTCTCCGATACCCAGTCCAGGAAGGGCAGAAACCTGTGTCATGGTTAGAGCAGGTGAAAATATTTATATTGTTGATATTGGAGATGGCAGCGCTTCTAACCTAAGAAGTTGGGGGATACCTTTCAATAAAATTAAATCTGTCCTTTTAACCCACCTTCATTCAGATCACATTTCTGATCTAGCTGATTTGCACCTCGCTTCTTGGATTAATGAGAATAGGGAAGCAAAATTAGACATCTATGGTCCTGATGGCGTAAATCTTGTTACAGAAGGTTTTGAAACAGCTTATGAACTAGATTATTTTTTTAGGAATACTCACCATGGGGAGCAAATTGCTCCTTTGGATGTAGCAGGACTTAATCCTCATATCATAGATTTAGATCAGCCCAAGATTATCGATAAGGATGGTCTAATAGTAACTGCGTTTGAAGTAGTGCATGACCCTGTTAAGCCAGCTCTCGGTTATCGTTTTGACTATAAAGGCAGGAGTTTAATCATTAGCGGAGATACTTCTTACAGCAAAAATTTAATTGAGAACTCCAGAGACGTAGATGTGCTCTTTCATGAAGCACAAGCTAATCATATGATCAATTTAATAAGAGATTTTAATTTACAAATGGGAGCTGATTTAAATGCAAAACTTATGGAAGATATAACCACTTACCATACAACCCCTATTGAAGCAGCAGAAATTGCAAACTTAGCAAATGTAAAACACCTTATCTTTTACCATTTGACACCTGCTCCCAGAAACTACATAACTGAGATTATATTCTTAAGGGGTGTAGACGAAATTAGAGAAGAATGGACTCTCTCAAATGATGGAACAATGGTAGTTCTACCTGTTGGATCCGATGAAATAATAATTTCTAAAATCAAATAGATTTAAAATCTTTTTAGCGCCTTATCTAATCTAAATAGACCTTCCTGAATATCTGAATCAGGGATATTCAAAGCAGGAGCAAATCTTAAAGTAGATGTTCCTGCAGAGATTCCAATCAAACCTTCTTCGTAACACAGATCTAGAAGAGAGTTTACTTTATCTTTTTGATTCAAGTCACAACCGAACCAAAGCCCATTAGATCTAATCTGACTGAAAGCTTGATGTTTATTTGATATCTCTTCTAACCCTTGTTTAAGTAACTCTTCTTTTGCTTTAACAGCATGAAGAAAACTATCCTGTTTAACTAAATCTAAGACTCTGATTGCAACAGCACAAGCTAGTGGATTTCCTCCAAAAGTACTACCGTGACTACCTACAGTTAAAGCCTCAGCAAATTTATTTTTTGTTAATGTCGCGCCAATAGGCATGCCACCACCAAGGCCTTTAGCAGAGGTTAAAATATCTGGGATAACCTCGTATTTTATGTATGAAAATAGTTTCCCAGTTCTACCTATACCGCTCTGCACCTCATCAAAAATTAATAGTATTTCTTGTTGATCACAAACTTCTCGAAGTCTAATCAGAAACTCCTGGTCAGCAGCGTGCACTCCTGCCTCTCCCTGAATTGGTTCTATGATGATTGCAGCGGTCTTATCCGAGATACATTTCTTCACAGAATCAAGATCATTAAATTCTGCTCTAAGAATGGATTGGTCTAAAGGTCCAAAGCCTTCCTTGTGCAGTTTTGAACCGCCCAGTGAAATATTTAGCAAAGATCTTCCGTGAAACGCATTTTTGAAGGCAATTATTTCAACTTTATCGTTACCTTTTGAGTGATGATATTTTCGGGCTATTTTTATCGCTGTCTCGTTTGCTTCTGACCCGGAATTACTAAAGAAAACCTTTTCTGCAAAGGTTAAATCCACAAGTGCTTTTGCTAAATTAATTGAAGGTTCAGATGCTAAGTAATTACTGTGGTGCCAAATTTTTTTGGCCTGTTCTTCTAGGGCGTTCAGAAGTTCAGGATGAGAGTGACCCAAACTGTTAACTGCTATACCACCACCAAAATCAATATATTTTTTATCATTAACATCCCATACCGAAGATCCTATAGCTTTTTTAACTACAAAATTAGCGGGTGCATAGTTAGGCACCATTACCTCATAGTAATTCTCTAGTAGTTGATCGTTTATATTTTTTTCTTCATTCATACCTAACTTCTTTAGAAGGCGCGGTATTGTATGTACTATTTGCTGATGATCCAAATAGAATCTGATGAGAAAGACTCACTTTTTACAATAACCTTAAGGCCTAATAAGTCTTTCTCTTGGAAATCAAATCTACTTTTTATTTTGGCTATATCTCTAACGTGTGGTGCTATAGGTTTAGGTTTTTACATAGTCGGAGCTTCCTTAATTTTGCCTTTTGCTGGTCTCGAAATTATTTTAGTGGGAACTTGTGTTTACTTTGTAGTTCAAAGAACTTACAAGCAAGAGATCATAACCTTAACTCCAGAAAGGTTGAAAATTGAAAAAGGGACCAGAAAACCTAACCAAGTTTGGGAATATTTTAGAATTTGGGCTTTTGTGGTTGTTGAAAAACCAAAACATCCTTGGTATCCGGCACATATACACATAACATCTAAAGGAGAAAAGGTTCCGATAGGTGATTTCTTAACTGAAGAAGAAAAGCTCAGTTTGGTAGAGAACCTGAGAAATATTATTGCTTCTTTAAAATAAAATTATTTTCTCTGGTTAAATCTTCTTCCAACAAGGGAAGCTGCAATATTTATTTTTTGAATGTCTATTGTTCCTCCAGCTATACCCCATCCCCAGGCATCTCTGAATCTTCTTTCCATTTGATATTCTTTATTGTATCCATACCCACCCATAAGCTGTATAGCTGTTCCGGTGACTTCCCTAGCCATCTCATTTGAAAAACATTTTCCTACACTTGATTCAAATATACTTGGTAAGCCTTCCGCTGCATTGTGAGCTGCCCGATGAATTAATAACCGACTAGCTTCTACTTTCATTGCCATTTCAGCTAATTTAAGTTGAACTGCTTGAAAATCCACTATCGGCTTACCAAATTGCTCTCTTTCTTGTACGTATTCAAGTACCTGTTCTAATGCTCCAGCTGCTTGGCCCAAGCTCATGGTTGCATTTCCACACCTTTCTAAATCGAAGGCTTCCATGAGTTTTTTAAAACCACCGTTAGCTTTCACAACAATATTTTCTTTAGGCACTTTTACGTTATCAAAAAATATATCTGCTGAGGGAACTCCATTAAAACCCATAAGTTCTTCCTGCTTTCCAAAAGTTAATCCTTCGGCATCTTTTTCGACATAGAGTGCTCCAATTCCTTTTGCCCCAGGTTCATCAGACATTCTGCAATAAACTACATAGCCTTGTGCATGCCCTGCACCGGAACACCATCTTTTCATACCGTTTAATACTAGATTTCCATCTTTTTCTTCAGCTTTTGTGGTTAAGTCTGTTAAGGCTGATCCTGCATGAGGTTCAGACATACTGACTGCAACAAATAAATTACCTTTACAGACTTCAGGTATAACTTTTTGCTTTAAATCTTCATTAGCAAAATGCTCTATGGCCTTGATTGGACCTACAGCACTTTCAAATATCGGCCAAGCCACTACTGAAGAAACCTTGGCAAATTCTTCTAAAACCAACAAAGCGTCTAAATTCGAAAGGCCTAAACCGCCGTATTTTTTATTTATATTAATTCCTAAGAATCCCATCTCAGCATATCGATCAAACCATTCATCCGATAGAAACTCCTTCTTCTCTTCTAATTCTTTGGCAACAGAAGTCATCTCTTTTTGAGCGAACTCTCTTGCTACAGACTGTAATTCTTTTTGTTCTGGCGTTAATGAAAAGTCCATGATTTCTCCTTTTAAACTATTCTTTTATCTCTTAGATTTGTAATTTCTTCATCAGAATATCCCAACTCTTCAAGTATTTGGTTTGTATGTTCACCCAATAACGGAGCCCGGGTCTTAATTTCTCCTGGGTTCTCAGATAATTCTAATGGTGAGGCAACAATAGGAACTGAGTCTTTTATATTGGGGTAAGGGATTTTTTGAAAAAGATTTCTTGCTTCAATATGTGGCTCGTTAACAACTTCATTTGCTTTTAGCACTTCTCCTACTGGAATCCGTGCTTTATCTAATTCCTCTATGGCCTCTTTGGTAGTTCTTTCTGCACACCACTCTGACATCCTTTGGCTTATTAATTCAGAATTGTTACCTCTACTTAAATCATCCTTAAATCTTTCATCTACAAGCCATTGACTCTCACCAATTAGGTTAACCCACCTTTCAAATAAAGGCTGACCTACAGTTGCAATCAAAATCCAACCATCTTTTGTTCTGAATGTATCAGATGGAGCAGCAGTCTGACCTCTATTAAAAGTTGCTTCACGATTTACATTTAATAGTTCCTGCTCAATGATCAAGCCATTAGTCATCGTAAGGGCAGTTGCTAAGAGAGACGTCTGCACTCTTTGACCTTTTCCTGTTTTCTCTCTCTCCATCAAAGCCATGCAAGTCCCAAAAGCTGCAAGAGAGGCGCTGCAAAAATCTACATACGGAGCATAGTTCTTAGTGGGTAGGTCTGGGCTGCCTGTCATATCCATTGAACCAGACATAGCTTGAGCTACCCCGTCAAAACCTACTCTGTCAGCATACGGACCCGAAGTTCCAAAGGCTGTGTTAGAAGTAAGGATAATTTTTGGATTTACCTTTGACAGAGACTCAAAATCTAAACCCATAGCTTCTAGGGTCTTTTCAGGAAGGTTAGCAATAATGACATCTGCTGTTTTAGTAAGTTTAGCTATTATCTCTTTACCTTCTGGCTTCATAGGATTCAAAGTAAAACCCAACTTATTTCTATTCATTTGTAGAAACATTGAGCCATCTTCCTCATCCGAAACAGGAGTGGTAAATCTGTCTTCACTCCCTTTAACCCTCTCAACTCTAATAACCTCAGCCCCGAAATCAGAAAGTAGGGCACCGCAAAAAGGGCCAGCTATATATCTACCAAAATCCAGAACTCTGTAGCCCTTAAGAATTTCTTTTTGTTTAGACATTTTCTCTCCTATGTTTACTAAAGAATTCCCAAATTAATTCATTGCCCCAATTGATTTCTTTACCACTATTATCAATACATTCATTTTGATTGGGCATACTTTCGCTTTGTTCTTCAGATCTGCAATAACCAACGCCTTGTTTTTGTCCAGGCCAAGCATGCCCTCCATCAGGAACGAGGCAATTTGTTACTTCGAGCGTTTTTCCTTGATCACACTTACTTCTTGAATTACAAACTAGGTTATTATTTTTTCCAGTTAATAAGTCAGCAACAACTAATTCTTTTGAGCAACCCATACTTTCAGCCCATTTATTAAAGGATACTTCAGGTTTTTCATAAAACCATCCATCCCCAGAAACTTCGCCGTTTATTGGAGTTACCGTATCCTTATCTCCATATACTTGAAGATAAGAGATGGGGTTTGTTGGTATACAACTTCTATCGCGTGGTATGGATCCACTAACAGAAGCAGCAGCAGCTAATATTTCAGGATGAATGCATGCAAATCTATGAGCCATCGCTCCACCGTTACTCATACCTGATAGATATATTCTAGACCTGTCTACAGAGTAATTTTCTGCAACCTCTTCAATAACTTTCTTAATAAATCCAATGTCGTCGTAGCAGCCTGTCCAAGCGCAATGGCTGTATTCTTTGCATTCTTTTGGTCTTGGATATTGGCCCCTTGAATTAATACAAATGGGCCTTTCTCCTTCTCTTGGCGGAGCATTGCTTTCCAAATCATTCCATGAGCTGACAAAAAAAGGCATTCCATTTGTCTTACCCCAGAAGTTCACACCCTGAGGATAAACCGCTATGTAATTTCGGTATTCAGCGTGCAAGTTCATCCCCTTAGTTGTTTCTTTCTCAAAGCCACTGGCTGTTCCTGTATATCCATGCAAACCAACTACTAATGGAATTTCTCCCTCAGAGATATAGCTTGTTGGCAAAAAAATTAGGTATTCCCTATCAATACCCTGCCAGGGTATTGTTTTCTTTTCGAAATTTTCACTGGTATTAGTTTTTACACAGGAACTCAAAATACAGATAAAAATAGAGAGTAATAATATTTTTATTCTTACATTCATGATCAATTACCTTCTTTGAAGATTATAATGAACTTCTATGAGTAAAACAGAAATACCTCCAAAGGGTTACAAGGCATTTAATATTTCGCAACCTCATATAGATCACTTGGGTCCTGGTTTTTACAAAAAAGAAGACGATGACCAGCTAGTGCTTGGTTTTTATGTTAGAGAAGAACATTTAAATGGTTACGGTTCAGCACACGGTGGAATGCTAATGGCAGTAGCTGATTTTACTTTAGCTACTTCCGCGATGAGAAAATCAGATCAGCCAGTAACAACCGTTAGTTTTCATTCTGAATTTATTAGTCCTGCTCCCCTAGGTTCTCTATTAGAAGTAAGAGCTAAGGTTACCAAAAAAGGAAAAACCCTGGCCTTTTCTAAGGGTAATATTAAAGTAGGCGATGAAGTAATTTTAAATTTTGGAGGCGTATTAAAAATACTGTAGTTCATGAGCAAAGATCTAGATATTGTCATTTATGGTGCTACCGGATTCACTGGAAAGTTATGTGTTAAATACTTAACCGAAAACGCTAAAGATCTTACCTGGGCAATAGCTGGAAGAGATAGAACTAGGTTGTCTCAAGTAGCCATAAGATATTATCCTAAAATTGAGAAATTAGTTGCTGATGGTGATGATGAAGAGGCGCTAGACTTAATTACTAAAAGAACCAAAGTAATAATTTCCACAGCCGGTCCATTTCATAGATATGGTTCAAAACTAGTGGCTTCATGTGTTAAAAATTCTACTCACTATGTAGATATCACTGGAGAAACTTTTTGGATTAAAGAGATGATAGATAAACATCATTCTGAGGCCGTAACCAAGGGAGTAAGAATAATACCCTCTTGTGGTTATGATTCTCTTCCCTCGGATTTAGGAGTTTTCTTCGCAGCTAAGATTCTCCAAAAGCCTATAAAAAGGGTGGAGTCTTTTCACACAGGGCAGGGAGGAGCGTCCGGCGGAACCATTGAAACAGGGTTTTCAATGGGAGATTTAAATCTAGGCAAACAAATGCAAGATCCCTTTTTATTGAATCCTGAAGATTCTGTAACCCCTGAACAAAGAAGTCAGAGTTCTGACAAAGTTAAAATAAGGAAAAATAACCTCATTGATGCTTGGACTGGTCGGTTCATCATGGCCACTATGAATACTAGGGTAGTTAGGAGAAGTGCCGCCTTACTCGAAGCAAGACAAGAAGCTTATGGAGTTGATTTTACGTATCAGGAACATGCTTTTTATCAGAAGTATCTCAATGCTTTCTTAGTATCTTTTGGGACTATATTTTCAATGATAATCATTGCGACTCCTCTCAGAAAATTGGTCAGAAGGTTTTTACCTAAACCAGGAGAAGGGCCTAGTGAGGAAACCATGCGGAAAGGGTTTTTTGATTGTTTGTATACAGCAGAAGCAGAGGATGGTTCTATCAATATTTTCAGAATGCACGGAAAAGGAGATCCAGGTTACAGGGTTACCTCAAAGTTTGTTTGTGAAAGTGCCCTTACGTTAATCCATAGCGAAGATGATTTACCGGGAGGTAAGGATTACGGTGGTCTTTTAACACCGGCTTCGGGACTGGGTCAGCCTCTAATAGAAAGATTGTCAAAGGCCGGAATATTCTTCGAAGGCCCTTTAGACAAGCCTACATAGAAATTTTTATTTTTTGGGAAGTTTAAACGCTCGTAGCTTCTTCTTTAAAAGTCTGTTTTTTAAATTGGCCGTTACAGGGATACCATTCTTATAAGGAGGATAGGCTTCTCCTTGAATGAGGGGGTTCAAATATTTTTTACATGCCCCTGTGATACCAAAACCATCTTTGGTAATAAAACTTCTCGGCATTTTCTTTTCCTTATTGGCAACCCTACTGAGAGAAACTTTATCTATTTCCCAAGAATATTTTTTTGTATTTTTTCTTTTTATAATTGGCATTACAGCATTTTGGCCTTTAAGTACGAATTCAATAGCAGCTTGTCCTACTGAATAAGCTTGTTCTAAGTCTGTTTGTGAAGCAATATGCCGAGCAGATCTTTGAAGGTAGTCTGATACCGCCCAATGATATTTATAACCTAAGGAAGAATTTATTATTGAGGCTATTTGAGGGGCTACGCCTCCCAGTTGTTTATGACCAAAAGCATCTTTAGTACCTGCGTCAGCTAAGAAATTACCCTTATTATCTTGAACACCTTCTGATACAACAATGACGCAATAACCTTGTTTCTTAATGGTAGATTTAACTTTAGAAAGCATCTTCTTTTGATTAAAAGGTATTTCTGGAAAAAGAATTATGTGAGGAGGATCCGTTTGTTTTTCCTGAGCTAAGCCCGAAGCTGCAGCTATCCACCCAGCATGCCTTCCCATTACTTCCAGAATAAAAACTTTAGTGGAGGTTTCAGCCATGCTTGCTACATCGAGACCGGCCTCTTTAGTTGATATCGCTATGTATTTAGCGACTGAACCAAATCCAGGGCAGTTATCAGTAAAAGGGATATCATTATCAACTGTTTTTGGTATGCCAATGCATTGAACAGGAAATCCCATGTCTCTAGTGAAGTTAGCAATCTTATTAGCTGTATCTTGTGAATCTCCTCCTCCGTTATAAAAGAAATGACCTATGTTGTGTGCCACAAAAATATCCAATAATCGTTTGTATTCACTATTATTGTTATCAGGATCTTGAAGCTTATACCTACACGAACCGAATGCTCCCCCTGGGGTATGCTTTAACTTAGCTATTTCTCTGTCGGATTCGAAGCTGGTATCAATGAGCTCTTCATTGAGTGCTCCAAGAATGCCATTTTTCGCTGCAAAGATTTTACCTATTTTTTTTGATTTTCTGCCTGCTTCTATTACACCCGCTGCAGTTGCATTTATTACTGCAGTTACCCCGCCCGATTGTGCATATAGAACATTTCTATTCTTCATAAGTGCGATGTTACTTAAATCTTGACCAAGAGGGAATTAAAGGAGATGGGTATAATTAAAATATGTCAGTAAAAAAGATTCACATTTTAGGTATCTGTGGAACCTTTATGGGTAGCCTAGCTCTGCTTGCAAGGGAATTGGGGTTTGAAGTTTCAGGCTGTGATGAAAATATTTACCCACCAATGTCAAACCTTCTCCAAGAACAAAGTATCAGAGTAAATCAAGGTTATAAAAAGACAGACCTGCCTGAAGCTGACCTTTATTTGATAGGCAATGTAATCTCAAGAGGAAATGAATCTATCGAATACATTCTAGATTCAAAATTACCCCATACTTCTGGACCAGCATGGCTATCAGAGAATGTCCTTCAAAATCGTAGAGTTATAGCAGTCTCTGGAACTCATGGAAAGACTTCTACCACAGCCATGCTAACTTGGATTCTTGTTAATTTAGGGTTAGATCCTGGTTTTTTAATTGCTGGAAGACCTAAAGACTTTTCTGTTTCGGCTAAATTAGGTAAAGGTGAGATTTTTGTAATTGAAGCTGATGAATATGACACAGCTTTTTTTGATAAACGAGCAAAACTCATTCACTACAATCCTGAAGTCTTGATCATTAATAATTTGGAGTTTGATCATGCAGATATATATAGAAATTTATCTGAGATTCAAAAACAATTCCATAACTTGATCAGGACAATGTCTTCAGAAGATCGCATAGTATTTCCTTCAGACGATAAGAATATTAAGGCCGTGTTGGAATTGGGGGTGTGGAGTGGAAAATCGGAATTCAGTTCTAAAGGAAAAGATCTAAATTACTTTGATGCTATTAAAAAGGATCACTCTTCACTCAGATTTTTTATAAATAAAGAGAAAGCCGAAATAAATTGGAAGATGTTAGGCGAACATAATGCTAGAAATGCAATGGCAGCTCTATTAGCACTACATCACTTTGATATTGCCTTATCTGATTCGGCTAGGTGTTTAGAAACATTTTCTGGGGTGCAAAGAAGATTAGAGACAATTATAGATCGAGAGGAACTTAAACTTTTTGACGATTTTGCTCATCATCCAACGGCTATAGAAGAGACCTTAAGAGGTTTAAGATCTCGTTATAAAGATAATAGAATAATTGCTTTGATTGAAATAAGGTCAAATACCATGAAATCAGGATTGCATGACAAAACGCTTATTAGTGCGACAAGTGAAGCAAATCTAGTTTTTTGGAAGGGGCCAGATAAAAATCAGTTAACCAATTTAGTCAATCAATCACCTAAAAATCACAATATTATAGATTCCGTCGAGGTTTTCGCTGACGAACTAAAAAGGTCAATTGTTAATGAAAGGGATGTAATTGTTATGATGTCAAACGGAAGTTTTGATGGACTTGCAGATCTTTTAAAATCAAAACTATAACTATATGAAACCTATTTTTTTAATTTTCATGTTCCTATTTTTTCAGTCTTGTACTGAAAATATAAAAAATTTAGATGCAGAACAGATAGCACAAGATTCGTTGATATTAGATTCTCATATAGATGTTCCTTATCGTCTGTGGCGTCAGCACTTGGAAGGCCTGGAGATAGACGATATATCGGGTTCTACCGATGGAGATTTTGATTTTATTAGAGCAAGAAAGGGAGGTCTTAATGTCCCATTCTTCTCAATATACCTGCCAGCAAGTACCCAAGAAGACGGTACTTCCCATCAAATGGCAAATGAATTAATCGATATGGTAGAAGACATAGTCACTCTTTATCCAAAGAAATTTATTTTAATAAATTCTGTAGCTGACCTTGGTTCAATTACTAAAAAAAATATAGTTGGTATAGCCTTGGGTATGGAAAATGGAGCTCCCATTCAGGGCGATCTCTCTAGGGTCCAGTACTACTTTGATAGAGGCATACGTTATATAACTTTGACTCATTCCAAGACCAACCATATCAGTGATTCTTCTTACGATGAAAATATTCAATGGCACGGTTTGAGTGAATTTGGTAAAAACCTGATTGAGGAGATGAATAAAGTTGGCATCATGGTAGATATCTCCCATGTAAACGATGAAGCTTTTTACCAGGCAATCGAAATAAGCCAGGTACCAGTGATAGCAAGCCATTCTTCTTTGAGGTACTTTACCCCAGGGTTTGAAAGGAATGTTGATGATGCCATGCTAAGTAAATTAGCTGAAAAGGGTGGTGTTATACAAATTAATTTTGGAAGTAGTTTTATCAGCAAAAGACCTCGGGATTATTTAGTCAAAATGAATAGCTTCTTGGAATCAAGGTTAGGTCAAAATTTAGAAGAAGTCTCTGAGCAAGATATCAGAGAAACTAGAAGTGAATTTATTGCAAACAACCCTTATCCTTATGCAAGTTTAGACGAAGTGCTAGATCATTTTGATAGGGTTTTGCAGTTAGTAGGAATAGACCATATAGGAATAGGATCTGATTATGATGGGGTGGGTGATACTCTTCCTATAGGTTTAAAAGATGTTTCAACCTACCCAGCTCTTATTCAAGGTTTATTAGAAAGGGGTTATAGCCGGAAAGATATTCAAAAGATTCTTGGAGGCAATCTCATAAGAGTCTGGAAAGAAGTCGAAGAATATGCCGAACGAAACTAATTTATCAAAAGAAAACCCTGTCTTTCCTTTGACAGTTAATGTCCTTCCAGGAGGTTATCTCCCTTTACAAATCTTTGAACCACGATATTTAGATATGGTTAAACGATGCATGAGTCAAGAAATAGGCTTTTGTATTGTTCTTCTGAGAGGTCAAAGCGAATCAAAAACTACAAAGTTACCTGATCATTCACCTATAGGTACCTATGTCGAAATCGTTGACTTTAACCAACTTGAAAATGGTCTCTTGGGTGTAACTGTACAAGGCCAATATCGAATCAAAATATTAGATAGAAAAGTTCAGGAAGATGGATTAATGATTGCAGATACCATAGAAGAACCTGAAGAGGAAGAATCAATATCATTAGAACCACAATATGAAAATATTTGGAGAATACTTAGAGAAATTTCAGACCATCCGGAAATAAAGAAACTTCAATTAGTTATAGATTTTGATAACTCATCCAGTGTTGCTTACAGCTTGGCAAGTCTTTTACCACTTACACCTCCAGAAAGACAAAATATACTTGAGTTCCAATCCAATGTGGATAGATTTGACCATCTAAACAAAATAGTTAAACAGCTAGGAGGCTAGCCTTATTAATCAGGATTCGAAATTTTAAGTAATTGTTTGCCGAAATTTTGTCCTGTAAAAAGCCTTACCAAAGTATCAGGTGCGTTCTCTATACCTTCTTGGATATCCTCCAGATAAGTAATTTCTCCTTTTTCAACCCACTTACTAAGACTGCTTATCGCTTCAGGAAATCTATCTAGATAATCAAGAACAATAAATCCTTCCATTTTTGCTCTCATTATTACTAGAGACATGTAATTGGATGGTCCCGGCGCAGGACTCTCATTGTTGTAGGTTGAGATAGCTCCACAAAGTACTATCCTTGCATTCATATTGATTAAGGTTAAGGCAGTATCAAGAAATTCACCTCCAACGTTGTCAAACACCAGATCTATTCCATTTGGGCAAAGTTCTCTTAAGGTTTCGGCTAAATTAGCACTTTTATAATCTATTGCTGCATCAAAATTAGCTTCTTCAGTAAGCCAATTACATTTTTTGGTTCCTCCTGCAATTCCTATTACTCGACAACCTTTAATTTTAGCTATTTGTCCTGCTACAGAACCCGTAGCTCCGGCAGCACCAGAGATGACAACTGTTTCACCTTCCTTTGGTTCTCCGACATCAAGTAAACCAAAATAAGCAGTTAAACCCGTCACTCCATAAACACTCAAGGAAGCAGTAGGCGGGATATTGTCGGGAATCTTGGAAGCGTTCATAAAACCCGCTTTACCATCAGTAATCGCGAATTCTTGCCATCCAAAACTACCTTGCACGATGTCGCCTTCTATGAAATCAGGAATATTAGATTCGATTACCTGCGAAATAGTGCTTGAACGCATAACTTCTCCAATTTGAACTGGAGGCATATAACTTTTCATATCATTAAGCCAACCCCTTTGAGTTGGGTCAAAGCCAAAATAGAGGTTTTTTAGCAGCATTTGGTTTTCTTTTAGTTCGTCTAATTCAGATTCTCTAAACTCAAAATTATCTTTGCTTACCATGCCTTGAGGCCTAGAAGACAAAACCCATTGTCTGTTTTTTAAATTCTTTCTTGTCATAATCGATTATTCTCCCTGGCGCCAGTTTCCATGAAACCCATAGGGTATTCTATGAGGTAACTGAGCAGTGGCAATGGGTCCGGATGCCACATCCATAGCATTAAATATTAATAGATCGGATCTATTTTCAACTCCTCTATAAGCCAAAGCAATTAAATATCCATCACCTTCTTCAGCTTCATTGGATGAAGGAACAAAAACAGGTTCTCCTATAGCATCTTCTTTACCCAAAACGTAGAATTCTTTTTTACTTGTTTGATGATCATGATGAGCAACCGAGTTAAAGCTTATCCCAGGGGGGTGATCACCTATGCTAGCCGCATAGAATCCATGCCTGTAATTAAGCATGCTAAACCTTTCATCCAGTCTAGGAAATTCACCTATATCACCGTCAAGGCAGTTTTTATTAATCTTCCCTGAGTTTGAAGATAAATCTATTTCCCATCTAGTTAGCCTAGCTTCTGCTTTTTTTGGATCAGGATTAGAGCCATCAACATGCGGAAATAAGGGTGCTTCTTCAAATTGCATCGTGTCAGCTATAATTTTATCCCCTTCGGTATAAGCATTCATTGGGTGAAAGACAAAGCACGGGTCGTCTTCTATCCACTTGATATCTTCAACAGAACCATCTCTTGGCATGACTCCTATGTGACTTGGTCTGTCCTTATCCCAAGCTATTGGAGCTTTCCCTGCCATTGCTTGTTCTAGGTCTATTATCAATGGAAAAATAGGAAAGATCACATGCTGAGATGTCACCATAAAGTCATGAACCATACTAGAATAAGGAGCATTGAATTCAGAGTAATGTGTTAATTTACCGGCAGCATCTATAACAAAATAAGTTAGTTTGTTATCTCCAAAACCATAACTAAAAGCAAACATTTCTCCGGTCAGAGGATCAATCTTTGGGTGTGCTGTCATAGGTGATAATAATTTATGTTCATAGCTATAAGGCCCAACTGATTCCAAAGTAAAGGGGTCTATCTCAAACGGTAAGTGTCCTTCCTCTAAAGCTAAAAGTCTGTCTCCATGAAAGATAATATTTGTGTTTGCTACTCCATTTTCTCCTTCAGGATTCCAAAGTGGATCTGGCTCCATTGGGTTGAGTAGGTTGGTCAATGACTTTCCTGCCTTTCTTTCCTGCTTGTACTTTGAAGTTTGAACCCATCTATTTTTGTAAGATATTTTTCCGTTTTCAAAGTGGAAGGCATGAATCATTCCATCTCCACCAAACCAATGATAATGCCCATCTTTTGGAGGAAACTGGGGATCAGGACCATTTCTATAGTAGCTTCCGAATAGGTCTTGAGGTACTTCTCCTTCAACAACGAGGTCATTAAGGTCACATTCCATTCTCAGAGGTGCGTAGTTTCCATCCAAATTGGGATGGCTTGGGTAGGTTGTCGTCATATTTTTCCTATTTTAATTTTTATTAAGTTTAACAAGAGACAGTTATTTTTTGTTAAGTAAATATCTTACGAATAAGAGAAAAGCAATTGCTAAAGCCATAAAACCAACAGCCAGAGTTAGGTTACCTGATCCTTCTAAAGCAGTCTTTGCTGCAAAATAACCTGGCAGTGTGTACACAGGAGCCCAAATCAGACCTGAAATAAGATCTACAAAGATAAAAGTTCTCAAATCCATGGACAATGAACCAACTGTAATCGGAATTAAGGGCCTAATAGGCCCAACAAACCTACCCAAAAAAACACCTGGGATACCATAAGTTTTAGAAAATTTACGACCTTGTTCTAGCCAAGAAGGGTTGTTACTAAAGGGCCAGATACGGTCTATTTTATTACTTAAATATTTACCTATAAGAAAACTAGAAATATCTGCTAGGCAGCTAGATAGATAAACTAGGAATACAACATGAAAAATTGAAAGATTAGTTGAAGCAGCCAATCCTGAAATAGCAGCTAATAAAACTACTCCAGGAATAATTATTCCAATTAGTGCAAATGATTCTATAAATGCAGCCGAACATAAACCGAGTATTATCCACTCAGGGTTTTGTTGTAACCAGAGGGTTACTGCTCCAATGTCAAACATCTTATAATCCGTTTTTTGAATTCGCTTTCCTATAGAATATTTGATTATGAAAGATAGTAAAGACATTAGTTCCTATATGGAATTGTTAGGGTCTGAAGCCAAATCAGCTTCAGAAGTTCTTTCTAACTTATCTAGTGAAAAGAAGAATTCAGCACTAACTAGGATTGCAAAAATTCTTGAAAAAGATAAAGAGGCTATTCTCAAAGCGAATCACTTAGATTTATCTAAAGCCAAATCAAATGCTGTAGAGGAAGCCTTAATTGACAGATTGGAGCTGACAAGGCTAAGAATTAATTCGATGATAGGTGGGCTTTTAACTGTAGCTGACTTGCCCGATCCAATAGGCTCCTTAACAGAATTAAAACCAACACCATCTGGAATAAAAATAAGTCAGATGAGAGTCCCTTTGGGGGTTGTCGGAATCATTTACGAATCAAGACCGAATGTGACTGCTGATGCTGCTGCTTTATGCCTTAAGTCAGGGAATGCTTGTATATTAAGGGGTGGTTCCGAAGCATTTAAAACTAACACCGCTATTGCTAATAGTTTAAAAAAGGGATTATTAGAAGAGGGTCTACCTGAGGCATCTATACAGCTTGTAGAGACTACAGACAGGGAAGCGGTTAAGGTCTTATTGAGTATGAATAAGTGGGTTGACATAATAATTCCAAGGGGTGGAAAAGGCTTGGTAAAACTTATATCTGATGAAGCAAAAGTTCCTGTGATCAAACACCTTGATGGCATTTGTCATGTTTATTTAGATGAAGAATGTGATGTGGAGAAAGCTATTTCCATTGCCGTTAATGCAAAAACTTATAGGTATGGAATTTGTGGAGCCATGGAAACGCTTTTGGTTAATAAGGTCATAGCAGGAAAAATTTTACCTGTTATTGCCAAAGCCTTTGAAGAGAAAGAAATTGAATTACGAGGATGTGAACGCACTTTGGAGTTTTTGAATATATCAAAGGCTGTTGAGGAAGATTGGGTGACCGAATATTTAGCACCCATACTATCGATAAAAATAGTCGATGATCTGAACTCAGCAATTGATCATATAAATAAGTTTGGTTCTGCTCATACAGACAGCATAGTTACAGAGAACATTGGTAAGGCTAGAGTTTTCATGAGGAATGTAGACTCAAGTTCAGTAATGCATAATGTACCTACCTGTTGGGCTGATGGATTTGAATATGGTTTGGGGGCTGAAGTCGGTATATCAACAGATAAATTTCATGCCAGAGGTCCCGTGGGGTTAGAGGGATTAACCTCCCTTAAGTATCTTGTTGAGGGCAATGCTGAACTACGAGGGAACTAAATTTTAACCAATGCCAAGAATAATCGGTGTATTTGGTGGTACTTTTGATCCTGTACATAATGGTCATGTACTAACAATTTCAGAATTGTTAGAAAAATTACCCTTTGAAAAGATTTTGGTTATTCCTAATTTGCAGCCACCTCATAGAGAGAGTTCTCAGGTCTCCTACAAACATAGATATGAAATGGCCTCCATGGCATTTAAAGATATACCAAAAACTATAGTTGATAACAGGGAGTCTCTTAGAGATGGTCCGTCTTATGCAATCGAAACAGTTAAGGAAATAATGTCTGAGGAAGAAGGAGTTAGAGTAGTTATGATAGTTGGTTCAGACTCTTTTGTTGACATACATTCTTGGTACAAATGGCAAGACCTTATTAATCTGGTAGATTTTGTGATAATGAAAAGACCGGATTTGCCACTTTCAAAAAACAAGAAAGCAAAAGATTTAGTTAGTGTTAAAGGGTTTAAAAAAGACTTATTTGAAGATAGTAAATTAAATATTTTTGAAATTGAAGTTACTCCCTTTAAAATTTCTTCTTCATCTATAAGAGAGAAAATAGTTAAGGGTAAGAAAATTGATCATCTTGTTAATACGCTTGTCAAAGAATACATAAAAAAGCATGGCTTATATGGCGCAGAAAGTTTTACCTAGTAAATTAAGAGACCTTGTATCGGCTAGCCTTGATGAACTAAAGGCAGTTGATCCTGTCACAATTAATGTAAAAAAATTAAGCAGCTTTACGGACTATATGATCATAGCCAGCGGTACTTCTAATAGACATATACAGTCTATTGGTGAAAAGGTTCTTGAAGATCTTAAAGCCAAGAAAATTAAGCCTCTCGGGCTAGAAGGAGAGGGCAGTGAGGAATGGGTGCTTATAGATATTGGAGATGTTGTTTTGCACCTAATGTCTGCTAATGCAAGAACTTTTTATGATCTGGAAAGTCTTTGGGACCCCGATTTGGGCAAATGAAGTTCCATATAATTGCAATAGAAAGCAAAAGACCTTTATGGGCAAAAACTGCTTTTGAGGATTATCAACAGAGATTCGATCAGTCAATACAGATTAAATGGCTTGGTATCAAACCAGATCGTAAAACTAGATCTCTTGGTAAGAAGAAAAGAATTTTTGAGGAAGGTAAAAAGCTCCTTAAATCTGTTAACAAAGACAATACTATCATTGCGCTAGACAAAGAAGGCATGAGTTGGACTACTTTAAAATTGAAAGAAAAATTTAATCAATGGGTAACCTCGTCTAAAGATATATCTTTTTTAATTGGAGGTCCTGAAGGTTTAAGTGAAGATTGTCTTAATTCATCCAATGAGATCTGGTCACTATCACCTCTTACATTTCCTCATTCAATAGTTCCTATTATTCTTATTGAACAACTTTATAGAGTTTGGTCAATTGAAAAGAATCATCCTTATCACAAATAGAAATGTCAGAATTTTTGAATCTAGATAGAGAAAAAGAAGCTCAAACTAAGCTTACAAACAGATCAACCTTTTTGCTTGTATTGGTAGGCTTATTTGGGTTTATTACTCTTTTTCAGTTAGTTAAGTTGACTGTTCTAGATTCAGGCCTATATACGACAATCTCAGATGAAAACAGAATTGTTCGTGTTCCCATTTATCCCTCTAGAGGATTAATAAAACTTTCTAATGGTGAAATAGTCACTGAGAATATAGTTTCTCAAGCCCTAACAATATCGCCCTCTAAGACAAAAGATATTGAGCAAACCTTAAAAGAATTAAAGGAAAATCTTATTATCAATGAAATACAACTGTTAGCTTATAAAGAGAAATCTATTGATAAGAAATCTAAGTATGAAAGGGTAGTTATTGCTGAAAACTTATCTCAACAACAAATAGCAAGGTTCTCTGTAGAGAGCGATAGATGGCCAAGTTTGTCAATTGAAGCAAGACTTATGCGTTTTAATTTATCTGGGCCTATCTTTTCACATGTTCTTGGTTATGTGGGGCAGATAAGCCTTGAAGAAATAGAAGATAGTATTAATTTTTCTTACCCTCTTTCTTTTCAAATAGGGAAATCGGGAGTTGAAAAGTCTTATGAAGAACAAATGAGAGGGGGCGTGGGTTACAAGACTATTGAAGTTGATGTTCATGGAAAGGAAATAAGAGAATTAACAAGAGTTATTCCTAAAAAAGGAAGCGACATTTATCTTACTTTAGATAAGGATCTACAAGAACTTGCTAGAAATGAGTTAGCGGGTAGAAAAGGAGCTATAGTAGCCTTAGATCCTAATACTGGATTTATAAAAGCTCTAGTTAGTGGTCCCGACTTTAATCCTAATATTTTCAATAAAACTGAGATAGGTGATTTAGATATCATCTTCAATGATTTAGAAAGCCCTCTTTTTAATAGAGCTATTTCAGGGAGTTATCCTCCTGCTTCAACTATTAAACCCTTTATAGGTCTTCTTGGTTTAAAAGAAGGTGAGATAGATTGGAATACCACAATCGAAGATGAGGGCTTCTTTCAATTAAATGAAGAAGGAAGAAAATACAGGGGGTGGAAAGAAGAGGGGCATGGTCAAGTAAATCTAGCGAAATCTATAATTGAATCTTCTGATGTTTTCTTTTATCAACTTGCCACTCAGCTAACAGTTGATCGTATAGCTACCTTTTTAAAAGAATTTGGTTTTGGTCTTAAATCTGGAGTAGATCTATATGCTGAAGCAGAAGGCATATTACCTGATAGAAAATGGAAATTAGGAGCAATAGGAGAATCTTGGTTTGTAGGAGATACAGTAAATATGGGTATAGGCCAAGGTTACATTTCTAGCACACCTTTGCAACTTGCCTTAGCTGTATCTTCAATCGCTACAAGAGGAAAGATTTATAAACCCAAGGTAGTAGCTAAGGTAAATGAAGACTTAATAGAAAAAGAAATTTTTCTAGAAATTGATTCAATTAAAGAATCTGACTGGGAAAAATTAGAAAGTTCTATGGTTTCAGTTATTTCCGACTGGAGAGGAACGGCGTTCAATTTAAATGAAATAGCAAAGAATAAAATTGCTGGAAAAACAGGAACAGCTCAAATCAAAAGTCTTACTGATGAGGAGCTCACAGTAAAAGAAGAGTATGAAGACATAAGACAAGAAGTGAGTAATAGAGATCATGCTTTATTTGTGGGATATGGTCCTATCCCTGAACCCAAACTAACTGTAGTTGTGATAGTAGAAAACGGAGAATCTGGGAGTGCTATTGCTGCTCCTATCGCTCAAAGATTAATTGATAAGTACTTGTCAAAGAATAATTAAATGTCCAATAAAGCGCCCCTTGATTATCAGCTAAACACCTCTTTTGGAACAAGAAAGTTTACTTTATCAAAACTATTAATAGACCCAATTTTAGTTTTCTCATTGCTAACTATTCTAATTTTTGGTCTTTTCGTTCTTTTTAGTGCAAGTGGGCAAACTGTAGTTATGGTTATGAAGCAATCCATTTATGTAGCCATCGGTCTATTTCTAATGTTTTTTATCTCTAGGTTAGATCAGAGCGTTTATAAGAGTTTCTTTATGCATCTCTTTTGGTTCGGATTAATACTTTTAGTGTGGGTTTTATTATTTCCTGCTGAGGGATATAAAACAGACCGTTGGATTGATTTGGGTTTTATAAGTTTTCAACCCTCTGAAGTTATTAGACTTCTATTGCCTTTAGCAGCAGCTTCTTATTTAACTAGAAATCAGAAAAGGAACACAATAAAAGACTGGGTTGTTGTACTGGTAGCAATTTTAAGCAGCAGCTTTCTTATTTTTAAACAACCAGACTTAGGTACTGCATTAATAGTACTGGCATCAGGTTGTATTCCAGTTTTTTTAGCAGGATTCCCCTTGCTAATCTTAATAATTTTAATAATGGTGGTGATAATCTCTTCTCCATTCCTTTGGGCTAGCCTTACTCCATATATGCAACAGAGGGTAATTACCTTATTTAATCCAGAGTCTGATTTACTTGGTGCTGGATGGAATATCTCTCAATCTAAAACAGCTATAGGATCAGGTGGATTTTGGGGAAAGGGTTACTTAAATGGAACTCAAAGTCAGTTAGATTTTATTCCTGAAAGCCATTCGGATTTTATTTTTTCAGTAATAGGAGAAGAGTTTGGGTTTTTAGGGATTTTCTTGCTCTTGATGTTATATGGAATAATTCTTTATAGAGTCTTTAAAATTGCCCTTAATTCTTCTACAGAGTTTTCTAGATTAGCAGCTACTTCTATTGGGTTTATCTTTTTAATTTACATATGGATTAATGTATCAATGACTGTTGGAACGCTCCCAGTTGTAGGTGTACCTCTACCACTTATTAGTCAAGGGGGCACCTCGATCCTTATTCATTTAGTTGCTTTTGGGTTTGTTTTATCAATGAAAAGAAGACAAACTTGGTAAAAAATATGAAGCATTTATCAATATTTCTGTTAATCGTAAGCACAACTCTTACTTTTGAGATAAAAGCTGATGAGTCTATCCCTTATCAAAATAGACCTGATGTAATTGATTTTATTGAAATGATGCACAACAAGCATGGGCTAGATAAAGAAGAACTGAAAGAATTATTTTCTAGTGTCAATTTTCAAGAACGTGTTGTTCGAATAATGAATAGGCAACCAGAAGGCACAATGACTTGGTCAAGTTATAAGAACATGATGGTTACCGATGAGAGAGTAGATTCAGGAAAGCAGTTTATTAGTGAATATAAAAAGGATTTAAAGCGTGCTGAAGATATCTATGGAGTTCCAGCATCAATAATAGCTTCTATTATTGGCATAGAAACAAGGTACGGAAAAATTACAGGGAATATTAGGGTTTTAGATTCACTGAGCACTTTGTCTTTCGATTATCCTAGGAGAGCTAAATTTTTTAAAGTTCAACTGGAAGAGTTCCTCTTACTTGCCGAAGAGGAAAACTGGGATCCTTCTAACATTAAAGGTTCTATAGCAGGAGCTATGGGATTTGGACAATTTATGCCTGATAGCTATAGAAACTATGCTGTTGATTTTGATTTTGATGGGAAAAGAGATATTTTAAATAATCCTGTTGATGCTATAGGAAGTGTAGCTAACTTTTTAAATAAAAAAGGTAAATGGGAACCAAATACAAAAATTGTATTAAAAGCAACACATAGTGGTGAAAGGCCTGAGCTTAAATCATCCTTTAAACCTTACATTAAGGTTTCAGATTTGAAGTCTTTTGGTATTACACCAGTAGAAAAATTACAGAATCAATTGCGTGTTATTCCTATAGAGTTAGAGATAGAAAAGGGCTATGAATATTGGTTAGGTTTAAAAAATTATCAAGCTATATCAAGATATAATAGAAGCAAGCTATACATTATGGCAGTTTATGAGTTTAGTGAATCTTTAGCTGAATTCTTCTAATACAGAGAAATGTTAAAAAAAGTATATTATTTCGTTCTCAGTCTTTTCTTTCCGATATTTATGTTTGGAAATGAAAGTTTTATACCCGACCCGCCTTCACTTAGTTCAGAAAACTATATCTTGATAGATTCAAATACAAATCGAGTATTAGCTAAGTTGAATGCAGATGAAAAGATTGAACCGGCAAGTATTACCAAAATTATGACAGGGTATATCGTTTCTGATCAAATCCAAGATGGATTCCTTAGTCTAGATGATCAGGTTTTGATAAGTGAGAATTGTTGGAGAAAGAAAGGCTCTAGAATGTTTATTGAAGAAAGTTCGAGAGTATCTCTTCTAGATTTAATAAAAGGTATGGTAATACAGTCTGGCAATGATGCTACTTGTGCTATAGCTGAACATGTTGCTGGTTCAGAGGATAACTTTGTAGATCTTATGATGCGTTATGCCAATAGAATGGAATTAACAAATACCAGTTTTGTTAACCCCTCTGGATGGCCTCATCCTGAACATTATTCTTCAGCTCAAGATATAGCAAAACTATCAATGCTTTTAATAAAAGATTTTCCTGAACATTACTCGCTTTATAAAGAAAAATGGTTTACCTACAACAATATTCGTCAAAGAAACCGCAATGCTCTTCTCTGGCAAGATGATTCAATAGACGGATTAAAAACTGGACACACCGAGTCAGCAGGATTTTGCTTAGTTTCTTCTGGTGTAAGAGAACAAACAAGACTAATTGCTGTAACCCTAAAAAGTAATTCAGAAAAAAGCAGACTTACTGACAACAGAAGGTTGCTTGATTATGGTTTCAGATACTTTAGGACCAAAAAACTTGTAAACAAAGGACAGAATATTAAAGAAGAACAAGTGTGGGGTGGTGAGGTTGAGAAAGTAGCTATAGCACCTATAGGGGACTTCTATCTAACTCTTCCTTTGAGGGACTTCAAGAAGATAGAGTCTTTTATATCTTTAAATGATTATCTTCAAGCTCCAATCTTAGAAGATGAAATAGTTGGAAAAATGATTTTTAAGCTAGGAGAAGAGGAGGTTGGATCTATAGATCTGGTCACCGTTAATAAAGTAAGTAGCCTAGGTTTATTTGGAAGAGCTTGGTCTAATATCAAGTTATTAGTCTATAGGTTCCTAATGGAAGAAGAATAACTTTCATTATGACTTGGACCTATTTAAATAAAGAGTTTTTAAGAAGAGAAGAAGTAAAAATTTCTCCATTTGATCGAGGTTTCTTGTTTGGAGATGGGGTTTATGAAGTTATTCCAGTGTATGAAGAGAAACCTTTTCTTCTCGAAGACCACCTTGGCAGATTAGGCCGTTCTTTGAATTCTACTGGCATTAAAAATCCCCAAAAATGGAATGATATTCCGGGAATCATTCATGAGTTAGTTAAAAAAAATACTTTTAGCAATCAGTCGGTATACGTGCAGGTAACTAGGGGTGAAGATTCAATTAGAAACCATATTCCTGACCCCAAAGTTCAACCCACTTTGTTTATTACTTCCTCAGAGCTTAAAGTTAATCCTTACAGATTGGACCCAGAAAGAAAAGGATTAGAGGTTAAAACTCTAGAAGATCCAAGATGGAATAGGTGTGATATCAAGGCAGTTACTTTACTTTCAAACATCATGGCTATGAATGAAGCTAATCTAGAAGGAAAGGATGGAGTGATATTTTGTACCAATGGAGAAGTAACCGAAGGTGCTGCAAGTAATGTTTTTGCTGTTTTCGATAATCAAGTCATTACTACTCCTGAATCAAATCAAATACTTTCTGGCATAACCAGAAAACATGTTATTTCTTTGCTTAATAACAAAGGAATTGAAGTACAGGAAAGGGTCTTAAAATTAGAGGATATATATAAAGCTGAAGAGGTATGGGTAACGAGTTCCACTCAAGAAATACAACCAGTAACTAAGATTGATGGAAGGGAGCTAGATATAAAAAAGTCTTATAAAGATAGTTTGTGGCATGAGCTTTTAACCTCTTACTTTAGCCTGGCTTAAAAAGTAAGAGTAAGTTCTCTTATACCAAGCCACGGGTTCTGCTTATTGAATCCTTTTATACAAGAATCGATGAAAGCTATTCTTTTATAAGCTTTTAGAATTTTATATCTATCTACCTCCTTAGAGGTTTTTGCAAGAGAATCTAAATAGTTCCTAGGCCCCCAGATTCCTTTGGTAGAACCTGATTTTGATACTTTAAATAAGTTATTCAGTTCTCTTGTCAATGCCCAAATAATAAGCGTTTCAGGTGTTCCTTCTACCTTAAGTGACTCCAAGACTTGAATTGCTTTTGATGTATTTCTAGAAACAAAAGCATTTGAGAAATCAAAAATTGTATATTTAGATGAGCCTGTGATGCTTTTTTTCATTTTATCTAGATCTATTTTTTCAGAAGGATAGACCAAGGATAATTTCCTTATTTCTTGCAAAGTAGCCATCAAGTTCCCTTCAGTTTTTTCTATCAATAATTGTAAGGCTTCTTGCTTAATCTCAATATTCAGTTCTTTTTCTTTATTTTTAATCCAGACTTTTAAAGAACTGGAAGAAAGGGGTGCAATGGAAATTAAAGTTCCTACTTTTTCTAAAGCTTTTACCCAAGCTGAGGAAATACTTTTTCTTTCTAGACCTTCTCCAATTAAAACTAGCAATGTATTTGGGTCCGGACTTTTTGAATAGTCTTTTAAAGAATTTGCTCCCTTAACACCCGGACCCTGTCCCAGCAGCTTAACCTCTAAGATTTTTTTTGATCCAAAAAGATCTAAGTTATCAGAATTAGAAGATAGGAATGTCCAGTCGTTTTGGGAGTCTATTATGTGAGTATTTTTTTCGGTAAAGCCTTCCTGTTTAGCTTTGGCATAAATTTTTTCTAAGTTTTCTTCTATTAGGATGGATTCATCTGCAAGGATTACATAGATATTATCCAGGGATTCTTTTAAGACATCGTTAAGCCTGTCTTCAGTTAGTTTCATTTAAAAGGTTAAGCAAGGAAAAATTGATCCTTTTTAAGGCATTTTTAAAAAAGTTCTCTTTAAGTCTATTTTCCACTTCTTCAATAGCTAAAATTCGTGATTCGTCAAAAGAATAATAACTGTTATCCTTAAATTCCAGCAAAAAATTATCTTTCTTTCCCGCTGGTGTTAAACGTATTTTTAAATGGTATTCCATACGTGCCTCTTTAGTTCGGGCCCCAGCCCCTAATGCAGATGAAAATCTAGTAATTGTATGCTCTAGAATCTTTATCTCTAGATCAGAGTCTTCTGCTTCTTTATTCAGGTGTAACTTTTTTAAACCAGATTGTCTTTGAAGGACACTGACAAAATCCTGATTCATGATGTTTTCCTCAAAATAGATGTTAACAACCAAATCATTTAGACCCTGATATGAACTTCTAAGTTTGTAATCACAGCCAACTAGAAAGAAGCTAATGATTAAAAATACTAAGGTTTTTTTTAAGGCTATTATCACTTTTCTTAAATTACAAAATTCAATAATTTTTTATCAATATAAATTATTTTTTTGGTGTCTTTACCCTCAATATACTTTCTTATGTTTTCTTGTTCTTTAGCTATTTTTTCTATTTCTATTTGGGACAAATTAGCGTCAACTGTAATTTGTCCTCTAAGCTTGCCGTTAATTTGAATAGCTATTTCAATAGACTTTTTTTCAAGCAGATTTTCATCTGCTTCAGGCCATTCAACATCAAGAATTATGTTTTGATTCCCAAGCTGATTCCACAAAGCATGGGTAATGTGTGGAGTAATAGGAGAGAGACTTATTAGAATCGTATTTATAGCTTCTCTGACAGCAGACTTCTCGGATTCTTTTGCATTAACAGATAAAAATTCTTTTGGTATTGCATTCGTTAATTCCATAATTGATGCTATGGCTGTATTAAACGAGTGTCTTCTTAAAAAGTCATCTTTAACCTTATAAAGGGTTTGGTGTGTTTTATTTCTTAAAGTTGTTACGCTTTCACTAGAGTCACTAAAATCTAACTCTTTTTTTGATTCTGAATCTATATGCTCTTGGACTAGTTTCCACAATCTATTTAAATATCTAGAAGCTCCTTGTAATCCTTGATCAGACCACTCAAAAGACTGATCAGGAGGGGCAACAAACATTACAAATAGCCTTAGAGTATCGGCTCCATAAAGCTCTATTACCTCATTTGGATCTACAATATTCCCTTTAGATTTAGACATTTTTGATCCATCCTTAAGGACCATTCCTTGGCACAATAGATTAAGAAATGGCTCCGAACCTTCAACTAAGCCTAAGTCTCTAAGACACCTGTAAAAGAATCTAGAATAAAGTAAGTGGAGTACAGCATGTTCAATGCCAC
>JAKUUL010000089.1 GCA_022447025.1 SAR86 cluster bacterium | reverse complement strand
GAGCAATAAGTATTTACAGCGGTGATAAACATAGGTCTGCTTGGAAAGATATTATTCGTAGTGCACAAGAGCACAATGATCCAGGTAATTTCACAACTTTCGTGGCATACGAATACACCACTTCTACTACTCGTTCAGGTGACAATATAAGTGTTCTTAATCCTTTTGGAACAGGGCCTTATGAAGGCGGAAACCTTCATAGAAATGTGATTTTTAGAGGAGATCAAGTAACGGTTGAACCTTTCTCAAGACTAAAATCTTTAAACCCAGAGGACTTGTGGACCTGGATGGATGGCTTAAGAGATAGGGGAGTTGATACGATAGCTATTCCTCATAATTCCAATGGCTCTAATGGTCAAATGTTTGAATTAGAAGATTGGGCAGGTTACCCGGTTGGTAAAGCCTACGCTGAATTTAGAATGAGGAACGAGCCGCTTGTAGAAATGACCCAAGTTAAAGGCACCTCTGATACGCACCCCTTATTATCGCCAAATGACGAATGGGCAGATTTTGAAATTATGGATACCAGGGTGGGGGGAACGGCATGGAGTAGGCCAGACGGCAGTTATGTTAGACAAGCCTATCTAGACGGCCTGAGTTTGCAAGAAGAACAAAGAGGCAATCCGTATAAATTTGGTCTAGTAGGAGCAAGCGATACTCATACAGGAGCTATTTCAGATGATGAGTCTGATTACCACTCCAAAATAGGTATTCTGGATGGAACCCCTCAGGGCAGAGGTTCGGTTCCATTACCAGATGAGCAAGTTAAACTGATTATGGACAATGATGATTTACCCGGTGCCAGATTAATAGGTTTAAAGAAATTTGGTGATACTTATTACAGCAACCCAGGTTTTCGTCAATGGAGCGCATCTGGATTGGCTGTGGTATGGGCAGAAGAGAATACCAGAGACTCTATTTTTAATGCTTTTCGCCGAAAGGAAACTTATGCAACTTCTGGTAACAGAATAAAGTTAAGGTTCTTTGCTGGTGAGGATTTAGATAGCTCACCGCTTTCAGACGAGGGATTGATTAATAAGGCTTATTCAAATGGCGTGCCAATGGGGGGAGATCTAACAGGACTTGAAGAATCACCTGAGTTTTTAGTATGGGCAGTAAGAGACGCCAGAGGAGCCCCACTACAAAGAGTTCAAATCATTAAAGGGTTCGCTGAAAATGCCATAGGTGATCCTGTGGGTAGACCCAATGAACGAGTGTATGACGTAGCCTGTTCCGACGGTCTTAAAGTAGATCCAATAACCCACAGATGCCCGGATAACGGAGCTAAAGTAAACCTTTCAGATTGTTCCATTAGTTCTGATGTCGGTGCTTCAGAATTAAAAACTTATTGGAAAGATCCTGATTTTGATCCTACTCAAAAAGCCTTTTATTACGTAAGAGTCCTAGAAAACCCAACTTGTCGTTGGTCCACTTGGGATGCACTTAGAAATGGTGTTGAACCTAGACCTGACTTGCACAAGACTCTCCAGGAAAGAGCTTGGTCTTCTCCAATTTGGCATACGCCTGAAGCGTAGATAGAGCAAACCTTTATGACTAAGAAGTTACTCTCCTTCTTAAGCATAGGTTTGGTTATTCTTCTTGTAGATATTTGGTTTTATTCCGGTAACCAAGATAAAACTATTGTCCTTTATGATGATGAGATAAATAGTTTAATAGAAACTTGGACAGTTCAAGTCGGCAGACCTCCTAATGACCAAGATCTTCAAGGAATCATCAATCAGCTAGTTGAGGAAGAAATTCTTTATAGGGAGGCTTTAAGTCTAGGTTTAGATAAGGATGACATCATAATTAAAAGGCGACTTGCTCAAAAAATAGGTTTTTTAAAACAAGAGGAACAAAGCAACTTTCCTACTGAATCTGAATTAAAGGAGTATTTTGAATCCAAAGAAGCTGACTATTATATGGACAGAAGGTTAAGCTTTAGTCATCTCTATTTCTCTAAAGAAAAAAATGGACCTGAAAGAGCTTTAAGTGCCCTCAAGGTTATTCAAGAACAAAATAACCTTCCTGATAGTGATCCTTTTTTAGTAGGAAAAAACTTTATCAATAAAACCCCTAAAGATATTGATAGAGATTTTGGAGTTGGTTTTTCAGAAAATTTTATTTTTCAACAACCAGGTACTTGGCTAGGTCCTTTCAATTCTATTTATGGAACTCATTTAGTAAAGATTTCTCAAATTACTGAAGCTAAATCACCTGATTTGGAAGAAGTGAAGAAGGCTGTATTAACGGATTATTTGCTGGAGCAGAAACAGGATAGTACGAAAAATTACATAGAAGCTTTAAAAAAGGATTATGAAGTTCAAATTAATCCTAAATTTAATTACCAAGATTGATGGCAAAACTAATTTTTCTTACTTCTTTAATTTTAGCTAGTTTTAATAATCTTGAAGCCCATGAGTTAAATCCAGCTCGGCTGACGCTTGACGAGGTTGATACCAACTCTTTTG
>JAKUUL010000088.1 GCA_022447025.1 SAR86 cluster bacterium | reverse complement strand
AGAGAGAGATCGAGGCTCTGGCCAAACCAGAAAGAAGTGACTGTGAAAGGCGGTCATTTCATTCAAGAAATTTCTCCTCATGAAATTGGAGATCATTTAAAAGGATTCCTAGCTAGTCTTGATTGATTTTACTGCTAGCTAACTTAAAAGTTAGTAGAGCTGCAGGAATCAAAGCTAAAGAACAGAATAAGAAAGAGCCTGAAAAGCTATAAGCTTCCATTAAACCTGGTGCTATTTGATTGCCTGTATAGTTTGAAAGGTTTAGTAATGCCATGAATATACCAAAATTAGTAGCACTAGACTGAGAAGTACAAAGCGACATAAAGATGGCGAACATAGAAACTGAAATAGCGGCCCCAGTCATATCTAAAGCAAAGATAATTAAATGGGCGTAAGAGTTTGTGATCTGATCTACATACAATCCTAAGAGGCCATAAACTGTTATTTGAATACTTATGAAAAGAAAAAGTAATAGATGTCTTTGATAATAAGTTCCTAACAATCCTATAAGCAGTCCTGTTACTCCCCCTGCTAACAAACTCCAAGTTCTTACATTGCCTATCATTTCTCCTGACCACTTAAGTTCTTCAAGAAAGAATTTGTTATATACAGGTTCAAATACTCCTAAGCCAAGATTAATAAATAGTATAAATACGATTGCCCATCTAGCTCTGGAATCATCAAAGACTTTAACAATTTCTTTTAATAAATCTAAAGGGGGTAAAAAATTCTTTTTGAATGATGAAGATTCATAACCAACCTTGAAATCAAGCTCTCTTGAGTTAAGTGGAACTAGAAAAATTATCATCATAATAACTACCAGAACAACTACTCCTGTAGAAATACCATAGGTAAAGAAAAGGGTAGTGCCTAAAAACATGCCAACAGCATTTCCAACTACTTTACTGCCCCACATCAAACCATTGGCCTTACTTAAAGTTATTTCATCTAAGCTATCGGCTGCCAAAGCATCAGTAGATAAATCAAGGAAAGCTATTGAGAAATTTACCGTCATAACAACTAGGCCCATTGAGGAAATGGATAACTCGGGACCCAGCAGGGTCAACAACAACAAAAGAATAATTGTGACTATCTGGCTAGATAGAACCCAAAATCTTCTTCGTCCAAATTTTCTAATGGTGAAGCTGTCTATTAAAGGAGCAAAAAGACCTTTAAAAATCCATGGTAAAAGTAGAAGGGAGGAGAATTTTGCTAACTCGGCTACCGTAGCACCCTGAGAAGCGTAATAGGTGTTAAGTGCAAAAAATAAGAATCCATTGGGGAGGCCTTGAGCAAAATATAGATTTGATAGACAGAATAGATGCCAGGGTGATCCAGCACTTAAAGTTCTATTTTCATAAGAGAAATTAAACACTTTGGTATTTATCGTTTTTAATCAAATAAATCTTTAATTAATTTATAAGATTTAGTTTTGGCATCAAAAGGTTCACAAATTGTAATTATTTTTAACTCCCCTGGATCTACTTTCTTAATTAAAGGCTTTAGTCTCTCGTAAATAGTATCTTGAGATCCAACAAATGGTCTAGTTTCTCCTTTACCCAGAGTCTCTATATTTATTTCGCTGAGAGCCTCCTCTACTAAAGGAAAGCTAGAAGCTTTTCCTGACTGGACTCTTCTTCTCCAAGCAGAAGCGCTTGCAGATAGTCTTAAGGCCTCTTCATCACTTTCTGCGCATATAGCAAAAATACCAACACTTACTTTTGGATCATTAGAAAATACAGAAGGTTTAAAGTTTTTTCTGTAGCGATCTGCTAAATGAAGACAATCTTGTTCAATAAAATGAGCTAGAGACATAGGTAAACCAAAAAAGGCTGCTAAGTCAGCTCCGTTTTCAGAAGAAACTAAGAGCCATGTCTCAGGTAAGCTGCCTAAACCAGGAGTTACATCTACTGATTCAAAAGCCTCTGTTTCGGGATTCTCTCCTATCAAAAAAGACTTTAAGTCATTCATTTTTGTAGTAAAAAATTCAGGACCAGTGGTCTTAGAACCGTAAGCTAATGCCCCAGCTTGAACGGGATTGCTTCCAGGAGCTCTTCCTAATCCTAGATCTATCCTTCCAGGATATAAAGATTCTAAAAGTCTAAAATTTTCTGCTACCTTGTAAGGGCTGTAATGCATCAACATAACCCCTCCCGAACCTATTCGAATAGAACTGGTCTCGTTAGCTAAGGACGGAATAAAAATTTCAGGAGAACAGCCCGCAAAAGAATCAGAACCATGGTGCTCAGCAACCCAAAATCGATGCATCCCAATAGAATCACAGAATTTAGCTAACTCAATAGTCTCTCTAATTGCTGAGTTTGCATTTGTGTTCGAAAAAATTGGAGACTGATCAACTGCACTTATCTTCACTTTTTAAGGTCCTAAAGGCTTATCATTTACGATCTGATCTAAATATTCAGACATTCCATATCCAACTTGCCCTTTGTAACTATACTCTGTCATGCCTTCTGTTATTCTAGTCGTTAACATTTTTCCTTCAGGATCTTCTCTTTTATTTCTCAGGGGTATGAGAGAAAGAACCTTTCCCTCTATTTCATATTCATCTTTATCTGTTTTAGCCCAGGCTTTAATGTTTTTTTGGTAATAATCCTCGTCGTACTCACTTTCTATAGAACAATCTTTTATGATCTCATAGACTCCATTCTTCAAGACTAGGCCACCTCTACGCTCCTTCCCTTCTCTCTGATGGACAATACTCAACATAAAACCTATGTCTCGATTGATATTTATAGTCAGCCATCTATACCACTCTATGGCCTGCCA
>JAKUUL010000087.1 GCA_022447025.1 SAR86 cluster bacterium | reverse complement strand
CTCCACTGGTAAATCATTAGGTAGCAAGATAAAAAAGGAAGGCGCCGCTGAACTAGAAGGAAAGTTTGAAAAGAAAGCGACAAAACTTTCGCAAGTAAAAGCATCATTAGACGAAATGGTAGAAGAGGTTAAAGCAGAGATGAAAGATAGTAAGGGAGATCCTCCTGTTGAAGTTACCACAAGCGCAAAAGGGGTTACATTGGAAATCAGTGGTGATTTTAGTTTTGGTTCTGGTAGCTCTGCAATAAGTCCCGGTCTTATGAAATTATTATCGGAAAAAATAGTCCCTGAAATTAAAAATTCTATATTTCAAATAGAAATTGCGGGCCATACAGACAGTGATGTATTGCCAAAAGCCTATCAAAAACGGTTTCCATCAAATTGGGAATTATCTACAGCTCGAGGTTCCGCAGTAGTGAGAAATGTTATTGATAAGGGGGTCAACCCAACTCGATTAGTTGCTGCGGGATATGCAGATTGGGTTCCACGGGGTCAGTCCGGAAATCTTACCCAGAAGATTGATAGACAGACTGTTTTGGGATTAAATGATACACCTGAAAAAAAAGGTAGAAATAGACGAATTGAAATAACATTCTTAACACCATCGCATCACAAACCAATTTCTGAAGAAAACGATGGGTAAGAATTGATTAAAGTATGTTAAAGAATTATACAAGGAGTGTAATATGAAGAAGGGGTATAAAATACATCCTTTCATTTTGGTTTTCTTATTTAGCCTGACTTTATTGTTAGGACAGCAAACCTCCAGTTATTTAACTCAGAAATTAATGGTTGAAAGTGACCTAAGGGAACGTATAGGCGATGCGCTTTCCAAAGTCATTGATGATCAAAAGTATGTAATTGATGTAGATGTTGATATTGAAATTACTGGCGAAAAAGAGGAACAAATTACAATTATACCAGGTGATCGTCCCATTTATGATGAAGCCTCTGCGCTCGAACAACTTACGACCATAATTGGTGAAGCGGCTCCAGAAGGCGGATCTGCAGGCGATACTGAATTTTCCGATATGGGGCTCCCTATTCCTGGTTTTGATTTTGAGGTAGAAGCTGAACCGCAGGTCTCTCAGGAGTCTGCAGTACAGGGCCAGGCAGGTCCCGGTATGGTTGTGCCAATCCAAGAGCCTACTATGGCGAACGAAAGGGTACAATCCAAGACACTAACAAATAGAATGCCTGCTATAGCAGCTGTTAAACGGCTTCAAATAAGCATTATTTTACAAGAGGGCGCAGCACCAGAGTTGATTGAGAATATTCGCCAGGTTGTAATGGTAGCTTCACGGTTTGACCGTACTAGAGGTGATGTACTAAGTATAATGACGGCATCCTTTAAGGAACGTCGTGATGAAAAAAGTGCGGAACAGGTACTCCTTAAAAATATTGCTGATAAGTTGGAGCAATTACAAGGCGGAGAAGATGGTGGCATGAAAAAATCCATAGAGGATGCCGTAAGTGAACCTATGACAGCATTTAAGAGTCGGTTGAATGAACTAGAACAAGCGAACCTAAGAAATAAATTTGAATATGAAAGAAAAACTAAATTATTGCGGGATTCACTACAGCTAACAGATCTAAAAGGTGAAATTACTTCTTTAAAAGAAGCGTTAATATATGCTGAACAAACACAAAAGACAGGAATAGATTCACAGCTTACACAAAAGATTGCTATGCTAGATTCTGTTAAACTTGATCTGGAACAGGAACTTGATCAAGTAGAAAGCTCTTCCGCAATGATCATATTGGTATCCATATTGGGTGCTCTGGTGTTAATATTACTTGGTTTAGTTATTGTGCTACTGTTTAATAAAAAGAAGACGCCCCCCCCGCCCCCCCCGTGGGTTTATGGTCCTCCTCGAAGAAAAAAAAAGAAGGGTAAAAATGGTAGTTTAGTTACTAAAAGTGAAGTTCAAGAAACAAATGAAGATCCAGATGTTATTAGAAGTGAGATTGGCGAGATGCGCCAATCAGTCGTGTCAATGAGCGTTGGGCAACCAAAAACAGCTACCCGCATTGTTAAAGAATGGCTGGAAGATGATGTCGTTCCTGAGCCAGAACCGCCACCGGAAGAACCGGAGGAAGAAGATTCTGGTAAAAAGAAGAAAAAGAAGAAATAAAGAGGTCACAGTATATGATCACTGATGTAAAAAGACTATCTGGCTTACAAAAAGTGGCTATTTTGTTTACTATTCTTGGTGAAGGTCTGTCAATTACACTATTAAAGGAACTATCAAAAACGGATATAAGAAAAGTACGTTCAGTTGCACGTGATATGGATAGCGTTTCATTTGGTGTTAAAAAGCAAGTTATAGAGCAATTTTACTATAGCTTTGTAAGTGAGAAGTTCCAAGCCGAGGAAGGTGGTGAAGATGAACCTAAGAAACCATTTGAATTCCTCGATGATTTAACCGATGAACAATTAATATCTATGGTGTTACCGGAGGATACAAAAGTTAAAGCAATTGTAATGGCTCAGGTTAGTGCTGAGAAACGAAAAAAAGTTTTAGATCGTTTGGACCCGGAAGAAAAAGGTAGAGTACTTATTGAAATGGGAACCCTAAATGAGGTTCCTTTGGGAGCAATAGTTAGTGTTGCGTCAGACCTGCAAGAGAAGTCTCATTTTCTGCCAAAAACAGTTGCCTTCTCACGAGGTGGTGGTAAAGAGGTTGCGGAAATGTTAGGCGAGATGGAACCAGATGACGAATCCAAATATCTAGAGGCTATATCACGTGAGGCGCCAGCCCTCGCCGATGAGATAAAGAAATACCACCTAAAATGGGAAGATATATTTGAATTTTTTCCAGATAATATTATTCGTGATCTTATGAATTCGGTAGAATTGGATCTTATTGCTATGGGGATGAAAGGCATGG
>JAKUUL010000086.1 GCA_022447025.1 SAR86 cluster bacterium | reverse complement strand
CTGCTAACCCTGAGGCTCCAAATTGCGCAGTACTGGCAGAGCCAGGCAAGTATTGATCTATTATTATTTCAGAACCTCTAAGTTGAGAAGTACTGGCAGAGCCATCTAGGTAGTCTGCATTAAATGGCAAAGAGCCTCTTGATAGGGGTGAAGATGTTAGTGGTGTTGTACCAAAATAGTTATCTTCTTCGTATGAACCTGAGGAATTGTGATTATCGCTTGAACCTATAAAGCCCATTCTAAAGGGATTACCTCTATTTTCTTTTTGAAGGGCCAAGCCGTTCATCAAAGCCTCCCTTACATAGCTACCATGAGGATTGCTGTAAAAATTAGTTTTTCCTTTACGGGTATTCAGAATTTCAAAACCTGCCCATTCATCCTTCGGAGATAATCTGGGATGAGTTTCAGAGGTGCCTTTAATTTGAGTAATTTCAACCAATGGCTCATTTCTCATCCTTTGTTCTGCGTAAGATTGATCTAAAGGTTTCCCATCATAATAAGCTAGCCTAAAAGTTTTGCCATTGGACTGATTTGAATTATGAGGAATAGCTAAGCTGTCTAAACCCTTTTCTCTCATAACGTCCATCCAGTCCCATAAATCTTCTGGATTCTGTGAATCCATCCTTGTAAAAGGTCTTTTAGGTGCCTTACTTGAATTAAATAGAACATTCCTATGATAGGAAGCACCGTCTGGTGGTAAAAAAGATGAGGTCCATTCATACCCTATGAAAGTAGTAAATTTACCTGGTTCATTATGCTTTTCCGCTGCCTTAATAATATCTGTCCATGCTTCTCTGTAGGACTCATAATCAAATGATGCTGAGCCTCTTGCAATATCACTCTTCAACCAAGCTATGAATTGTTTCCAGTAGCTACCTCGCGTCTGGGCAAATTTACCAAATTCTTGTCTAAAAAGAGATACTCTATCCAGATTGCCATCAATATTAAGAAGGCTTAAATTTTCTTCTGCGTTTACATTGTGAAAAGGTTTCGCTAGAGGATGCTTTGAAAGTTCTGTTGATGTATCAGCCCAATCATCCACAACTCCCATCCAAAAACCATGATCAGTAACTGCATAAAAATCTAAAGGCTCTCTTATTGTCATATTAATGCCAAAAGAATTTTTCATAGCTTCTCCTTTGGCATAACGATAAGCTTCATCAGGAGTGTTCATGTTACCTAGCAGGTAAGCATCAAATGAATAAGTGGTATGAATGTGCGTATCTCCAAAATAGACATTTCGATACTGGTTATAGTTTTCTGTCTTACCGATTTCAGATTCTTCGACTTGTGAGTAATCTTCTATAACTTCTGCATCGTTTGAGCACGCTAATAAAAAACTCAAAATAAAAGGTAAGATTAAAAACTTGTAATTCATTTACTACTCTTCGTTAGGTGAACTGGGTGAATACCAAATAGGCGAAGACCATGCTCTGTCTTGAGTTATATGGTCAAAATCTTCTCTAGGCTTTTTGCCGTTATTTACAGCATCCCATGCAGTCCATCTGCACGAAGGGTTTTCCAACACCCTGACATAATAAAAAGCACTCTGCTTTGGATTAAATTCAGGATCAGTCCATACAGTCTTTAATTCAACTGCACCGAGTTCAGAAACGGAACAATTGGAAAGATTAACCCTTGCTCCATTATCAGGACAGCGATTGGTTTTCGGATTAACTTTCAATCCATCAGAGCAAGCCGCATCGTAAACTTTTTCATGGGTGCTTCCGTCCGTTGGGTCTATCCAGCCTTTGATAACTTGAAGCCTTTGAAGTGAAGTAGTTTTCGGATCTTTTTGCGCCCAGATAAGAAACTTGGGGCTTCGGACCTCATCGGGGCTTGCCCAGATAAGAAACTCGGGGCTTTGAACCTCATCAGAAACTAGACTTCCTCCCATTGGAACACCTCTTTTATAGGCTTCTTTGATTAAGTTGTTAGAAGTCAGATCCAATTGTCCAAAATCAAAGCCTCCAAAAAAGCGGAGCTTAATTCTATTCCCGCTTGTCGCATAAGTTTCTTTCCTTCTGAAAGCAGAAAAGATGGATTCACGAGTATTTTCTTCAGCCCAAACAGCAGCAAGGCCTGAGGCACTCCACAAAGAATAATATGTATCCACATACCTACCTTGTTCTTTGTCTACAAAGTTATTGGAATTATTTTCTCCGGAGCTAAGCAGTTCATATTCTTCTTGTTTTACTGGAACGGATCCTCTTAGCGGAGGCAGTCCATCTAAAACCCCGACTTTCGCATAAAAATCTGATTCAACGAATGCTCCGGCAGCTGTATGCGTATCGCTGGATCCGATCACTCCGAATTTATATGGGTTACCCCTATTTTCCCACTCCAACCCAAGGCCTCTTTTATAAGCCTGTCTAACATAACTGCCATCAGGATCACTATAAGTTTTTCCTCTTCCTATACGGTAAGGAAAAATTTCGAAGTCTGCCCATTCATCGTCAGGAGATAAAATAGGATGAGTGTCAGAAGTTCCTTTTACTTGGGTGCTTTCTACTATTGGTTCATTACGCATTCTAAAGTCAGCATATTGATCATCTACCAAAGACCCATCCCAAGATTTGGTTTCAAACATTCGTCCGTTAGATCCATTTGAATTATGCGGTATGGCTATCGAATCCAACCCTAAGTCTCTTAACTTATCCATCCACGACCACAAATCTTCAGGGTTCATAGAATCAATTCTTGTCCAAGGGCGTTCTGGATAGTTTGAAGATTCAAATAGTACATTTCTGTGTAAGTTTCCGCCCTCAAGGTCACCTGAGTTAGTGGTAAATTCATATCCGATGAATGTAGTGAACTTACCTGGTTCATAATTTCTTTCAGCTGATTCAGCGATCTCTTTCCAGGCCGTTTTATGAACGTTGTAATCAAACATTGGCATTGAA
>JAKUUL010000085.1 GCA_022447025.1 SAR86 cluster bacterium | reverse complement strand
ATTCCGTAAAAGTAAGACCCCATGAGTCTAAAACTAGAAAAAATAAATGAAGAATTTATTCCTGAAAAATAAGTCAGGGTGTCATCTAGCCTTCCATAAGCCCCCCTAAAAGAACTTCCTAGCATGGCTGAAGATTCTGATAGAACTCCCGATTGAAATGATATTTCTTGATTGTTTAACAAGGCCTGATACTCAACAACTAAACCCGAACTCGTTTTGTTATGATTTGGAAAATACATTAAGTCAGGGTGTTTCCCAGAGAAAAAGGCTCCTGAAATTGATGAACTGCGTGAAATAGATTTACCAGCACCAAGGAATGAGCCTTCTTTAGCAAAATTTAAAAAAGGCGAAGTACTTTCTTCTCTTCCAAAGAATTGATTCAAGAATTTTCTTTCTTGATCAAATCCCAAGAAAAGGGAAGGATTAATCCCTTGACCTAAAAAGTAATAACTGTCTTTAGAGAAGTATTGCTTAAAAGCAAAGTAGTTTAGCTTCTCTTCATCCCTAGCCCAAAGTGAGGGTGCTGCCTCATACTCCCCATAATTTAGATAATTCAAACCAAGAGTTAAAAAACTATTTTGTGATAATTCTCTATTTACCTGATGAATTCTTAAAGACGGATTGGTGTACTGATAGCTTAAGTATTCCAAGGGAGGCAGAGTATTAACTGAAGTTGAGAGAAGATTCTTGTGAAAAGGGGCGCCCAATTCATCTAAAACGATGAAATTATTATTCAAGCCACTAGGCATACCATCCCCTACTATTCCACCTACAAAACCTATAGAAGTAGAAGCAGTTGGAAAAGTTAGACTTGTTAAAGAATTAATAGTGGCAATAGAGGTTTGTCCAACTGCCATGGTAGCAGCATCTAAATCCATTAATCCTTGACCATAAATTGAACTATCAGCATATCTACCTTCTTTATTAGCGGTTTCAAATAGTCTATTTAAGATCTCAGTATTTCCTAACTGGCCATCAAAATGCTGAATAAGGAGAGCCAGTGCCCCTGCCACATGAGGAGCAGCAAAAGAAGTGCCTCCTGCAACTGCATAACACGAATTAGTCTGAACACAAGAATCTGTTGATTCATAAATA
This sequence comes from SAR86 cluster bacterium, assembly GCA_022447025.1. Lineage (GTDB taxonomy): Bacteria > Pseudomonadota > Gammaproteobacteria > Magnimaribacterales > Magnimaribacteraceae > AEGEAN-183. The sequence goes on along the minus strand of JAKUUL010000085.1, from coordinate 1,895 downwards.
CCTGTGTCATCAGCTGAGGTCGGGTAAGCTACAGTTATTCCACCTCCAGGAGCTGATATACAGTAATCTTCAGAAACTCCACATCGGTTGGAAAAATCTGAAATAAATCCATTTTCATCTACTGAGGCAACTGCAACTACATGACCTTGAAGTTCAGGAACTAAATAAGCCATGCCAGACATAACCTCTGGGCTTGAATAGTCAGCACCTTGATCTGCATAAGAACCTGCATTTCCTGCTGACCAAACAAATATAGTTTTGTCGTAATCTGGAGTTCCTTCTTGGGATATAGAAGCTATAGTTTTAGGGAAAGCATTCCTTACTTGTACTTCATTATAGTCATTAATATTTCCTGAATACCCATAGCTGTTGTTAATAATGTCAACATTATTAGATTGGAAAAAATCAAATAATTGCTCAAAAAAATCATCTACACCTGAATAATCAGGAGAATTGTCTCCAGAAGAGTCCCCTAAATCGATTGGATCATAATCAGGATCAGGTTCTGCTAACTGTATAGCCACAAAAAATACTTTTGCATCAAAAGCAACTCCATGGGTATAGCTATAGTTTGATCCGTTTCTTAATCCAGCAGCAATACCAGAGACCATAGTCCCATGTCTTTTTTGACGCGTATTGGGGGTGTAATTTGAATAGCTTAATTGGCTACCTGGAGCTGTCTTAAGTGATCCTATTTCTACATGAGTAGTATCTAAACCTGAATCGGTTACACCAATTACAATTCCAGACCCGGTAGAACCTCTTGCATAAGCAGAAGAAGCATTCACTAGCCCTAGTCCATATTGATCTTGGTACTCTTCATAACCTTCAAATTGTGCTTTAAGCTCGTCATAAGATTGAGTGCTTGAAGAGGAACTAGAAGAACTGGAGGTACTAGAAGTAGTGGAAGAACCTGTATTGCTGCCGCTAGGTAAGACCGGAGATGACGACCCTCCACCGCCTCCACCACCACAAGCCCCTAAAAGGTAAATTAAGAATAAACAACTTAGATATCTTATTAATTTAATAAAAATTTCACACCTCCAATATAAATTTCTTCATCCTTAAATAAACCTTTCTCTTCTGCTTTTTTTAAAAGACTATCTTTATCCTTAACACTGATTTCAAATGATTCAATTCCCTCACCTCTGCCATCAGAATCCTCAACAAAAACAATACGCGATTCTTCTAATTGTATTTGAAATTGATTGTCTTGAAAGATTGCTTCCTTTCCTAAAGCCCTTTCCCAGCTTCGCATCATGGATTCTGGATCTTTTGATTGTATATGAACTCCATTTAAAAAATTAGAAACTTCAGTTTTTACATTTTTTTCCCAAGTAGGGCTGGCCCATAACCAGGCCTTTGTAGGGGTCATGGAATCTATTGAAAGAATAGCTCCACCCACATCTCTTGGGTGTAAATGTATAGCTTTGGCGTGAATGCCTTCCTCTTCTCTGTCCGCATTCCAAACAATATTTATCCCTTCTCCTTCTACCCTAGCCTTTTCTCTTCCTAAATCTTCGGTTGGAACAATGACCATATAGCCACCATTTCCGCCTCTTCTCTCTAAAAATCTGCCGGCTGTGGTTTTGTCTTGTACAGGACTTACTACTTCTAAGAAAGTGTCACCTACTGGGATAACGGCATTTTCCAAACCAAAGTGGATGATACCAGGATCATAAAAAGCAACCTCAAGACCAAAAAGATCACACAAGTCATTTACGACCGCGTCTCTTTCATCTGAAACTAATACTAATTGCCTAATCCTCACTAACTACCTCAATGTTTTCTATTTATAATATTAATTATCGTTATTTTAAAATTATTCGGAATAAATAAGTTAAATTTTTTCTCTGTATTGTTATATCTCAGTTCATTATAAAGACTTATACTAA
>JAKUUL010000084.1 GCA_022447025.1 SAR86 cluster bacterium | reverse complement strand
TCAAAAAAAACCTGAAAAAATATATTGTATATATCCTCATGGGCTTTTTCTATTTCGTCAAGTAATACTACACAATAAGATTTTCTTCTTACTGCTTCTGTGAGTTGTCCACCTTCTTCATACCCAACAAAACTTGGAGGGGCTCCAATTAATCTTGTTACAGAATGTTTTTCCATATACTCTGACATATCAAATCTAACCATAGCATCTTCTTGACCAAATAAGAATTCAGCCAATTTTTTTACCAGATGAGTTTTTCCAACACCTGTAGGCCCTAAAAATAGGAATGCACCTATAGGTCTTTTTGGATCTTTTAATCCCGTGCGAGCTCTTCTGACTGATTTTGCGATACTTGAAATTGCATCTTCTTGACCTATAACGCTTAATGAAAGTACATTTTCAATGGACTTCAGTTTCTCTTTGTCTTCATTATCTAGTCTTGTTACAGGAATCCCTGTCCACATTGATACAACTTCTGATATATCATCAATGGTTACCTGTACTGCATCTTTAGTCTTATCTGTTTCAAAAGCTTTAATTAATTTTTCTACTTTAGCAGATTGTTCAAGTTCATCATCTCTAAATTTGGCAGCCTTTTCATACTGTTGTCCAGATATGGCATTTTCTTTCCATTTTCTAGTCTTCTCTAATTCTTTTTTTGCTTCCCTTAACTCAGGTGGAACAAATGAATTTTTTATTCGTACTCTTGACCCTGCTTCGTCAATAAGGTCTATTGCTTTATCAGGTAAATTTCTATCAGGAATGTATCTATTGGATAGATTTACTGCTGAACTTATAGCTGCATCAGTTATTTTCACATCATGATATTCTTCATATTGCTTTTTAATGCCATTTAGTATGCTAACAGTTAATTCACCATCAGGTTCATCAATCGTCACTGGTTGGAAACGACGTTCCAATGCCTTATCTTTTTCAACATATTTTCTATAATCATCCTGTGTAGTTGCACCTATAACCTGTATATCTCCTCGTGCTAAAGCTGGTTTCAATATGTTTGCAGCATCAACTGCACCTTCTGCAGCACCTGCTCCTACCAATGTGTGGACTTCATCTATGAAGACAATACAGTTCTTTGCTTGAGTTAATTCCTTAACTATCTTTTTTAGTCTTTCCTCAAACTCTCCTCGGTATTTTGTACCAGCAACCAAACTTCCTATTTCAAGTGTGACAAGCCTTTTTCCCATTAATGTTTCTGGAATCAATCCGTCTCCATCTGTTATAAGGTGTGCTAGTCTTTCTATGACTGCAGTTTTACCTACCCCAGGTTCTCCAACTAAAACCGGATTGTTTTTTCTTCTTCGACTTAGGATTTGAACAACTCTTTGTAATTCTGTATCCCTTCCAACTACTGGATCTAACTCTCCATTAGTAGCTTTTTCAGTTAAATCTAATGATATTTCATCGAGTGTGGGAGTTCTAGAATCTTTCTTTTTACCCGTATAGGTCCCTGTATTTGATGTAGATGAACTCGATACAGTTCTTGAAAGAACATTCTGCGTCTCTTCTCTTATTTTGTCCAAAGACAAATCTAGACTTTCTAAAACATTTGAACCATATCCTCCACCCTCACGCATAAGTCCTATAAGTAAATGTTCAGTTCCTATATAGTGGTGGTTTTGTTTTCTAGCTTCATCAACTGCAAGTTCAATGACTTTTTTGGCTCTTGGAGTTAAACCTATTTCTCCTGCAGTGGGTTTTTCACCTTTACCTATAATAAATTCAAGGGCAGATTTGATTTTTTCCATATCTACTTTGAGATTATTTAGAACTTTAGCAGCGACCCCTTCAGATTCTCTTATCAATCCCAAAAGGATGTGTTCAGTACCTATGTAGTCATGGTTAAACTTAGTTGCTTCTTCTTGCGCTAATGACAAGACTCTTCTAGCTCTTTCAGAGAATTTCTCAAATCTACTTGCCATAAGACGCTCCTTTCAATCGATTGAAATTGTTTAACCTTATTTTAATAATCTTAGCATTTTAGGATTTTATCAACAATTTTATTTATGCTAATTTAATGGTAAATAAAAAAATTATCTTAATTCTTGGTAATTTTAGAATCCTCTGGGGAATCTTCTTCAGACTTAGAATCTTCTGGGGAATCTTCTGCGTCAAATATACTGAGCCCTAATCGTTTTCTTTCGTAATCAATACTAACAATAGTTAAATCAAATTCTACCCCCACAGTAACAATCTCTTCAATTTCTTCAATTGATCCGATTGTAGTTCTAGAGAGTTCAGAAACATGAATCAAACCTTCAACTCCTTCTTTTGTACGAACAAAGGCTCCAAATGTTGTTATTTTGGTTATTATGGCCTTTATTTTTTTCCCTTTTTCAAGTTGATCTTTTATGCTTTCCCAAGGTTCTGGGGATAATCTCTTTAAACTTAAGGCTATCTTTGAATTTTCTTTATCTACCTTTACAACATAAACATCCATTTCAGTTCCCACTGTCACAATATCACCAGGTGATGAAACAGGCTCCCAAGAAAGTTCTGAAATATGAATAAGACCATCAGCTCCTCCTATATCAACAAATGCACCGAATGTAGATAATCCGACTATTCTCCCTTGTAAAATATCACCAACTTTGATTCTTTGAATAAGTTGCTTTTTCTTTTCTAACCGCTCTTCTTGAAGGACTGCTTTTTCTGAAAATATTGCCCTATTTCTACGACGATTCAATTCAAAAATCTTAAATGTTATTCGCATACCAATAAAACCTTCCTTGGCATTCTCCTTTTTCGGGACAAACAATTCTCTAGATTGACCAACAAGTTGGGATAGTGGAATAAATCCTTGTACATCCTCTGCTTGAACTACAGCTCCTCCTCTATTAGAACCAATAATTACACCTTCAACAGGTCTATCTTCATCTTTAGCTTTCTCCAGAACTCTCCAACCAGTTTCACCTCGAGCTTTGTCAACTGATAAAACAGTAGTTCCATCATCATCTTCAGGATTTATAACT
>JAKUUL010000083.1 GCA_022447025.1 SAR86 cluster bacterium | reverse complement strand
GGAATTTTTTCTATAATCGGTGTATTAAGAACCCTGAAAAAGTTAAAGAAATGCTAATAAATGGTGTACGAGACCACTTAGGAAAAGATTACGATATAGAGACGCATTTTACTCCCAGATATAAACCTTGGGATGAAAGGTTATGCTTTGTTCCTAATGCTGATTTCTTTGAAGCAATGAAAGCTGGAAAGGCTTCAGTGGTAACTGACCACATTGATGAATTTACGGAAAACGGTATAAAACTAAAATCGGGAAAAGTGCTTGATGCAGACATAATTATTAAGGCCACAGGTTTAAATCTTCAATTCCTGAATGGGATTGATGTCAAAGTGGATAATGAAAAAGTTGATATATCTGAAAAACTAGCCTTTAAGGGAAGAATGTTTAATGGCATTCCTAATCTTGCTTGCAGTTTTGGTTATGCGAGAGCTAGCTGGACTCTAGGTGCTGACCTAAGTTCAGAGTACACCTGCAAACTTTTGAATTATATGGACAAGCACGGCTATGATTACTGTACTCCCGAAGTAGGCGAAGATGTTAAAGAAGAAGGTACTTATTTGAATCTGTCTTCCGGTTACGTAAAAAGAGCTATTAACAGGATGCCCAAACAAGGTTCGAAAGCGCCATGGCAAGGCAATCAGAGTTATCTTTCCGATGTAACAGAAGTAAGATGGGGATCAATAACTGATAATGACCTACATTTTAAGACTGCAAATCAATAGTTATCTACTTCCAATAACGATCTTTTAAAAGTCTTTTATATAACTTGCCAGTTGGATGTCTAGGCAATTCTTCTTCAAAATCTACACTCCTAGGACATTTCACATGAGAAATTTTTTCTTTACAAAAAGCGATTAATTCGGCTTCCAAATCTTCTCCTATATCAGACATATTTGCCGGTTGAACTACGGCTTTCACTTCTTCGCCCATCTCTGGATGAGGTACCCCAAAAACTGCTACATCTGCAACCTTAGGATGCATGATCAGAGCATCTTCTGTTTCTTTAGGGTAAATATTTACACCTCCAGAAATAATCATAAAAGCTTTTCTGTCTGTTAAATACAGATACCCTTCATCATCCACATAGCCGATATCACCTAGAGTACTGTAGCCTTCCTTTGAAATTGCACTTTGAGTCTTTTCTTGGTCGTTGTGGTACTCAAATGAGGTAGCAGTTTCGCCTCCAAAATAAATTCCTCCTGTTTCTCCAGATGGAACTTCATTGCCTTCGTCATCAAGTATATGTAGTTCTCCAACCAAAGGTCTTCCAACGGTTCCCTTGTGCTCCATCCACTCTTCAGAGTTCACAATTGTCATACCGTTAAACTCGGTCCCAGCATAATACTCAAATAGTATTGGGCCCCACCAATTAATCATATTCTCCTTTATTTCAATGGGGCATGGAGCGGCTGCGTGAATTGCAACCTTGTGCGAAGATAAGTCATAAGCTGATCTAAGGGACTCATCTGTCTTAAGGAATCTGACAAACATAGTAGGAACCCATTGTGAATGGGTGACTTTATAATCTTGAATTGCCTTTAGTGCCGCTTCAGGATCAAACTTCTCCATAACGATAGAGGTGCCTCCTAAAGAAAGAAAACCTGTGTTAAAGCCTAAAGGTGCTGAGTGATAAAGAGGTGCTGGAGATAAGTAAACCGTATTTTCATCGCCCCCATAAACACCCTCCACTACCCTACCTAAACCAAGGTCATCTTCCTCCTGAGTATAAGGTAAAGGGTTCAGCTGTAATTCTCGGTAGATTCCTTTGGGTCTTCCTGTTGTACCAGAAGAATAAAGCATGGATCCGCCCTGACATTCATCTTCAACTGGTTCTTCTGGCATAGAAGCAATACTCTCTTCATATGAGTTATAGCCCGAAGAAGTTCCATCTAACATGAACTTTTTTACTCCGCCCAAAACTTCCTCTAAATTTGCTGCGGTTTCCTCCAAAAATTTAGAGGTAATAAAAACTTTGGCTTCGCAGTCTTTAACGATGTATTCAACTTCTGCAGGTTGCAATCTCCAACTAATAGCCGTGTACCTTAAACCGCTTCTCCAAGCAGCAAATGCTATAGGGAAAAAAAGATGATGGTTCTCTAGCATAAAAGCTATTGAGTCACCTGGCTTTAATCCTAAAGACCTGAAGAGTTGGGCTCCTTGATTTGATAAATCATTCAATTCACCATGTGTAACTATCTTGCCGCTAGACAACATTACAATTGCCGGTTTATCGGGAAATTTTTTTCCGTTTACTCCTGGATGCATAATTAGTCCTTTAAAATATTTTTTGAATTAATATTTGTAGATATTGCCATACAATAGATTCTTAAGAAATACTTGTAAAAAAATAAGTGACAAAAAAACCAATACCAGTAATTACTTCTTTTGGAGGTGTAAACGCTTCCGGCCGTAGTTCCGATCATGTTGGTTATCAGAATACGGTTTTTGATTCCCTGTCTAAAAAAGATCAAACCAAAGTTTTAAAGGACCTTGCAGTAATGCAGGGATTAATTAAACCCTCGGGCAGCAGTTGGTCTAAGGATTCAGAAAAGATTGAAAATCTTAATGATTTCTTAAGCCAAAACTCAGACCAAATTCGATCAAATACTATGGTTAGAAAATTGGATAGAGAGCTCTATGACCCTGATGGAATAATTCTGGATCAGATTAAAGCCAGTGCAGGCGGTCAATTACCGACGGGCTTCAATCCTGGAAGTTTTTATTCTTCAAGACAGCATGCCAGAGCTTTACAAATGACCATCTTTGGTATGAGTGACACCTTAGGCCAATTTGGAATTAAATGGTCTGAGATAGAAGAAAAAGTGTCTCCAGATCAAATTGCAGTTTTTAGCGGATCCGCTATGGGTAATCTAGATCACTTTGGGCTTGGTGGAATGATGCAATCAAGAATTAAAGGATCAAGGTCTAGTTCTAAAAATCTAGCTTTTGGTTTGATTGGCATGTCCGCAGATTTTATTAATGCATATATATTATGAAGTGTAGGGAGAACTGGGCATGCAGCCGGGGCGTGGGCAACT
>JAKUUL010000082.1 GCA_022447025.1 SAR86 cluster bacterium | reverse complement strand
TCATTCTTATCGAATGCATCTAAGCCTTGAGAATCATAGATTTCTTGAGATTCTTCAGAAAAAATTACCGCATCTCCATCAAAAGCAACTTTCAATTGACTGTCTCTAGTTTTTGCAACCCCAGTAGGGATGATTCTAGCTGCAGCAACTCCACTCTTTAGAGCTAATTTACAATCTGAAAATTCTGTTGAAAGAAACAAGTGTGCTCCAAAGGATTTTGCATAAGTGTGGGGGCTACTTCCTCCACAAAATGCTGCCCTTTTAATATCTAAATTATGATGTTCTATAGAGTTAAAGATTCTCAATCCAGTATCAGCTGAATTTCTACTAAGCAAGACTACTTCTACAGACTTTTCACCTTTTAATTCTTTATTTAAATCCAATAACTTTGTAACTAAAGGGAATGCTTGGCCTGGATTCAGGGTTTTATTTTCGTTTGAGATTTGGTATTCCCTATAAGCCTCTAGGCCTTGATCTTCAAATATCTTATGGCTGTCATCAAGATCGAACAGTGCTCTGGAGGTAATTCCTATTACTAACATAAATTTGAGTTTTTACCATTTTACTGTATATAATTACAGTAATAAAGCTTAGGAGTATTATATGAAAGACTTAACTTCTCGCCAAAAGGAAATTCTAGATCTAATCAAAGACCACTTAAAAGAAAAAGGATTTCCACCTACTAGAGCAGACATTTCAAGAACCTTAGGTTTTAAATCCCATAATGCTGCTGAACAACATTTAAGGGCAATTGAAAAAAAGGGGTTTATTTCAATTCTATCAGGAGCATCTAGAGGCATTGTTTTAAATGAGGAAGAATCAGGAATTCCGGTTGTAGGTCTAGTAGCGGCAGGGAATCCAATACTCGCAGAAGAAAATATTGAGAATAAACTTGAAGTGCCTACCAACATGTTTAACCAAAAAGCAGATTTCTTACTTAGAGTGAAAGGGGAAAGCATGAAAGATATTGGAATTAACGAAGAAGATCTTATAGCAGTAAAAAAATCTAAAGACTGCAAAAATGGAGATATTGTTGTTGCCAGAATCAATGATGAAGTAACCGTTAAGACTTTTAAAGCCTCTGGAGAAGGAAAAGTTACCCTTGAACCACAAAATAAAGACTTCAAATCTATGAAAATAGATCTAACTAAAGAGGAATTTTATTTAGAAGGAATTTGTGTTGGTGTAATTAAAAGGTTTTAGCTTTTTAATCTAACAAAGATAAAGCTATCGCTTCATCAACATCTTTAACCTTGATGTCCTTTGGAAGTTCTTTTTTCACTCCCGCATGAACTACAAAAGCTTTCCAGCCCTTACTTCTTGTCCTTTGTCTTCTAATTCCAACAGCTCTTGAGTCTTCTGGATGATAAGTAATGATTGGTAAATTACTTACGGCCCATTCCAAAGTTACTTCTTCTAGAGACATATCTTTTGGAACTGTTTTTCTGATAAGTTCGTCCGTTTCAATATAAGCTCCAAATCTACCTTGCTTAAGAAAAACAGGAACTTTGCTTGTTGGATCAAGTCCAATTTCTTTAGCTTCTTCTTTAGCAACACCTTTTCCTGCTAGTAACTCAACTGCTCTATTCATTCCTATAGAAAAAATATCTTCCTCATTAGGAAGATTTGCGTACTGGTAGGTTTCTTTTCCTTCCCTTTTTACCCGTACAAAAGGACCTCTTGCATATCCTGCTTGCATCATTTCGTTGGTATCAGGATGAAGACCAATATCCCTCGGTAATGTAATCCACAACAAAGCACTTTCTAGAGTTATATTTTCTGCAGTCTCATTCGATATTGTTTGTCTAATTACTTCATCTTTAGAATCTTGAGTTTCTAGATAGAGACCTCCGCCTCTAGAAGGTTTTAGAAAAATATCCTTACCTGATTCAGGATAAATACCAATAGATTCTTTTGCCTTTGCATGAGCATCAACTTCTTCAAGAGTTAAGAAAGGAGGACTCTTGTAATCACAACCGGTTTCATCAAATTTTGTACAGCCTATAAATGGCCCAAACTTAGGACTGTTTTTCAAAGTTAATTCAGCAGAACAATTTGGACAAGTATTCCCTTTTGGAAATAAACGCTCTTTTAGAGCATTGTTCAATTTTTCTAAAACATCTCTATTGGATAGTTCAAGCACTGAACTAATACTAGGCTCAAAACCTTCCCAGAAGTTATCTAAAAGATTGGTCCAAAGAAGCTCTCCTTTAGCAATTTTATCCAGAGACTCTTCCATGTCAGCAGTAAAGTCATATTTGAAATAGTCTAAGAAATATGAATCTAAGAAACTTACCACAACCCTGCCTTTATTGGCTGGCTTGAATTGCTTGTTTTCTAAAGAAGCATATTCCCTTTTTTTTATACTATTCATAATAGAGGCATAAGTAGAAGGCCTGCCTATTCCCTTTTCTTCAAGTTCTTTAATTAGGCTTGCTTCAGTAAACCTAGGAGGAGCTTTAGTAAAATGCTGTTCAGGCATTACAGAACTTATCTCTAAGTTATCATTAAGCTCTAACGACATTGGTAACCTTGTCTCAGAATTTTTTTCGTTGTCATCTTTTCCTTCTTCGTACACCTCTAAAAAACCTTTAAATACAATTTGTGATCCAGTTGCTTTGAAAATTAGATCTTTCTTTTCTGATGAAATCAGAATCTCTGTTTGAGTAACATCTGCACTTTGCATTTGACTTGATACTGATCTATTCCATATAAGTTCATACAGCTTCTTTTCATCCCCAGAAAGCCCACTTTCTTTTGGTAACCTGCTAATGTCGGTTGGTCTTATTGCCTCATGTGCTTCTTGTGCCTGTTTAGATTTACTCTTATAAACCCTCTGCTCTGAAGGTAGAAATTTAGTTCCGTATTTCTCTTCTATTACCGTTCTGCATTGTTCTATTCCTTCTTTGGACATAACAGGACTATCAGTTCTCATGTAAGTTATTAAAGCTTTTTCGTAAAGTGCTTGTGCTGTTCTCATCGTTTGATCAGCTGAAAGCCTAAGCTTTCTTGCTGCTTCTTGCTGTAAAGTAGAAGTTATAAAAGGGGGTTTTG
>JAKUUL010000081.1 GCA_022447025.1 SAR86 cluster bacterium | reverse complement strand
GTTAGAAGAAGCCTCAGGAGGCATATAAAGAATATTTACTCTTCTTCAAGGGATTCAGCAGCTGACTCATCAAGATCTTCGTTAAAACATCGATGATAGGATTCAGCAATAATTGCCCGTTCAGTTTCATCACATTTATTAAGGAAGGTGACTTCAAAGGCTTTATTTCTATCATTAAATATAGTGGTATTTTCTGCCCAAATGATTATTGTCCTTGGGGACATGAGGGTAGAGATATCACCACTGGCAAAGCCTTGTCTGGTTAAATTACCTGTTGAAACCATATTCACAACCTCTTCTCTACCTTTCTTAGTATCAAAACTAGGTACTTTTGCTAAGACCACACTTAGTTCCAGTTCGGGATCAAGATAATTGAGGGTTGATACTATGTGCCATCTATCCATCTGGCCCTGATTTATTTGTTGTGTGCCATGATAAAGGCCTGTCGTATCACCCAATCCTACGGTATTGGCGGTCGAAAAGAGTCTAAAAGAAGGGTGCGGAGTTATAACTTTGTTTTGGTCCAGTAAAGTTAACTTACCTTCAACTTCCAGTACTCTTTGAATGACAAACATGACGTCCGGTCTTCCTGCATCGTATTCATCAAAGACAAGAGCTGTAGGAGTTTGTAGAGCCCAAGGAAGAATTCCTTCTTTGAATTCAGTGATCTGCTTTCCATCCTTAAGGACAATGGCGTCCTTTCCAAGTAAATCAATTCTGCTTATATGACTATCCAAATTTATACGGACACAGGGCCAATTTAACCTAGCAGCTACTTGCTCAATGTGAGTTGATTTTCCGGAACCATGATAGCCCTGAATCATTACTCTTCTGTTGTGTGCAAATCCTGCCAAAATAGCTAAAGTGGTTTGCTCATCAAATTTATAAGCTTCATCGATGGAAGGCACATAATCATTGGCTGTGCTGAACCCAGGAACTTTAAGATCTACTTCCAAATCAAAAGTTTGACCTACATCAATCTCTATATCAGGCAAAACACCTGATTCATCAGTTATTTCAATACTCATTTCTTCTAATAATTTAAAAAGGGGAGCCTATTATCCTTATTTGTTTCATTTCAGCAAGAACACTCTGTAGAGTACAATTACGCTCCTTTTCAATTAAGTAAGGACAAATTTAATGACTGCTGACGAAGTTTGGCAAGCAATAAGAGAAGAAACTAAAAAGAGAGCTGAGGCAGAACCTGTTTTGGCTAGTTTTTTTCATACAACTGTCTTGGAACATGACTCTTTTTCCTCAACTTTGGCAAATCAATTAGCCAATGATCTATCTAATGCTTCAGTCCAACCCATGATGCTCAGATCAGTCATGAAAGAAGCTATTAAATCAAAAGCAGAAATGATTACTAACATAGCAGAAGACTTAATAGCTACTAAGGAAAGGGATCCAGCATGCAAGTATTTTTCAACACCACTTTTGTTTTATAAGGGTTTTAAGGCCTTGCAAGCTTACAAAGTTTCACATTGGTTATGGACTAATGAGAGGCATACTTTAGCTTTATTTATACAAAGTAGATGTTCTGAAGTGTATGGGGTTGATATTCATCCTGCTGCCCAGATTGGCAAGGGAGTAATGATAGATCATGGAACAGGTGTCGTAATTGGGGAAACCAGTGTTGTTGATGACAATGTGTCCATTTTCCAAGGTGTTACTCTGGGAGGGACAGGCAAAGAGACCGGAGATCGTCATCCCAAAGTAAAAGAAGGGGTTCTTTTAAGTGCAGCCTGTACGATTTTAGGGAACGTTGAAATTGGAAAAAATGCTAAAGTTGGGGCAGGAAGTGTTGTTTTATCAGATGTTAAAGAAGGAACTACGGTTGCTGGTGTTCCAGCTAAAGAGGTAGGTAAATCAGGTAAAACCAGTCCTGCTGACGAAGTAGATCACAATATATATAAAAACTAATGAGGTAATTTTATGGAATTTGAATGTATTCTTTATGATGTTAAAGACAAAGTATTAACCATCACCTTAAATAGGCCTGACAGGCTGAATGCTTATACAGGCCAAATGCAGTCCAACTTAATTGAAGCTTTCGATAAGGCTGGAAAAGATGATGATATAAGGGCAATCATTGTTACAGGAGCAGGAAGAGGATTCTGTGCCGGTGCTGATCTGGGTGCTGGAGGCAATACTTTCAACAGAGAGGTAAGAAATAACAAAGGTGAAACTGAAGGGATAAAAGATGACCCTGAATGGATGCGAGATGGTGGAGGCAGAACAACCTTAGCTATATTTGATTGTCCAAAACCGATCATTGCTGCTTTTAACGGTCCTGCTGTAGGCGTCGGAGTGACAATGACGCTTCCCATGGATATTAGAATCGCAAGTGAAGAAGCGAAATTTGGTTTTGTTTTTGCTCGTCGGGGCTTAGTTCCAGAAGCTGCTTCAAGTTGGTTTTTACCGAGAGTGGTTGGCATCAATAAAGCCTTGGAGTGGACATTCTCAGGAAGAGTATTCTCTCCAGAAGAGGCAAAAGAGGGTGGCTTGATACGATCAATACACCCGGCAGACAAGCTATTGGAAGAGGCAAACAAAATTGCGCAAGAAATAGTAGAGAATACCTCGGCTGTATCCGTTGCCATGACTCGACAAATGCTCTGGAAGTTATTGGGAGCCGATCATCCGATGGAAGCACATAAAGTTGACTCAAGAGCCATATACGAACTAGGTCAGGGCGGAGATGCAAAAGAAGGGGTAGAGTCTTTCTTAGAAAAACGTCCTCCTGAGTTTCCCAGTAAAGTTTCAGAAGATATGCCGGAATTTTATCCTTGGTGGGAAGAGAGAAAATTTAAATAACCATGAAAAGAAAAGCACTAGATAAACTTATAAAACTTCTCGACTTAGAACAATTAGAAGACAATCTGTTTAGAGGACAAAGTGAAAACATTGGAGGACCAAGGGTTTTTGGCGGACAAGTTTTAGGGCAGGCGTTGACTGCAGCAGCAAAGACGGTGGACAAAAAGCGTAGTGTTCACTCTTTACATGCTTATTTTTTAAGACCGGGTGATATGAAGCAACCGATTATCTACGACGTAGATAGGATAAGAGATGG
>JAKUUL010000080.1 GCA_022447025.1 SAR86 cluster bacterium | reverse complement strand
GAAACTTACCCAAGTGATATGAGTTTTAGTGTAGTGAGAAGAATTGATAACATTACTTGGGCTGGTACAAATATTTTAACGGTATTCGCACAAGCTAAGAATTTGTTTAGCATTAGGTTTTATAGATTCCTAAAAGAAGTACTTCGATTTAATAAGGAATCGAAAAAATATCTTTTAGAGTATGAAGGAAAGCCAGAGTTAACACTTAATGAGATGTTAATAAAGAAAGAATATTCGGAGGATTTTAAAAACTGGTATCTGCTACCAATGGGGGGATGCATCTGGTCTTCTCCTACTAACGAAATGCTAAAGTTTCCCGCATATTCTTTTTTAAGATTTTGCTTAAATCATGGTTTGCTACAAATCTTTAATAGGCCACAATGGAAAACAGTCTTAAATGGGTGTAAGACTTATATTGACAAGGCCCTAAATGGAATAGATAAGAAGTTTTTAAATGAACCAGTTTTAGAAGTTATTTCAGAAAATAATAAGGTAAAACTGATTACAGATCAAAGGATAGAAAATTTCGACTATTGTGTTATGTGTTCTCATACTCCGGAAACTCTGGAGATGTTTAAATCTGCAGATTTTGAAACTAAAGATCTTCTTAGTAAGTTTAAATTTCAAAAAAATGAGGCAGTTCTACATTTAGACGAAAGTGTCCTACCAGAGAAAAAAATTGCATGGGCATCCTGGAATTATCTTTCAACAGAATCTACATGTGGAAATGACTCAGTATCAGTAAGTTATCTAATAAATAAGTTACAACCTCTGCCATTTAAAAAATCAGTGATTGTAACACTTAATCCAGTCAGCAATATTGATAATAATAAAATTATTAAAAGAATCAGTTATCAACATCCTATTTTTTCTATAGAAACGATATTGGCACAGAGAGAGATAGGAAATATTCAAGGAAGACAGAGGGTGTATTTCTCAGGTGCATGGTTGAGATATGGTTTTCATGAAGATGGAATACTAAGCTCAAAAACAGTTATTAATAAATTGCTGGAAGATGATGGAATGAATGAAGGATTCTTAAAGGTTTTATGAAGTCACTATTTAGAGCAAAAATATTTCATAAAAGATTTTTACCTCAAGTAAATAAATTTACCTATTCAGGCTTTTATATAAAATTCTCTCTAGAAAACTTGCAAGAACTTGAGTCTCTGCTTTTTAGTGTGAATAAGTTTAACCTGTTCTCATTTTATGAAAAAGACCATGGTTATAGAGATGGGACATCACTAAAGGTATGGGCAAATGATATTCTCCGTAAAGCAGGCATAAATAATTTTTCAGGCAGTGTTGTATTGCAGGCATTCCCAAGAGTTATCGGCTACGTTTTTAATCCAGTTTGCTTTTGGTACTGTTATGATAAAGACAAGTTGGTTGCCATTATTTGTGAAGTTAATAACACATTTGGTGAATCTCATAACTATGTCATAAAACAAGGCGCTGATGAAAGTATATGTACTCTTCCAAAAGAGTTTCATGTCTCACCCTTTTACGATATTAAAGGAGAATATAAATTTGATTTCACAAAAAATAATGCAGTTAATATAAATTACTATTTTGATAAATCACTTCAGCTTTGTACAGGCATAAAAGGTACAGAGACTCCCTGGAATGATAAAAATTTATTAAAGACCTTTATCCAGCACCCTTTTTACACAGTACTCATAATAACTTTAATTCACTATCAAGCACTAAAACTATTTTTTAAGAAGAATAAATATTTTTCTAAGCCTATAAAATTAACTAGGGATTTAACTTATGTCAAAACTGAATAAAAGATCAATTGATACATGTGAAGCTTTACCTAAGTGGGGCCTCCTTTTTCTAGAAATGATGTCTAACATTAAAAAAGGAGTTATAACAATTGTTACTCCTGAGGGAAAGTATTTAGAATATTCTGGTAACAAAGAAGGAGAGCAGGTTAGTATTCGTATTAATGATTGGAGATTTTGTGAAGACCTCTTTTCGAAAGGTGATATTGGATTAGGGGAATCGTATGTTTCTGGTTATTGGGATTGTGAAAATATCAATAAACTTATTAAACTTGGAGTTGATAACTATAAAGAATTAGAGAGAGTAATAAAAGGATCATTTTTAAAAATACTTTTCTACAGGATTAAGCACTTTTTAAATAGAAATTCAAAGAAAGGGAGCCAGAAGAATATATTTTCCCATTATGATATTGGAAATGACTTTTTTCAATTGTGGCTGGACCGTTCTATGACGTACTCTGGTGCAATCTTTAAGAGTGATGACGAAGGGCTATTATTAGCCCAAGAAAATAAGTACGAAAACATACTGAAAAAGCTAAAACTTAAAGAGGGGGACCATATATTGGAAGTTGGTTGTGGTTGGGGCGGCTTCATGGATTATGCTGCCAGGAAGGGTGTTAAAGTTACAGGTCTGACAATCTCAAAAGAACAATATGAGTTTGCAAAGAAAAGACTCTCACAATATGAAGGAATTGCCGAAGTCAGGCTTCAAGACTACCGAGAAATAACGGGAGAATATAACCACATTGTCTCAATTGAAATGTTTGAAGCATTAGGAAAAGAATACTGGAAAAAGTATTTTAAAATTCTACATTCTATTTTAAGACCTGGAGGGAAATTGATTATTCAGAGCATTACAATAAATAATAATGATTTCATTTCTTATCGGAAATGTAGTGACTTTATACAACAGTACATTTTCCCTGGAGGAATGCTTCCTTCCCCGGAGATTTTTAAATCAACCGCAGTTAAGCAAGGTTTTAAGTATATTGGGAACTTTGAGTTTGGCCGAGATTATGGACTTACTTTAAAGAGGTGGGAAGAAAATTTCTCACGTGTATTAGATAAAGTTAAAGTTTTAGGGTTTGACGATAAGTTCATTAGGACATGGAGATTTTACTTAAAGTACTGCCAGGGTGGTTTTGAGGCCAGTAAAATTAGTGTCTTTCAATTTAATTTTTCGAAATAAGAAGATAGTTTTTCGTTTTAAACTTATAATTTCATTTTTATTCGGTTTAGGTTATTGCAATTGCTTTGAAGATAAAACAAAATTATTCGTTTTGTGGGCGTTGTGAGTGAAATGTCCTTTCGGACAGTTTCCATAGAAGATAAAAAGTCTAAACCTTCTCTTTTTTC
>JAKUUL010000008.1 GCA_022447025.1 SAR86 cluster bacterium | reverse complement strand
GTTGTTGCTGATAATCAAAAGACTAAAGTTAAATCAAAAAAAGAAAATGAAGGTAAGTTTATTGATGAAGGGCTTTGGAGGTTTTCTAGGCATCCTAACTACTATGGCGAAATTACTTTATGGTTAGGAATTGCCCTTATAGCTTTCCCGGTGCTAGAAGGATGGCAACTTCTTACTTTAATTTCTCCAATTTTCGTTTATATTCTCTTAACAAGAATAAGTGGGATTAGCATGTTGGAGAGAAGAGCGGATAAGAAATGGGGTGAAGATCCAGATTATCAGATTTATAAACAAACTACTTCTTCTCTGTTTCCAATGGGTAAAAAAAAATTAAAGGAAAATAATGAGTGAAGAAAAGAAAACGGGCAGTTGCTTGTGTGGAGACATAAGTTATAGCTTTAATGAGTCTTCAGTAATATCTGCAAGTCACTGCCATTGCACAGATTGTCAAAGGTCGACGGGTTCAGGCAAAGCTACAATTATTATGGTTCCTGAAGAAGCTTTAGAGATTAAAGGAGAACTGAAGTTTTACACAGTTACCGGTACTGACGGAAGCCATATTAGTCGAGGTTTCTGTGAGAAGTGCGGCTCTCCCTTATTGAGTTTAATAGAGGAGGTAGAAGGCTTAAGATTAGTCAAAGCAGGAAGCTTAGATGATTCGTCTTGGCTAAAAATAGATTCCAATTTCTGGAGCTCAAGTGCAAGACACTGGTCTCCCGTAGATGAAACCCTGCATAGCTTTACTAAAAACCCTGAAACCTAAATCTAAGTAAAAAGGAATTTCTTTGAAACCTTCGCACATACATGAAGATTTGGTTTCTAATGAAAAATTAATAGACGATCCTGCCCAAAAAGAACTTCTGGTTGAATTAGACAGTCTACAAGAAAAAGTTACCGCTAGATCTAGGTCATGGTTTAGTAAAAAACCCCTGGGGGGATTGTATATTTATGGGTCAGTGGGTTCTGGTAAAACTCAACTCATGGATATATTTTTTCAAAGTTTAGACACCTCCAACAAGGTCAGACTTCACTTTCACAGATTTATGCAAAATCTTCATAACGATATGAATCGTATGGCAAAGCAAGAAGACCCAATTAAAAAGATTGTGGAAAAACTAGCAAGAAAGGCTGATATCTTATGTTTTGATGAGTTCTTTGTGGAGGATATTGGCGATGCAATGATGTTGGCTAGGTTCTTAGATAGATTATTTGAAGCGGGAATACCGCTGGTGGCAACTTCTAATATACACCCTGAATTTTTATATGAAGGTGGTCTCCACAGAGATAGGTTTTATCCTGCTATTGAATCTATAAAAAACCACTGCAAAATCTACCAACTAAAAACCTCTCAAGATTACAGGCTAAGAAATCTTGAACAAGAAAAAATTCAACTTATCTCGGGGACGAAAGAAACGGATGAAATACTATCAAAACACTTTAATTCGCTTGCTCAGGGTGAGATCAAGCTTGCACAAACTATAGAAATTTTAGGTAGAAATATTAATACCAAAAAACTTTCTGAAGGCGTTGCTTGGTTTCATTTTAATGATATCTGTGAAGGTCCAAGAAGTTCAAAGGATTACATAGAAATTAGTAAGGAATTCCACACCCTTCTGGTATCTGACATACCACTTCTTACAGAGTCAAAAGAAAATGAAACAAGAAGATTTATTGCTCTTATCGATGAATGTTATGAACGAAAAGTTAACCTTATAATTTCTTCAGAAAAAAAGATAAAAGAAATCTATTCAGGGTCTAAGTTGTTGAAACCCATCGAAAGAGCTCTTAGTAGGCTTGAGGAAATGAAGTCGAGAGAATTCCTTTCTTTACCCCACCTGTCTTAATTAAATACTTTTAAGAATAGTAACTTCAGGGCGCCCAGCCATATATTGACCCATTTCTCCGCCAATACTTTTCATGTGATCTGTTTGGCCGTGAGCATCTAAGGCATCTTGAGATTCATAGCGTTCCAAAACAACGTATGTTGTGTCGTCTTGACCTTTATACCAATCGTAATAAACAACACCGGGTTCATTTTCAGTAACAGCACTTTGTAATCTTGAAGCAACTTCTTCAAAATCTTTATTTGTGCCTTCCTTAATTTTCATGGTCGCAATTATTCCTATCATTTAGTCCTCACTTATTGGAAATTAAATGTAAACTTTATTTCTATTTAAAGGAATAATCGAGTACTTTTCTAATAATGAAGGATCTAGTTATCGTAGGTGCAGGGCAATCAGCTGCCCAATGTGTATTAACTCTAAAGAGAAATAATTTTGAAGAGTCTATTGTCGTCGTAGGTGAAGAAGATCATTTGCCCTATCAACGCCCTCCTCTCTCTAAGGACTATCTATCTGGTGAAGTTGGACTTGATAGGGTTTATATGAAGACTCAAGATTTTTATGATCAAAATAATGTAACTGTAAAAGTTGCAACAAAAGTTCTGTCATTAGACAGAAAAGAAAAGATGGTTCATTTATCTAAAGGAGAAGCTCTTCCTTATGAAAACTTAGTCTTAGCAACTGGAAGTAGAGTGAGACAACTAGAGGTTGAAGGCTCAGATTTAAAAAATATAAATTATCTCAGATCGATTAATGATTCAAATAACCTTAAGGATCAGTTTAAAAAAGGAAAAAGCCTAGTAATTATAGGTGCCGGGTATATAGGCCTTGAAGTAGCTGCTGCCGCAGTAAAGAAAGGATTGAAAGTAACGGTAGTTGAGATGGAAAATCGAGTTATGAGCAGGACTGTGGATCCTGTTATTTCAGAGTATTTTGATACCTTACACCGTAATAAAGGAGTAGAAATAATTTTAGGATCAGCTCTGGAAAAATTTGTGGGTAAAAGCCATGTTGAAAAAGTTGTTTGTACCGACGGTACGATACTAGAAGCGGATAGCGTGGTTATCGGAGTGGGTATATTGCCCAACCAGGAGATAGCAGAGTCAGCGGGGCTCAAATGCAGTAACGGTATTCTTGTGGACGAATTTGGAAGAACTGAAGACTCTTCTGTATTTGCTTGTGGAGACTGTACTAATCATCCCAATTTTTATCTAAATAAAAACATCAGATTGGAATCAGTTCACAATGCACTAGAGCAAGCTAAAACCGTTGCATTATCTCTGCTGGGTAAACAAGAAAAGTATGATCAAGTCCCTTGGTTTTGGTCCGATCAGTTTGAAGATAAACTTCAGATAGTTGGTCTGTCTGGAGACCACGATGAAACAGTAGTTAGGGGGTTTATTGAGGAAAGGTCATTTATGCTTTTTTACCTAAAAAAGGGAGAACTAATTGCTGTTGATTCTGTCAATAATCCCAAAGATTTTCTAATTTCAAAAAAGCTGGTTGCAAATAAACTAAAAATAAGTTCAGATGTGCTTTGCGACCAATCTGTTGAACTAAAAGACCTACTCAAATGAAAGAAATAGTTGAAACACAGTACTCCATAGGACAAGTTGTAAAACATAAATACCTTGATTTCAGGGGTGTGATTTACGATGTAGATCCAGAATTTAATAATACTGAGGAGTGGTATCAATCAATACCTGCTGAAATCAGACCCAAGAAAGAACAGCCCTTTTATCATGTTTTTGCTGAGAATGATCAGGTTTTCTATTCTGCTTACGTCTCTCAGCAGAACCTACAAATAGATGGCAGTCTGGTTCCTGTTGAACACCCTGACGTCCCCATCTTCTTCGGCGAGTTTAACGGCGAATCGTATAGTATTTTAGAAGCTACTAAGAACTAGCCGCTTTCTTTACACTGGCTAAGGCTACACAAGCATTAAAAATCTGCATTGCTTGCTCTAGTTCCTCAATCGTACAGGCTGTCGGGGCCAATCTAATTATTTCATCTTGGGGGTCTACCCCATAAGGAAAAGTTGCTCCAGCTGGAGTTAGTTTTAATCCTGCCTTTTTGGCTAAACTGATTATTTCCTTTGCCAGTCCTGGTTCGCTTTTAAATGTAACGAAATAACCACCTGTAGGTTTAGTCCAAGATCCAAAATTTTGTTTTGAAAGCCATTTATCAACCAATTGGAATTTAGGCCTTAGTATTTCTGCGTGCTTAAGCATGTGATTTTTAAGTCCTTCAATATTCTTAAAAAATTTTATGTGCCTTGATTGGTTCACTTTGTCGGGTCCAATCACCATAGAAGCATAATGTTTAATGAAGTTGTCTAAATTAGGTTCACTCATGGCCATGAAGCTTACTCCTGAACCAGCAAATGTGATTTTTGAAGTAGAGGCAAAGGCTATAATTGATTCCAACATCTCTTTTTCTTTAGCTAAAGAAAAGATGTTAGGTAGCGGAGCAGATTCTTTAAAATCATGCACTGCATAAGCATTATCCCAAAAGATCCTAAACCCTTTTCTTTGACTGGCTATCTCTAATAACCCTTCAATAGATTCTTTGCTATAAGTCTCTCCTGTAGGGTTTGAATGTTTTGGAACACACCATATTCCCTTAACAGAAGGATCATTTGAAACAATAGATTTAGCTTTCTCGATGTCTGGCCCATTACCTGTCAAAGGAATAGGTATCATATTTATTGAAAATTCATCACATAAAGCGAAATGTCTGTCATATCCAGGCACTGGACACAGGACAGAATTTCTTTCATGCATAGACCAAGGGCCTTCCCCACTTCCTTGAAAAAATAAATTAGAAATGTATTGGGCCATTAAAGTGAGGCTACTATTGCCACCCGCAATAACCATTTCCTTTTTACATCCAAGAATTTCTGAGCCTAATTGCCTCATTTTTTCTAAACCCAGTAGTTCTCCATAATTCCTTGTATCAATTCCATCCTCAATAAAATTGCCAATCGGGAGGTTCTCTAAGTCTAGAGAGAGATCAAGTTGTTCACTTGATGGCTTGCCCCTGGTTAAATCAAGTTGGCTACCTCTAGCTTTTAGCTCTTGGTAGTGATCTTCAGCCTCTTGAACAGTTAAATTTTGATTCATTTGTTGGATTTGGTAAGTATTTTTACCAGAAATAAATAATATCACTCCCGAACATTTCAATACAGCTTTGAAATCGACTGGTTAATTTTTGATCAGATCACAATTATGGCCTCATTAAAGGATTTCTTAAAATACTGCACAGAGTTATCCACAGTAAGAGTGGATAACAGATAAAGAAAAAAGAAGTAAAATACTAACTTCTATATATTAGTCTTGAAAAAAACAGCTCTACACGACCAACACTTGGACTCTTCTGCAAAGATGGTCGATTTCCATGGGTGGAATATGCCTATAAATTATGGTTCTCAACTCAGTGAACATGAACAGGTTAGGAATTCATGCGGTATTTTTGATGTTTCACACATGACTATTCTTGATTTTAAAGGCAAAGACGCAAAAGAGTTCCTAAGAAAGCTTTTGGCTAATGATATAAATTCATTAAATGAATACTTTGATGGTCTGTATTCAGCTTTATTGAATGAATCAGGAGGAATTCTAGATGATTTAATAGCCTACAAACTGGAATCAGGCTACAGGTTGGTGGTCAACTGTGCGACTAGAGAGTCTGATATAAGTTGGATAGCTTCTCAAGTAGGTGATATGGATGTTTCTTTTTCAGAGCGCACAGATTTATCAATGATAGCTATTCAGGGGCCAAACGCTTTGAAAGTTTTATCGAGATGCTTTTCCACTGAAACATCTAATGAATTAATGAAGAAAAGACCTTTTGAAGGTTTAATGGAAGACGGAACATTAGTTACGACCACAGGGTACACCGGTGAAAAAGGGGTTGAAGTGATGATAGATAATGAGAAAGCTAATTCCTTGTGGCAAAAAGCCATACAGTCTGGAGCAAGTCCTGTGGGGCTAGCTGCAAGAGATACTCTTAGGTTGGAGGCTGGAATGAATCTTTATGGGTTTGAAATGGATGAAAATATTTCACCCCTTGAATGCAATATGGCTTGGACAGTCTCTTTGAAGGATAAAGAAAGAAACTTTATCGGGAAAGACTCATTTGAACTTAAAAAGAAAACTGGAGACTACCATTTGTTAAAGGGGCTTCTATTTGAAGACAGGTGCATAGTTAGGTCTAATCAAGAAATATTTTTTGATGAACAAAAGACCAAAAAAGGGATCGTTACAAGCGGTACTTACTCTCCAACGCTGAAAAAATCTATAGCTTTAGCTAGAATAGCGCCTTCTGATAGAGAAACGTGCCTTGCAGAGGTAAGGGATAAAATATTCACTGCTGCAATCGGTCAGCCAAGGTTTATTAAAGAAGGAAAAATAGTTTTTTAAGGACAAAGCTTCATGAAAGATATACCAGAAAATTATAAATTTTTGTCTAGCCACGAATGGGCAAAATTAGAGGAAGATGGAATAGTTACTGTTGGAATTAGTGACTATGCTCAAGATCAACTTGGAGATATAGTTTTTGTTGAGTTACCGGAATTGGATTCAGAGGTCAACCAAGGAGATGAGGCGGCTGTAGTTGAATCCGTCAAAGCAGCTTCAGAGGTATACTCTCCTATGAGTGGCAAAATAGTAGACTTGAATTCGTCTCTGGAAGATTCCCCTGAAATAGTAAACTCTTCAGCTTATGAAGAGGGTTGGTTCTTTAAAATAGAAGTAACAGACAGCTCTGAATTTGAAAACTTGCTTACGCCAGAAGAGTACAGCGAGCAATGTGAAGACTAATTGAATGTCTGAATCTAAAAAAAATCTACCTCAGGATAAGCCTTCAACCTTAAAGTCATTTTCTACTAGGCATATTGGTCTAGGAGACAATGAAAGAGACCAAATGCTTCAAGAGATTGGTTTCTCAAACTATGACGATTTTATAAAAAAAGTTGTACCCAAAGATATCCTCAATACCGATCCTTTAAGTTTGAATGAAGGAATTTCTGAAGAGAAAGCTTTAAAAGAACTAAAACATATAGCCTCACAAAATAGCTTGCATCATTCTTTTATTGGACAGGGTTACTACAACACTCTCACGCCAACTGTTATTTTAAGGAATGTATTTGAAAATCCTGGTTGGTACACCTCTTACACCCCGTATCAACCGGAAATCTCTCAGGGCAGATTAGAAGCTCTAATAAACTTCCAGACGATGGTAAGTGATCTAACTGGTTTAGATATTTCAAACGCTTCATTATTAGACGAAGCCACTGCAGCTGCAGAAGCTATGACTTTGGCCAAGAGAGTTTCTAAATCAAAATCTAATAACTTCTTTGTTGATGAAATGTGTTTTCCTCAAACCATTAAAGTCATGCAAACAAGAGCTAAACCTTTAGATATAAACCTAATTATTGGCCCTTCCGCTTCTTGTAAAAAAGAAGATTATTTTGGGGCTATTTTCCAGTACCCTAATGCAGAAGGAGAAATCAATTCTTTTTCTGAAGAAATCGGTTTTTCGAAGAAAAAAGATGCCATAGTAATTTTAGCCACAGACCTTTTGGCTTTATGTTTACTAAAATCCCCAGGCGAACTCAAAGCAGATATTGCTATAGGCTCCTCTCAAAGATTTGGTGTACCAATGGGCTATGGAGGCCCACATGCAGCTTTTATGTCTGTGAAAGAAGAATTTAAAAGACTTTTACCGGGCAGATTGGTAGGTGCTTCTATAGACCAAAAAGGAAAAGTGGCTTACAGATTGGCCCTCCAAACAAGAGAACAACATATAAGAAGAGAAAAGGCCACTAGTAATATTTGTACAGCTCAAGCTCTTTTAGCAATTATGGCAGGATTTTATGGTGTATATCATGGACCTGAGGGTATAAAGAATATAGCTAATGAGGTTAACAAACATACCATTCAGTTAGCCAAATCACTTGAAGAAAAAGGATTTAAGGTAAGAACCAAACACTTCTTCGACACAATAACGATTGATTCAGGTGAGAATACTGACTCTTTGTTAGAAGCTGCTTCACAAAAGGGTATTAATCTAAGGAAAATAAATAAGAACTTTATAGGTATTTCTTTAGATGAAAGTGTAGATGAGCAAGTACTAAAGAATATTCTTTCCGTTTTTTCAATTAAGTCTGTAAAAGAACCTAAAGAAGAAACTAGCTCGATCCCTAAAGCCCTTTTGCGAACTAGCAAGTATCTCCAACATCCTGTTTTCAATACTTACCGTACGGAAACGGAAATGTTGCGTTACATAAAAAGACTCTACGAGAAGGACATCGCACTTGATAGAGCCATGATTCCTCTGGGTTCTTGTACCATGAAGCTAAATTCTACTTCAGAAATGTTGCCTGTCAGTTGGCCAGAATTTTCTTCTATTCATCCATTTGCACCCGAAAACCAAACCAAAGGCTATAAGCAATTAATTGATGAATTAGAAGAACAACTAGTAAATATTACGGGTTACTCAAAGGTGTCTTTGCAGCCAAACGCAGGTTCGCAAGGAGAATATGCTGGCCTTCTGGCAATAGATGCTTTTCATAGAAGCAGAGGAGATAATGATAGAAATATCTGCCTAATACCCATGTCTGCACATGGAACAAATCCAGCATCCGCTCAGATGGTTGGTATGAAGATCATTCCTATTAACTGTGATAAAGAAGGCAATATTGATTTAACTGATTTACAAGAAAAAGCCAAAGAAAACTCAAATAATCTTTCTTCTATCATGATCACCTACCCCTCTACCCATGGTGTATTTGAAACAAATGTAAGAAAGGTTTGTGAAGTCGTACACAAACACGGGGGTCAGGTTTATATAGATGGCGCAAACCTAAATGCCATGATTGGTTTATGTTACCCAGGCGAATTTGGCGGTGACGTTTCTCATTTAAATTTGCATAAAACTTTCTGCATACCTCATGGTGGTGGTGGCCCCGGAGTTGGGCCCATAGGTGTAGCTGAACATTTAAAAGATTTTCTACCTGGAAATCATCTTGAAGATTCCCCAGTAGGTCCTGTGAGTGCAACTGAATGGGGAAGTGCCAGCATCCTTCCAATTAGCTGGATGTACATCAAAATGATGGGTGCTTCTGGATTAAAAGAAGCTTCACAAGCTGCCATCCTAAACGCCAACTATATAGCCCATCGCCTTAAAAACCATTTTAAAGTTCTTTATAAAGGAGAAAATGACTTGGTTGCGCATGAATGCATCATTGATGTGAGAAGTTTTAAAGAAAGTGCAGATATTGAAGTCGAAGATATTGCTAAAAGGCTAATTGATTACGGCTTTCACGCTCCGACCATGTCTTGGCCTGTGGCCGGTACCTTAATGATAGAACCTACTGAGAGTGAATCTAAAGCAGAACTGGATAGATTTTGTGAAGCAATGATAGAAATTAGAAAAGAAATTAAGCGAGTTGAAGTGGGTGATTTAGATATACAAGACAATATGTTAAAGAATGCTCCGCATTCAGCAGAGCAGGTTTCTGCTGATGAATGGGACCATCCCTATTCGCGATCAGAAGCAGCTTATCCTGTTGATAGCTTAAGAAATAATAAGTATTGGTGCCCAGTTAGCAGGGTTGATAATGTTTATGGTGATAGAAACTTACTCTGTAACTGCCCTTCCATGGAAGAATTTAGCTAGAAAAATATTGGAGTTAAGAAGAGTTGTCTTCACAAGAAGAATATAGGCCTTGCGTAGCAGCTGTGATTGTAGGGCCTTTGAATAGGGTCTTGTGGTGTCAAAGAATAGACCATGATGGATGGCAGTTCCCTCAAGGCGGTATAGACCAGGGAGAGTCTCCTCTTGAAGCAGTTCTTAGAGAGACTAAAGAAGAAGTGGGTCTGGAAGAACAAGATATTGAGATTATATTTGAGACAAAGGATTGGTTTAAGTACGACGTACCAAGAGATAAAAGGCCTAAGTATTTCAGAAGAAATGTTTATAAGGGTCAAAAACAAAAATGGTTTTTAGCTAGACTGCTTTCTGACGACACTAAGATAAATCTACACGCCTCAAGACCAATAGAATTTGATGAGTGGGTTTGGTCAAGCTACTGGTATCCACTTGAGACTGTTGTTCCCTTTAAAAAAGAAGTTTATCGACAGGCTTTAATCCATCTTCTACCTGAATACAATAAACTTATCTCTAGGTAATAATCTCGTGGGATATTTTTCTAGTTTTATCCCCTCTTTTTGAATAGTTTTGTTCTGTTATTCTATATTTTCCATTAGGGTTAATAGTTAAAAGAGTTGTGCATCTTGTGCCATAAACATCCGATTTGATAAATCTATAAGGAATTTCTTCATGTTCAGTTTCTTTAAATCCAGCCATATCAAGGTCAGATAAGTCGCCTGAGTCTCGTTTCATAAATTCCATTAGTGCAACTTCGTCTGGATTGGTTTGTAACAGTTCTTTGAATTGATTCTTAACTTTTATAGATTTTTTTGTTTGTGAGTTTAGTAGCAAGTTACCTACAGCATGGATTCCCGGTTCAAGCTTATCTATCTCTTCAGTCCTATTTGAGAAGTAATGAATACCTTCCTTATCGCCCAACAATAAATTAAAACCTGCGTAATTTATTCCTTTAATGTTTTCTAAATAGTCTATGGAAGATAACCCTTTAGAGGTAATGTAATTAGATACCAACTCTCCCCTGGTTTTTAGGTCTGCCTTCCCATTTATAAGTTCTTTATAGTTAGTAATAGCAGCAAATCTTCCATCATCAGATACGGCTAACCAAGTTCCTCCCGCCTGTAAGTCCTTTCCAGCAAGTATTTTTTCTGGCTCCCACCAATGCATACTCTTAGTGGGCCTTTCGTAATACTCATCCCTATTGGCTGCCAAGATTAAGGATCCAGGAAAGGCTTTTGAGTTTTCTTTATTTTCTTGATAAGAAAAAACTATTAAACACATCTTGTACTAAAAATTTCTTTATGGAGTTAATTTCTGGTTCTTATTATGTCGGCTATAAGCGATAATGATGTCTCTTTCGTGTTAATAGAACTTTTTTTATATTTCTTACTGGGAATTTTTTCCGGTATTTTAGCAGGACTCTTTGGGATAGGAGGAGGGATTATCATCATCCCAGTTTTTTTTGCTATTTTTAAAAACATAGTGGGAGTCCCTGAAGGGGTTTTAGCACATACAGTTTTGGGAACATCCTTGGGTGTCATAGCTTTTAGTTCTTTGGCCTCTACTTATTCTCACAATAAACGAAAAGCTGTTATCCGGAATGTCCTAAGGGTAATAGTTCCGAGTATCTGCGTAGGCGCTGCCTTAGGAGCATTGACTGCAAGTTATATTGCGAGCTCAACACTCCAAGTTCTCGTGGCAATCTTTCTGGTTTTAATATCTATTCAGATGGCTTTTGAATTTCCTCCGCCTTCACAGAACCCTAAAACTAATGTGATAGGCCCCGTTCTTGTCGGGAGCGGCATAGGGTGGTTTTCCGGAATTTTTGGCATCGGTGGAGGTGTATTTTCTGTACCTTATTTTTATCACAGAGGATTACAAATGAAACAAGCTATTGGTACATCAGCGGCCTGCGGCATCCCTATAGCTTTTTCTGGTTCAATTTCATATATGATTGTGGGATCAAGTATTTCAAACCTCCCTGATTTTTCAGTGGGTTATGTATATCTTCCGGCCGCCATCGTAGTGGGATTAGCTAGCGCTTGGAGCGCCATAGTAGGAGTTAGAGCGGCACACAGAATAAAACAAAAAAAATTAAGGTTGGGTTTTGCAGTACTATTAATGATTATGGGACTTAACTTACTTCTAAGATAAAATTCAGTTAATGGATTACTACTGGAAAGCTAATCTTAAAATATTATTTTGCCTTTTAACTATCTGGTTTATTGTCTCTTTCGGCTTTGGCATTTTACTTTCTGATTGGTTAGATCAATTTAGGATTGGTGGCTTTAAATTAGGCTTCTGGTTTGCACAACAAGGAAGCATTTATGTCTTCATACTCCTCATTTTTACCTATGTTTTCCTAATGGGTAGACTAGATAAGAAGGTTTCTGAAGAAAGAGACAAAAAGGACTCCTAATGACAGTACAAGAATGGACTTTTGTAATGGTGGGCATGAGCTTTGCCGTTTATATTTTAATTGCCTTCAAATCCAGAGCTAAATCCACTTCAGATTTTTATGTAGCAGGAAAGGGTGTTAATCCCATAGTAAACGGCATGGCCACAGCAGCCGACTGGATGTCTGCCGCTTCATTCTTATCTATGGCTGGATTAATAGCTTTTCTTGGTAAAGACGGTTCTGTTTATCTAATGGGCTGGACTGGAGGATATGTATTATTGGCTCTGCTTCTTGCACCTTATTTAAGAAAATTTGGACAATTTACCGTACCTGACTTTATTGGTGAAAGGTACTACTCAAATACAGCGAGGGTGGTTGCTGTTTTATGTCTAATCTTTATTTCTTTTACCTATATTGCCGGACAGATGAGGGGTGTGGGTATAGTCTTTTCTCGTTTCCTTGAGGTGGATATAAACCTGGGCGTTCTGATAGGAATGGGAATTGTTTTTGTTTATGCAGTTTGGGGAGGCATGAAAGGAATAACTTACACTCAAGTAGCCCAATACACAGTTTTAATTTTTGCTTATCTTGTACCTGCCATTTACATTTCAATAATAATGACAAATAACCCGATACCGCAGTTGGGTTTTGGAAGTACATTAGCTGGAAGTCCTGAGTTCTTATTAGATAAGTTGGATAAAGTCACCACTGACTTAGGCTTCACTGCCTATACTGAAAATACCAAAAGTAAAATAGATGTTTTCTGTATTACTGCTGCCTTAATGGTAGGAACAGCAGGCCTTCCTCATGTCATAGTAAGGTTCTTCACAGTTCCCAGCTTTAGAGCTGCCAGAAAATCAGCCGGCTATGCTTTAATCTTTATTGCACTTCTATACACCACCGCACCTGCAGTATCTGCTTTCGCAAGAATGAATCTCATAGACTCTATTCAGGATACTGAATATTCCAATTCGCCTCAGTGGTTTCAAAATTGGGAAACTATCGGCCTTATAGCTTGGAAAGATAAAAACTCGGATGGTTTGATTCGGTATTCTTCTGGAAATGCACTTGATGGGGTTAAGCCTATTTATATTGATGGAGAGGGAAGCTCCGGAGAAAGGCTGGTTTTAAATGAACCAGATTTTAGCAACGAAAATGAGGTTTATATTGATAGAGATATTATTGTCTTAGCTAATCCTGAAATAGCCAAGCTGCCTTTTTGGGTAATCGCATTAGTTGCTGCAGGCGGTGTGGCTGCAGCCCTGTCTACTGCAGCTGGATTGTTAATTACTATCTCCTCAGCAATTTCTCATGATTTACTTAAGAAAACCTTTATGCCTAGAATTAGTGAAAAACAGGAGTTGCTGTATAGCCGATTAGCCACAGCGTTTGCTATAGGAATAGCTGGATTATTTGGCATCTACCCCCCTGCTTTTGTAGCTCAGGTTGTTGCATTTGCTTTTGGTCTAGCTGCGTCTACTTTATTTCCAGTTTTACTGTTAGGAATATTCTCAAAAAGACTCAATAAGGAAGGTGCTATCTCAGGTATGCTTATTGGTTTGATCTTTACTGCGGGATATATCATTTACTTTAAATTCTTAGCGCCTGAACTAAACACATCTGACAATTGGTTATTTGGTATTTCTCCTGAAGGAATAGGTTTTGTTGGAATGTTAATAAATGTTTCTGTTTCTTTGATAGTTTCTTCTTTAACTTCAGCCCCTCCTAAAGAGGTTTCTTCAATGGTAGAGGAATTAAGACAGCCATAATGATTCTTCCAGAAATTGATCCCATTGCATTCCAAATCGGCCCCCTTGCCATAAGGTGGTATGGCATAACCTGGGTAGTTGCTTTTGGACTCATTTACTTTTTAGCTTCTAGGAATTTATCCAAATTCTCTAAAGAACAATTAGAGAATCTAATGTTTTACGGCCTACTAGGTGCTGTTATAGGGGGTCGAACTGGTTATATGTTTTTCTATAATACGGGTCAATTAATGGCAGATCCTCTTTCTCTATTTTATTTTTGGCAGGGTGGAATGTCCTTTCATGGAGGCCTTTTAGGCGTATTAATATCCTGTTTTCTATTAAGTAAACAGTGGGGTTTTAAATTCTTTGAAGTCATGGATTTTATAGCACCTTATGTACCCATAGGGCTTGGCACTGTCCGAATAGGCAACTTTTTAAACTCCGAATTGCTGGGAAGGCCTACAGAAGTATCTTGGGGCGTTGTTTTTCCTTCTGATCCATTGGGGTTAGTTAGACATGCCTCTCAGTTATATCAAGCAGTGGGAGAAGGTATAGTTCTTTTATTATTTATGCTGTGGTATTCCAAGAAACCTAGACCGCGTATGGCAGTGTCTTCTATGTTTCTAATTGGTTATGGAGTTATCAGAAGTTTTACTGAAGCCTTTAGAGAACCTGATGCCCATATAGGCTTTGATTTATTTGAGTCAATATCTAGAGGGCAGATTCTTTCTATTCCAATGATAGTAATCGGGCTCATGTTATTATTTTATTCATACAGAAAAGTTGTAAAAAAGGATGAAACAATATCTTGATTTAATGAAATATGTTCGAGAGTCTGGAACTGAGAAAGGTGACAGAACGGGAACGGGTACCCTAAGTGTATTTGGTTATCAAATGCGTTTTAACCTTGAAGAAGGCTTCCCTTTAGTTACAACAAAAAAAGTTCATCTAAAGTCCATAATCTATGAACTCTTATGGTTTTTAAAGGGCTCTACTAATATAGATTACCTAAACGAACATGGGGTAAGTATTTGGGATGAATGGGCTGATGAACGAGGAGAACTTGGACCCGTCTATGGAGCTCAGTGGAGGTCTTGGCCTACACAAGACGGAAGTTCAATAGATCAGATTTCAGAAGTTATTAATCAGATAAAGGCTAATCCAGATTCTAGGAGGCTAATAGTAAGTGCCTGGAATGTTTCTCAAATTGATAGCATGGCCCTACCACCATGCCATGCCATGTTTCAGTTTTATGTTGCTGATGGAAAGCTTTCTTGTCAGCTATATCAAAGAAGTGCAGACATATTTCTAGGAGTACCCTTTAACATTGCCTCTTATGCTTTGTTGGTGCTAATGATGGCCAAAGTAACTGGATTAAAGCCTGGAGAATTTGTTCATACACTAGGAGATGCACACCTTTACTTAAATCACCTTGATCAAGTAGATGAACAATTAAAAAGACAACCCTTCCCTCTTCCTAAAATGAGTATTACTAAAGATATAAAAAATGTCCTTGATATTGAATATGAGGACTTTTCTCTAGAAGATTATGAATCACATCCGCATATTTCTGCTCCTATAGCTGTTTAAATTGAAAATATCATTAATAGCTGCTTTTGCTGAAGAAGGGGTCATTGGTAAAGACGGCAAGATCCCTTGGACTCTAAAAGAGGACTTAAAGCATTTTAGAAATAAAACTGAGGGATGTTCTGTTGTAATGGGTCGGAAAACTTATGAGTCCATAGGAAGGCCATTACCCAACAGACTTAATATCGTCATGACTAAAAACCCTAAAAAGCTAGAAGGAGTAAAAGAAGTTAGTAATAGAAAGGAGGCCTTAGAAATAGCTTCTTCTTATTCTGATGAAGTATTTATTATAGGTGGTGAAAAAGTCTATGAAGAATTTCTCCCGCTCGCAACAAAGATGTATCTAACTAAAATTGATATTAAAGTTAAAGGAGATGCTTTCTTTCCTAATTGGAATTTAAGTGACTGGAAGGAATTATCTAGACAAGATAAAAGAGACCTCGATCAAGATATTAAATACTGCTTTCTAGAGTATAAAAGGAAGTAGCCTACTAAGAACCTAGACCTAAAGCTTTTTTCTTTAAGATAAGTGCTTGTACTCTTTCCTCTTCACCTTCTGTGTAGGTGATCCATTTCCTAGCTTGGTCTTGGATTTTCTTCTTCTTTTTCTTCTGAGCTTCCTTCTTATCGCTATATTGCTTTTCTGCAACATCTATACACTTTCTAAAGGAAGATATAGCTTCATCCCATTTCTGATACTCAAATAGAACTTGACCAAGGAGCATATGGGCATTTGCCTCATCTTTAAGCTTTCCTTTTTTTATCCCCGCTCTAATTGCTTTTTCAGCTCCTGAAAATTCATCTAAGCCAAAATGCACCTGACCTAAGAATATGTAAAGCTCTCCTTCTTTAGACTTACTTGCTGCCTTCTCATAAGCAGGTTTAGCTTTTTTTAATTCTTTAGCAGCATGCCAGTATTGAGCCAAGGCTTTTAATGTTTTTTCTTCTTCCTTGATAAAATCATTTTTAAAACCATATTCCATTACTTGGGCCGCTTTATGAGGGTTTTGATGCATAAATAGTAGCTGACCTAAGGCCACATATTCTCTTTGTTTATCTAACAACCTATCTTCGTGTGCGGCTTCAAGAGCACCCAATTGATCTAAAAACCGATCTTTTTGGCCATAAAGCTGGGATAAGCCTACCCAATACCTTTTCTTAGGAAAATTAACGGCTAGAATCTTATATATTGGAAGGACGTCTAGGTCTTCTTTTAGCTCACTGTAGACAGCTATCTTCAATAAATAATCATTTTCTCTAGCCACAGCTTTTTTGGTCTCTCCTGTCTCGACTTCTTCGCCCGTCTCTTCATCGATAACCTTTATGGGTATATCTCTGCTCTCTGCTAGCTCTATAGCTGTTTCAATAAAGGTTCTGGCGTTTCTAAAATCTTCTAGCTGAAAATAAGCAGTTGCAATAAGAGAGTAACCTTGAGAGCTTGGTTCATCTTCTTCCTCTATCCACGCAAGTAAGTATTTAATCGACTTTCTATAGTCTTCTTTAATGAACGCTAGTTGAGCTAAAGAAAATCTAGCCTGATTCTGTAATTTAAAGTCTGAGCCTTCAGATGCGAGGAGGTTTTCATATTCAACGATTGCAAGATCATATTTTTCCTGAGCAAAATAAATGTAGCCAAAATACCAATGCATTCTGGCTCTATCAGTCTCAGTAAACTTGGGGTCTGTTCCGATAACAGCAAGCATTTCAATTGCCTCATCCCACATCTCCTCTTCTAAAAAAGGCTGTACTGTTTGTAAAAGCTTTTGCGCTTTCTTGCTTGGTAGTTTGACTCTTTTTCTTGTCTTCTTCTTTTTAGTGTCATCAGCTGCCTCTAAATTAAAACCATCGTACTCAGGAGCTAATTCACTAATAACAATTGGCATAAGACTTATTACAACTGTTACAACTAAAGTTTTAATCAAAATTTTCATAGCTTGTTTATACATAAAGATCTATTTAAGCGCAACCTTCGGGTACATATTCAGCAGTCTTATTGGGGTCTTCAATTATAAAAGTGATTTGATTTAAAACGCCTGGTACCTCTATGGCTTCTCCGTCTCTTATTTGAGGCTTGTATTTAAATTTCAGAGCAGCACGCATAGCCGCTCTATCAAAAATACCACTTGGTTGAGACCAAACAACAATTGGTTCTCTAACTGCGCCTACTTTTGTGACCGTAAACTCAAGCATTACACAGCCTTCTATACCTCTTTCTTGAGCCCTTCTAGGATAAATAGGAGGAACCTTAAAAATTGGAACGTAAGAGCCGTCAGCAAATACCCCTGCCTTTCTCCCCTTCATATCAAATTTAGGTCTGGGAGTGGCATTATCTAAGTCCGCAGGAGGCGTCATATCAAATTCTGGTGGCATGGTTTCAGGAGGTGGCTCTTCTTCTTCTGGTCTTTCTATATCCATTAATAACTCCAACTCCCTTTCTGGCATTGTTACGTCTGCTATTCTTATGCCCTTTTCAGTCAACTCTACATCGCCTGTAGCAATCAGCCATTGCATTACGTAAAAGATGATAAGAGTTAAAACTGCTGAAAGGCCAATTGCAGTTGTAAATTTCCTAATATCTAATAAAGAAAGATTCATAAATCCTTAAAACTTTGGTTCAGATGCAAGAGAGATTGCATAAACCCCAGCATCTCTTGACTGGTCCATTACCTTAATAATAGCATCAGCGGTTGCCCTTTCATCAGCTTGTATAACTACTGAGCCTTGAGGATTGTCGGCTAGTAACTTGGTAACGTTGGCTTTAACTTGCCTTACATCAACTCTTCGGCCATCGATCCAAATATCATCATTTGACCCTATCGCAATGAGGATAGCAGCATTGTCTTGAATATTAGCAGTTTCTGCATCGGGACGATTAACTTCGAGACCGGGTTCTTTAATAAAATTTGCTGTAACAATAAAAAAGATTAAAAGAATAAACACCACATCCAACATAGGGGTTAAGCTTATTTCTTCCTCTGCTTCAGTTGCTTGGCTTATGGGTGATCTTCTCATAATTATTACCTTTATTATTCAGAAACTAAGTGCTCTGACAAGAGCTCTGCTTCTCTTTTAGATTTATTTTTTAAGAAAGTGCTAGCAAAGGTACCGGTTATGGCTACAGAAAGCCCTGCCATAGCTGGTATTGTTGACCTGGAAACACCGCCGGCCATTGCCTTAGCATCACCGCCTCCGGTTACAGCTAAAAGGTGAAACACCTCTATCATGCCTGTTATGGTTCCAAACAAGCCCAATAATGGTGCAACGCCTACACACAGTTTTATTAAAGTTAAATTTTGATTAATCTTGGTAGAAGTTTGAGAAATCAACATTTCTCTTATTGCCTTGGAATTCCATGTTTTTTTATCTTTCCTTTTAGACCAATCTTCAACAGCCCCCATCACATTATAAGGATGATTAAACCTGAAATACCAAAGTCTCTCAAAGATAAGAAACCACATTAAGAAAGCCAATAACCCGATTAAGTAGAGAACATCGCCTCCCTTTTGCATAAATTCAAAGAGAGCATCTGCAGCATCATAGAAGAAGAACATGGTTCCGTTATCTCCTCAGTCTAAATTACTTTTCAGACCTTTCAGCTGCCATTCCAATTGCCTGCTCTTCAATTGTTTCTAAAATTCCTTTCGAGAAATTAGAAACTATAGCGGACATAAATGTCATTGGAATTGCAACCATTAACCCTAACCAGGTTGTGACTAAAGCGATTGAGATACCACTTGCCATGGTTTTCGGGTCTCCCGTTCCAAATAAGGTTATCATTTGGAAAGTTTCAATCATTCCTACTATTGTTCCAAAAAGGCCCATTAGTGGAGCGACTATAGAGATTAATTTTATCAGCCAATTGAGTTTTTCAATTGGCGGTCTCTCATTCAATATTTGCTCTGCCATTTTAAGTTCTAAAGTTTCTGTATCAGCTTTTGGATTATCTTCCGCTATTTTCAGAACCCTACCCAATGGATTATCAGTATTAAGAGTCGAGGCAGCTAGTTGTGAATCTACTGCAGCCCTAATGCCTCTTAAAGTTACTAATCTCCATATAAACAGTCCCACTCCTCCAAGACCAAGTACGTAGAAAATAACGTAACCAATGGGTCCGCCTTCACCGTTAATTCTTTCCCAAGCTCCAGACATTGAAATTAAGCTAGCCAGGTAAGATCCCCCTTGGGGTCCAGTAGGATCAACCGCAAATTGGACTGGGAAAGCATCGGCATCAAAGACATCAGAGGTGGTTGAAGTGTATCTTCCAGCCGGTTGAGATGGCAGTTCCTCATACATACCCCTTGTTGAAGCATAGGTAAGATAATTTCCATCTGACACAGCATTAAATACACCTACTCGAACGACTTCTCGTTCCTCGACTGTTCCATCTAAAGCTATTACATCTGCGTTAAACTTAACCACTTCTCCAGTTGCATTGATTTCTCTTTGAAGCTCAAACCAGAGTCTTTCTAATTCAGGGATGGTAGCCAAAGCCACTCCCTCTCCCATTTTTACAGCCAATTTGGTTAAAAACTCTTCTCGGTCTTTTCCAAACTGAGCCGAAGTAAGAGATTGTTCAAAGATATTCCTTGCTTCTGTTGCCAGACCAGCTAAATGACCAAATATTTCGTTCAGAGAACCAAGCCTTTCTTTCAACTGGGCTTCTGCTACTACTAGTAAAGCTTCGTTAGCCTCAAATTTTTGTTCTAGTCTAGCTGCTTCTCTTTCAAGCCTTGCTCTTTCAGCTTTCGCATCAGCTAATAGCTTAGCTTGTTTATTTTTTTCATTCCTAAATTTCCTCTCCCTTTCTCTCTGCTCTGCAGTATCAGCAAACTGACCTTTCTGAACGAGCTCTAATAACTCTGAAGGATTTGAAGGTTCATTGGCTGCTTCTTCTGCTTCTTCCTCAGCATTAACTGGAAAGACCAATAAAGTAATAAAAAATAAAGGCAATAATTTGTAAGTTAATTTTTTCATTGTACTGCCTCCGGATTTTGTATAGGCAGTTCGAGCATATCAACCGTAGCAAGTTTGTTTGCTATTCTCAGTCCCTTTCTAGTTGGATTTCTGTAGCTGCTGTCTAAAGCAACCCATTCGTCTTTATTGTTGTCCCAAGCCCCTGTTAAGCTTTCATCGGCAGACTGATAAACCAAAGCCAACCTACCAATTCTAAGCACATTAACCTCTCTTTGTTGACCTTCAATTTCTATGGTGTCTTTGTAGTTATCAAGCTTTCTGCCGTATTCCATTTCAACATTAAAGGTTTCTAGGACTTGCCTTAGTCCTTCTGCAGGGGAAACAGTAGGATTATCAATAGCGGCCATAGCAAAGGCAACTCTCTCTTTCCTTTCAGCTAAGTGAAAGGGCATGTCTAATTCTATTGATTTTTCTATACCCGCTAGCAGTCGTCTCGTAAAAGGCGGTATTTGCCTTTGCATAACTTGGGCTTCTTTCATGGTCTTATCAATTTCTTTTAACCTAGCTTCTTGACGATCAATTTGCATTTTCATTTGAGCGTTATAGACCCTTAAGCCTTCTATTTGCTTGCTGACTGTTTTGTATTCATTGACTATTAAGGATGTATCATCATCCATTGAGTCTATTTTTGTTTGAGATGCTTGTTCTGTTACTTGACGCTCCTCACCTATATCCAGTAAAGGTTGTATTTGGTCAGAAAAAACAAGCGTAGATCCTAGTAGGGTTGCCACTGTAATCAGTGGAAAAGTGCTAAGAAGCTTCATTAGACTATCTCCTTTAATTCTTAATTAGTAATTTGTTCCAGTGTTTTTTTCTTAAAATGATATGATCAACACACCAGAAAATACCCTCTCCCTCATCGAGGAATGTAGACTATAGAGGGAATTTTTTAACAACGCAACGATTGAATGTCGCTTCTAGAACTTTTTATTTATATCACTTTGATCAATTGGTCAATAGTTACTCTTTTGTGGTTGATCATTAAGAAAAAAGACCAGTTTTATTTAAGAGATCTTTATTGGGGAGGTGGCATTGCCCTGCTCGCACTTTTGACAATGGCCTTGCAAGGCCTTTTAGAGATTTCTGGCTTCCATTTAAGACAAATTTTGGTTAATTCCTTAGCCTTAGTGTTAGGAATTAAGCTTCTTCTTTTCACAAATAAAAAAGGGGAACTAAAGACTGGTATAGGAAAAGAAGTTTATGAAAGGAGCTTGGAGTCTTATAGAAATAATTTTCTTAAAATGGGAATACTGCAAGTCATTGTTATCTCTCCAATAATTTCAGTTAACTACCTTCCTGGCATGAATAGTCTTAACTTTCTTGATTTCATGGGATTAATTCTATTTTCCTTGGGTTTTTATGCAGAAACTAAATCTAATCGTGATTTATTAGCCTTTAAGGCCGAAAACCCTAAAGAAACGGAAATTTTAACTACTGGTTTATGGAGACTTTCAAGACATCCTAATTATTTTGGTCATCTATTGCAGTGGTGGGCTCTATATATAATTGCGTGTAGTTCAATAGGCGGAGAATGGAGTTTTTACGGACCTCTAATTATGTCCCTTTACCTGTTTATTTCTATTGAAGGGACAGAAAAAAGATTACTTGCTGACTTTCCTAAATACACAGTTTATTCAATCCACACCAACAAGCTTATCCCTGATTTTTTTATTGGAAAAAATAGCCCTTTAGCCGTAATAAGGCCGCTTGTACCTTTTAAACAGCTAACTACCTTAGCTGGGTATTTTTCTAAATCAGAAATTCTTTTTATAAAAGACTTACTTATAGGCCTTTTTTGTTATTTTTATAAACCTAACCTTAAAGAGTCTGCAGAAGGCAATATAAAAAGGTTCAAAAGTTTTAATGCTTTCTTTACAAGGAAGCTAAAATCCGAATCTAGGCCAATAAACCCAGATATAAATATAATAACTTCTCCTGTTGACGGAATGGTTGTGCAGCTGGGAAAGATAGAAAAAGAGACGCTCATTCAAGCGAAAGGCATTAAATACAATTTAGGCGATCTTATTAAAGATAAGACATTGGCAAAGACTTTCAGAAATGGTTTTTTTATTACTATTTATTTGGCACCTAAAAATTACCACAGAATACATTCTCCTTTTAACGGAACAATAGAAGAAACTAGGTATCTAGAAGGTAATTTATACAGCGTTAATGCCCAATCAACTCGAAAGATAAAGTCTTTGTACAGCAATAATGAAAGAACTTTTTGCTATGTAAAGTCAGATAATTTTTATTACGGCCTGGTCAGTGTGGGGGCAGCCATGGTCGGTAGCATAGTTCCTTTTTGGAATACAGAAACTAAACCTAAAAGAAGAAATTTAGTTGATTTGTGGAACGAAGGTCCTGAAGAAAATTTAAAAGCTGTGAGTAAAGGCCAAGAATTAGGTTACTTTCAAATGGGCTCTACAGTAATTTTGTTACTGCCTTCAGGTATAGAAGCAGATAAAAATTTCTTGTATGAGTCTAAAGCTGTAAAATTTGGTGAAGAATTAATAAATCTGTCAAAGAAATAATTACAAGGTAAATTTTGGTCTCTTACTCAACCAGTGATTTTAAACCTGGGTTAAAAATTTTAATCGATGGTGAGCCTTGTGAAATCATTGAAGAAGAGTTTGTGAAACCCGGTAAGGGACAGGCCTTCAGTAAAGTTAAATTTAGGAACCTCTTAACTCAGAGAACTGGCGAAAAGACTTGCAAGGTTGGAGAGTCAATAGAATCCGCAGACGTGAATGAAGTTGAAATGCAGTACTTGTACTTAGACGGCTCAGATAGGTGTTTTATGAACCAGGAGTCTTATGACCAAGTTCTGATTTCTGAAAATTTATTTGGGGATAACAAAAACTGGTTGACTGAAGAAGACATTTGTCAGGTGCTTCTATGGAATGACACCCCTATTTCTATAATTCCTCCAAATTTTGTGGATTTAAAAATTACTCAAACTGATCCTGGTGTTAAAGGCGATACCGCTTCGGGAGGTAACAAGCCGGCCACCTTAGCTACCGGTGCAGTTATCAAAGTCCCTTTGTTTGTTTCAGAGGGAGACATTGTTACGGTAGACACCAGAAATGGTGAATACCAAGGAAGGAAGTAGTAGCAATGAAGGAAGTATTAAAAAAATCTTTAAATCAAGCCATAAAGTCATTAGAAAAGGAACACAATGTAAATCTTTCAAAAACTAAGATTGAAATAAAAGAAAATAAAGAGAAGCAATTTGGTGATTTTTCTTCTAATTTAGCTCTTGTACTATCAAAAGAGTTCTCTAAACCTCCTAAGGATATTGCAGAAATGCTCTTAAAAGAATTGGGAGAAAAAGACTTCATAGATCGAATGGAAATTGCAGGCCCTGGGTTCATCAATTTCTTTTTATCTCATGCATCAAGAACTGAGATTCTTAAAACAATTAATAAAGAAAAAAATAAGT
Organism: SAR86 cluster bacterium; assembly: GCA_022447025.1. Taxonomy (GTDB): domain Bacteria; phylum Pseudomonadota; class Gammaproteobacteria; order Magnimaribacterales; family Magnimaribacteraceae; genus AEGEAN-183. The sequence goes on along the minus strand of JAKUUL010000008.1, from coordinate 12,607 downwards.
TTGGTTTCAGCACAAGGAAAACAAACGAGAAAGATAGTGTATTAATTGAATACGTCTCTAGTAACCCCACAGGCCCTTTGCACGTTGGTCACGGAAGAGGCGCAGCTTTCGGATCAGTGCTTGCCAGTATACTTAGAGCAACGGGCCATCAAGTTGATGAAGAATACTATGTCAACGACCAGGGGCGCCAAACGGAAATTCTTTCTTTAAGTGTATGGTTAAGATATTTAGAAATTTTTAATCAAGTGAGCCTTTTCCCAAATAACTGCTATCAAGGAGCCTACATTGAATCCTTAGCTAAAGAACTTGAAAAAGAGAAAGACAAGAAGTTCTGTGTTGATCAAGAAAATGAAAAAGAAATATCACAAATGCTTTCTTCAGATTTAACTGAAGAAGAACTAGATAACTTAATAGCTAAATCTAAAGAAGTTTTAAAGAAAGGCTTTGAAGAAATTAAGACTTTTGCCCTTAAAAATATTTTGCAAACTATAGAGGGAGATTTAAAAGCTTTTGGTGTTGAACACAACAAATGGTTTAAAGAGTCTTCAATGTTTACTGCTTCTAAAACAAACGGATCTTTAATTAGTGAAGCCCTGGATTCTCTAAAATCTAAGAAACAACTTTATGAAAAAGATGGGGCCCTTTGGTTTCAGTCTACTGATTTTGGTGATGAAAAAGACAGAGTTGTAAAACGAGAAAATGGAGCAACTACCTATTTTGCTTCAGATATTGCTTATCACGCCAATAAATTTAATAGAGGGTACTCAAAAATTATTAATGTTTGGGGGGCTGATCACCATGGGTATCTGCCAAGAGTTAGCGCTGCTATGTCTGCACTTGGTGAAGATACAGATAAGTTTGAGGTGATTTTTATTCAATTTGCAAATTTGATCAGAGGTGGCAAAAAACTCTCTATGTCTACACGAGCCGGCGAATTCATAAGCTTAAATGAATTAATTGAAGAGGTAACTTCTGAAGCCGCAAGGTTTTTTTACATCAACAGAAAAGCTAACCAGCATTTAGATTTTGATCTGGATCTTGCTAAAGAAGAAAGCAAAGATAATCCTTTATATTATATTCAGTATGCCCATGCGCGAATATGCAGTGTTTTCGATAAACTAAAGGAAAATGGAAAGTCATATAAAGAATCGGTTGCCTTGGAGTCTCTTGATCAACTCACTAGTGATCAAGAAGTTGAAATTCAGCAATTATTAAGTCAATTTCCTGATGTAATTAAGCGTTCTGCAGAAAATTATGAGCCACATTTGATTTGCTATTATTTGAGAAATTTAGCTGGAACCTTCCACAGTTACTATAACAACGAGCGCATATTGGTTGAGGAGGAGAATGTTCTTCAAGCTAAATTAATTTTAATTTCTGCAGTAAGACAAGTCCTTTTCAATGGCTTAAAAATTCTGAGTATCAGTGCCCCTGAATCTATGTAGAGTTTGGTATGGGAAAGCCAGAAAAATTAAACTCCTTCCTTTTGGAATTAAATAAAATATGTGAACGAACAGGAAAAAATTCTGAAGACTTGACTGTCTTGGGTGCAAGCAAGAGTCAAGAAATCGATTCGATAGAACTGGCTTTGGCTGGGGGAATTCAACACTTTGGAGAGAATTTTCTTCAAGAAGCTGAACCAAAAATATTAAAAATTGGTGCTATTCCCACTTGGCATTTTATAGGCGCTATTCAAAGCAGAAAAGCCAAGAAAATAGCTTCTTTATTTGACTGGGTCCAAACAGTAGACAGAATTAAAGTTGCCAAGAAGCTTAACCAGCACAGACCATTAGAAATGAACAAACTGAATGTATGTGTCCAAGTAAATCCAGACAATGAGGAACATAAATCCGGAATTCCCCTTTCTGATTGTAAAAAATTTATATCTGAACTGGTTCAACTGGAAAGACTGGAAGTTAGAGGATTGATGTCAATTCCAAAAGCTACCAAGGATTTTGAACAACAAAGAAAAGTGTTTGGTAGAATTCGTTCCTGTTTTGAAGACCTTAAGTCTACTTACCCTCAGCTGGATACCCTTTCAATGGGTATGTCTGGTGATTATGAGGCAGCTATGCTGGAAGGCTCTACAATGATTAGGATTGGGACTAAAATTTTTGGTGAAAGAGATTGAACGAGGATTTATCTAATATAGGATTTATTGGTGCAGGCAATATGGCAAGTGCCCTTATTGCTGGTTTAGTAAAAAATAAATACAACAATTCACAGATCTTTGTTAGCTCTCCAGAAGAAGAGCATTTAAAAAAACTTAAGGATAACTTTTCCGTTAATGTCACCGAAGACAATGTAGAGGTTGTTAAGTCAGCATCAACTCTTGTACTAGCTGTCAAACCAAATGTAATAGAGTCAGTATTAGATGAGCTATCAGCTGAAATTTGTGAGAAAGATCCTTTATTGATTTCTATAGTTGCTGGTTACAAAATTGCATCTATAGAAAAAAGATTAAATTCGGAATCAAAGATAATAAGAGCCATGCCCAACACCCCTGCCTCTATTGGAATGGGCGTTAGTGCTTTAACACCCAACAAACTAGTAGTTGATGAAGATAAAGCTATAACTGAGTCTGTGTTTAGTTCAGTTGGTTTAACTTGTTGGCTAGATGAAAGCGCTTTTGATTTATTCACCGCACTACTAAGTTCTGGGCCTGCTTACATTTTTTATTTAATAGAGGCCCTGCAACAAGCAGCAAAGGGATTAAACTTAGATGAGGGCATTACAAAAGAATTAATAACTGAAATGATAAAGGGCTCTTCTACTCTAGCTAGCTTAAGTGAAGACAGCCCTTCTTTGTTAAGAGAAAAGGTCACATCGCCTGGCGGTGTAACAGAGAAAGCCTTAGAAGTTCTAAATGAAAGGGAAGTTGGTGACTCAATTGTAGAAGCAATCTTAAAAGCGACTGAGAAATCTAAGGACCTAGGAGAATCTTAAAATTGACTGAAGCAACCTTATACTTATTTAAAGCTATTTTAGATGTAATTTCTTTAGTAATTCTTATAACTTTTTTATTTCGACTCTTAAAGGTTGATTACTACAACCCCTTAGTACAGGGAATGTTGAAGTTCGCAGATATTTTTACTTCTCTAATAAGGTCCATATTCAGGCCCCTTTTTGGGATAGATCTAGCTAGCCTTATAACAGCAGTAGCCCTGCAGGCCTTTTGCTTTTACTTGATCTCTTTAGACGATGCTATTTTATTTAGTTTTGGCATCATGATTTCTTGGTCTCTATTCTCAGTTCTACTGATGGTATTAACTATTGTCTGGTGGGGTTTAGTCGCAGGCATAGTTATCAGTTGGGTTGCTCGCGGTAATCCGCACCCTGCTTTCAGTCTCCTAATGCAGATGTCAGATCAAATTTGTAAACCCTTTAGATCATTTTTACCGCCGGTTGCGGGGTTAGATTTTTCTCCTATTCTTGCTTTTATACTACTTAATTTTCTCTGGGCTGCTGCTTTTGGTCTTTCAATAGAAGCTGGTTTACCCATGCACCTTAGTATGGGTGGTTAAGTACATCAGCTTGATTGACTGATTAGCTTAAATTTTGAATTCTTGAAAATATGGCTTAGAATTGTGCTTGCACCGATTTGATCCAGCTTGCGGGTGCTAAATAAATGCGGCTAAAGAGGGTATAAATGAGACCTGTTTAGCATTTGCTGGCAGGTTTTTTTTTGAAATGAATAATAAAGACTCAGTGGGGATAGTTGAACCAAGTTCAGCTAGTTTTAAAGACCCTTTGCTTTTAGAGTGCGGTAAAGAGCTTAAAGGCTTTGAGCTAGTGTATGAAACTTATGGAAAGCTAAATAATGAAAATTCAAATGCCGTCTTAATTTGCCACGCACTGAGCGGGAATCATCACGCTGCGGGCTATCATAAAGATTCAGAAAAAAGGGCTGGCTGGTGGGATTCATTAATAGGTCCAAATAAAGCCATAGACACTAATAAATATTTCGTAGTTTCACCAAATAATCTGGGTGGTTGTCACGGTACAACCGGTCCAATATCAATAAATCCTGATACCAACAAAATCTTTGGTCCTAATTTTCCAGTCTTAACGGTTAGGGATTGGACCAATAGTCAAGCAATGTTAGCCGATCACTTAAATATCAAAGCTTGGCATGCAGTAATCGGGGGAAGCCTGGGGGGCATGCAAGCTTTGGATTGGAGCATTGCATACCCCGAGAGAATAAAGAAAGCTGGTGTCATTGCAGCCGCTCCCAAATTAAGCGCTCAAAATATTGCCTTTAATGAGGTGGCCAGACAGGCGATCACTTCTGACCCTGATTATCAAGAAGGAAACTATCTTTTGGAAAACACTTCACCAAAAAGTGGTTTAAGGTTAGCCCGAATGGTTGGTCACATTACTTATCTCTCAGATGAATCAATGAAAAGTAAATTTGGAAGAGAGCTTAAGGAAGAAAAATTAGGCTTCGGCTTTGATGCTGAATTCCAAGTTGAAAGTTATTTAAGACATCAGGGTGATGTCTTCTCCGACACTTTCGATGCAAATACCTATCTTTTAATGACAAAGGTGTTGGATTATTTTGATCCGGCTGATGAATTTAATGGGGATTTAATGAAAGCATTTGAACCGATACTTGCACAAATTCTCGTGCTTTCATTTTCTTCAGACTGGAGGTTTTCTCCGTCAAGATCAAAAGAAATAACTGATGCCCTTATTGGAGTAAAAAAGAAAGTGAGTCACATAGAAATTGAGTCTTCATTAGGTCATGACTCTTTTCTATTTCCTGAAGAAAGATATGTTGAAGTGCTTAAGGCTTTTCTGGGGAGTCCCTCATGAAAACTGCAGAAGTAATTGAAAATTGGGTTAGTTCAGGCTCAAGAATTTTGGATTTAGGGTGTGGGGATGGATCTATTCTCGAAGCTTTGAAACTAAATAAATCTGTAGGCGGCTATGGCATTGAGATTGATAAAGAGAACATTCAAGCTTGCTTAGAGAAAGGCCTCGAAGTAATTGAACAAAACATTGATGAAGGGCTTTCAAACTTTCAAGACAAAAGCTTTGATACAGTCTTAGTTAGCCAAACCATACAGGTACTAAAGAACCCTAAACAAGCCCTGGATGAAATTACCAGAATTGGACATCAGTCCATAATAGTCATTCCTAACTTTGGACACTGGAAATCTAGATTAACTGTTTTTTTAGGAGGTAAGATGCCAGTAACTGAAACCCTTCCTGAGAAATGGTATGAAACACCAAATATTCACTTGTGCACAGTGGCTGATTTTGAAAATCTGTGTTCTGAGTTAGGTATTGTCATTGAAGAAAAGAAAATTCTTAATTCTGAGGGCAAAGTTAGCACCATATCTTCTGGTTGGTCGAATTTATTGAGTAGTGCTGTCATATATAGACTTTCTAGATAAAAATGGAAATTATTTTAGCTACACAGAATAATGGGAAAATAAAAGAGTTTAATGAACTGGCCAAGGGTACAGAATTCAATTTTATTCCCGTTCCAAGTAATTCCACCTTTCCCGAAGAAACAGGAAGTACATTTTTTGAAAATGCCTCAATTAAGGCTAACTTTGCTTTTTCCTTGACTGGGAGAACCTGCCTCGGAGATGACTCAGGACTGGAAGTCGATGCCCTAAATGGGAAACCCGGTGTTCATTCTTCAAGATTTTCAAAAAAAGCTACAGACGAATCTAATGTGGATAAATTACTCAATGAGTTAAAAGGGATTCCTCATGAAGATCGATCTGCAAGATTTAAGTGTTGTCTGGTTTTGATACAAGAAGGTACTGCTAATCTTATTTGCTCTGAGGGATCTGTTGAAGGAAAAATAGCTGAAGAAAAAAGAGGAGACAGGGGATTTGGTTACGACCCCATTTTTCTTCCTAAAGGGTCTTTATTACATATGGCTGAAATGGATCAGGAAAAAAAGAATCTAATAAGCCATCGTGCGAATGCCTTTAAATCTCTTCTAGAAAAACTATCTTCAGGCCTTACGGAAAAATAATTCCCTTGTCTGCCTTCCCTCAATCAATGCCTTTCTCTCGTATTTTGTCTTAGGCAAAGACTGCAAATATTCGGGTAAATTAGTTAAATCTTCACTTGCCCACCTGTCATCAGAAGAAAAAACTTCTTTAATTTGACAATAGTAGTCTTCCCAATCAGTCTTACAGTAAACTAAACCATTGGTTGTTATTTTGCCGTAAAGAATATTTAAGAAACCTTCTGATAACAGCCTTCTTTTGTGATGTTTTCTTTTAGGCCATGGGTCTGGATAAAGAAAGACAACAACATCAAAGGTTTCATCCGCTATGTTTGTTTCCAGTAGTTGAAAAACATCAGCCTCTATTATTTTTAAGTTAGTTAGGTTGCTTTTCTGAATTTGGTTTAGAGCCGAACCAATCCCCGAAGAATATACTTCAATGCCTACAAAGTTGGCTTCTTGATGTTTATTTGCCATTGACAGCAAGCTTTCGCCCGATCCGAAACCAACATCTGCTATAAGCTTTCTGTCGGAGTCTAGAAATGCCTCTGCTAGGCTTAGCCTGCTCTTACCAGGCGTAATGGTATATTCGTTTTTTAAAGAATTAAGTGCCCTTCTTTGTGCTGCTGTTACTCTCCCCTTTCTTAGAACAAAGCTTTTCTCAGTATTCTTTTGTGCCTGCATTAGTAATAAACCTATGAAGAATCTACTTTATTAAGCCTTTCGTAGGTGATGAAGGTGAAGCGTAACTCTTTTTTTCCATCCTGCCTGCTAAATAAGCCTGCCTGCCTGATTCAATTGCCTTTTTCATTGCTTGTGCCATCAGAACTGGTTCCTGTGCTTTAGCTATTGCTGTGTTCATCAAAACTCCAGCGCAACCCAGCTCCATTGCAATAGATGCATCTGAGGCAGTACCCACCCCCGCATCAACAATTATTGGAACCTCTGCTTTTGAAAGAATCATTTCTATATTATGAGGATTTTGAATACCTAGACCCGAACCGATAGGCGAAGCAAGAGGCATAACTGAAACACAGCCTAATCCTTCTAATTCTTTTGCTAGTAAGGGGTCGTCAGAACAATAAACCATAACTTCAAATCCATCTTTAACAAGATCTTTGGCCGCCTTTAACGTTTCAGGCATATTTGGATATAAGGTTTCTTTATCTCCTAGAACTTCTAATTTTACTAAATTATTACCCTCCAATAATTCTCTTGCCAATTTACATGTTCTGATTGCCTCTTCAGCTGTATAGCATCCTGCAGTATTTGGCAAAATTGTGAATTTATCTGGTGAAAGAAAATCTAAAATGTTTGGTTCTGAAGAATCTTGACCTATATTTGTTCTTCTTATAGCTACAGTCACAATCTCTGCTCCTGAGGCCTCTATTGAAGAACGGGTTTCCTCAAAATCTTTATACTTACCCGTTCCAACTAAGAGCCTGGATTTATAAGTTCGACCGGCTATGGTTAATAAATCTTCCAACTTGCTTTATCCCCCGCCTATAGCCCGAACTATCTCTAGAATATCCTGATCCTTAAGTGCTTTACCTAGAAGTTCAGAATTAGGTATAACGACTCCATTAAGCTCCACCGCTACCTTGGTTTTAGGTATTTCTAGCATATCTAATAGCTCATCGATATTAGATCCATCATCAATCTCGACTGAATCGCCGTTAACCTTTAATAACATGTAGGGGATTTTAGCTTTAGCTAAAAATTAATCCAAAGGAAAATTCAGTTTAACCTTCTTCATGGCATTTTGTTCTATCTGCCTTACTCTTTCAGCAGAAATACCATACTTGTCAGCTAATTCGTGCAGTGTTAGTTTCTGGTCTGAAAGCCACCTGTCATAAATGATATCTCGACTTCTGTCATCTAATTGCTTCAGGGCTTCATAAAGCTGCGTTGTGTTCAAAGCTGAGTCATCTTCTTTCTCAATTATCTCTGAGGGATTGGCAGAAGAGTCTTCCAAGTACTGAGCTGGAGCATAATTAGCATCGTCGCTTTCATCTCCTTCAAGGGGGTCAAATGACATATCGAGTCCACTAAGGCGTTTTTCCATCTCTCTGACTTCTGCCGGCTTAACTCCTAAGTCTTTAGAAATTGATTTAATTTCATCTTCTGTTAACCAGCCCAAATTCTTCTTCTTACTTCTTAAATTAAAGAAAAGCTTTCTTTGCGCTTTAGTCGTAGCAATTTTGACGATCTTCCAATTCCTTAAAACGTATTCATGTATCTCTGCCTTAATCCAATGCACTGCAAAAGAAATAAGCCTTACCCCAACTTCGGGATTAAATCTTCTAACTGCCTTCATTAACCCTATATTTCCTTCCTGAATAAGGTCTGCTTCAGAAAGCCCATAACCTGAATAGGTCTTAGCTATGTATACAACAAACCTAAGGTGAGCCATTACTAATTTTCTTGCTGCATCTAGATCATCGTTGTAATAAAGATCTTCAGCTAACTTCCTTTCCTGTTCAGGAGAAAGAATACCGATGTTGTGAATAGAATTTATATAAGATTCAAGGTTTCCTCCAGGCGATGCTATATCCATCTCCTGTAGCGAAGTACCTGGCTTAATTTGTTCTTTTTTTGGTTTTTTTGCCATTTCTTGGCGGAATTCTACATTTTTAACAATAAATTATCCAAATTATGCAATTCTTTAAGAAAATAGGGTTTTCCAGGCGAAGCTTGAGTCTCCAACACAATAAAATTCAGGGTTCTTCTTTTCCGAGTCAAAAGTATAGAAAAAATCATTCCCATCTAATGTCTTTAAAGCTCCCCCAGCTGCCTCTGCTACGGCCTGTCCCGCTGCTATGTCCCATTGGTAAGTAGGCCCCATTCTGCAATAAATGTCCGCAAGCCCTTCTGCAACCCTACAGAGTTTCAATGAACTTCCTGCTTCAATTATTTCTATTTCGTTAAAATTTTTACTTATGCCCTTAAGGGCCTGTTTATCTTTTTCAGTTTGGTGACTCCTGCTCACAGTGACAGTTATAAGGTCTTTGTTTAATGTTTTGGTTTTTATTTCAGTTTGACCTCCATCATTAACTTTGTAAGCTCCAATACCCAAGATGCCCTTAAACAATTCTCCCTTGGCTGGGGCGCTTACTATGCCCATCAAAGGAGTGCCCTTGTCTATTAAAGCTATGTTTACTGTGAAATCACCATTCTTATTTAAGAACTCTTTTGTTCCGTCTAAAGGGTCTATTAACCAAAAAGTCTCATCATCCAGCTTATGCTTTGATTTGCCTTCTTCTGACAGTACAGAAAACCCTAGGTCTAAGTTATCTAGTCCTTCTACTAAGATTTTGTGAGAAGTAAGATCGGCTTCTGTTAGGGGCGATCCATCTTCCTTTTTTTCAAGAGCAATCTCTTTTCTTGTGTAGATATCCATAATGCTCTGAGAGGCCTTTAAGGCTATCTCAGAGACTTTATCTGATAGCTCTAGTAACTTTTCTTTGTCCATAAACATCTATCTTTAATTTGTTAGCTGTTCTTTTTCTTTTACAATAACTGACAAATCCTTGCTATAAAAGTGATATGAATAATAAACAAAAATTAATAGAGAACGCGGAAGTTCTAAAAAAAGGACTTAAGCTACTTGGAAGGAATAGAAAAACCGTACTTTCTCATCACAAAACTTTTGAATTAACTGATGAGCTTGAAGCAAGAATTGAAGAAATGCTTAGCGACTTGAAGCAAGAAACCAACGAATTATAAGGAGAGTCTAATGAATTACAGCTGTTTTGATTGTGAAATAAAGGACAAAATCGCACACATTAAAATGATCAGGCCTGACGAGTTCAATTCTATGAACAAGGCATTCTGGTCTGAATTACCCCATCTGATAGAAGATCTTTCAGACAATGCTTCTGCAAGAGTGGTTGTTTTGTCGGGGGAAGGGAAACATTTTTGTGCTGGCATGGACTTGGCTAATTTTACGCCTTCAGATTCTCAACCTAACGCTCATAGTGGAATGAGAAGTGAATCGGCTTATAGGGTAACTTTGGACCTACAACATACTATCTCTTGCTTAGAAAAGGCTAGAATGCCTGTAATTTCAGCCATTCAGGGTGCTTGCATTGGAGGTGGAGTTGATATGGCGACCGCTACTGATCTTCGTTATTGCACAAAAGATGCTTTCTTTTGCATACAAGAGATAAATATAGGAATGGCTGCAGATGTTGGAACTCTCCAAAGAATACCTAGGCTTGTGCCTGAAGGTATCGTCAGAGAATTAGCCTACACCGGTAGGAGGTTCTTACCAGAAGAGGCTTTAAAACATGGGCTGGTTAATCAAATATTTGATACTAAAGAAGAAATGATGGCGGAGGTTATGAGTGTAGCTAAAGAAATTGCTTCTAAAGGACCTCTTGCTATAGCAGGCACTAAAGAATCTCTAAATTATGGACGAGACCACACCACAGAAGAGGCCCTTAACCACATAGCTCTTTGGAATAATGCAATGGGCATCGGGGATGAGATGTCAGCTGCTTTTAAAGCTAAAGCTGAAAAAAAAGATCCTGAATTTGAGGATATGCTGCCCAGAAGGAAATATTTAGACGGCGAAATACCGTCTTAGTTATTTTCTAAGAAATACAGGGTTTTGATCTGTAGATTCTGACTTAGAGTACTTGTATCCATCGTAATTAAAGCCCGAAAGGCCCTCGGGAGAATTTATCCTATTTTCTACCAGATATCTTGTCATCAAGCCCCTTGCTTTTTTTGCAAAAAAACTGATGATTTTATAATTTCCATTTTTATAGTCTTTAAAAATAGGACTTACAACATTGCCCTCTAAAGAATCCTGTTTTACGGAAGAAAAATATTCCACAGAAGCTAAGTTCAATATAGTTTTATTTTTGTGGGTCGAAATAGATTCATTAATTGACTCAGTTATATCTGTACCCCAAAATTCATACAAGTTTTTTCCTTTGGTGTTTTTGAGTTTTGTTCCCATTTCCAACCTATAAGGGGACATAAGGTCTAATGGCTTTAATATTCCATACAGGCCTGAAAGAATTCTCACGTGTTTATCCAAAAACTTAATGTCTGCATTCTTGAGACTATAGGCAGAAAGCCCGGCGTATACATCTCCCTTAAAAGCAAATATTGCTTGTCTAGACTCCTCAGAAAGAATAACTGGAGGCTCCCAATTCATGTTCCTTTCAAAGTTAAGGTTGGCTAGCTTTTCACTAAGCCCCATTAGATCTGATAAACCTTGAGGATCTTTCTTTCTTAACTCTCCTATTAATTCTTCTGATTTACCCAAGTTTTCCGAAACACTGAAATCTTGAACAGGTAAAGGCGTCTCATAGTCGAGAGTTTTTGCTGGAGATAAAAGAATAATCATGTGAGTCCCAACACTAATTTTGCCATTATATTTCTTTGAATTTCATTAGAGCCCGCATAGATGCTTGCCTTTCTGTAGTTAAAATATCTAGGAGCTGATGTGTTAGCAAAAGCGCTCCCTATAGGAGGTTCATTATGACCAATACCGGGTCCCGGGTTATTAAAGGGGATAGCATAATAGTCAACTGCTTCAACCGCTAACTCAGTAATAAGTTGACCTATTTCAGTACCCCTGGTTTTTAATAAAGAAGATTCGGGTCCGACATTCTGTCCAGCAGACAAACTACCCAGTATGCGTAGTTCGGTTGCTTCCATGGCATTTATCTGGACCTCAACATCTGCCAACTTTTCCTTAAAACTAGAGTCTTCCATCAAAGGCTCGCCTCCGGAAGTTGGCGTTTTAGCCATATCAACTATTTTTTCTAATGAAGAGTAGAGGCCTGCTGAATAACCATTGCCCCTTTCAAATTCCAATAAATATTTGGCATAAGTCCACCCCTTTCCTTCCTCACCAATTAAATTTTCTTTGGGAACCTTAACGTCTTCAAAAAATACGGTATTAATTTCTTGATGCCCTTCAGGGGCTTTATCCAAAGTAACAATTGGCTGAACGATAATACCCGGAGAGTGCATGTCTATTAATAAGAAGGAGATGCCCATTTGGCGAATCTCTTCATTGCTTGTTCTTACAAGACAAAAAATCATATCCGCATGCTGAGCCATGGTTGTCCAGGTTTTAGCTCCATTTACAAGATAATGATCGCCTTTGTCTTCTGCTTTGGTTTTTAAAGAAGCTAAATCCGATCCAGATCCTGGTTCAGAATAGCCTTGACACCACCAAACCTTAGAAGAAAGAATGTCTGGAAGATACTTTTCCTTTTGTTCGTCAGTCCCAAAGGCCATTATTACAGGCGCTACCATTTTTTCTCCAAAAGCAATGACCGTAGGAGCGTTAACAGCTGCCATTTCTTTATTGAAGAGATATTTCTTAGAAGCACTAAATTCCGCTCCTCCATATTCTTTAGGCCAGTTAATACCTGCCCATCCCTGCTTGTAAAGAGCCACCTGCCATTGCATTTGTTCCTCTCTAGAGATACTTCCATTAGGGCTGTTGTTATGCCTTTCTCTCATGTCCTCTGGATAATTTTCTTTCAACCAGTCCCTAACTTCACTTTGAAAATCAAGTTCTTCTTGTGTAAATTGCAAGTCCATATAAATTAACCTCCCATTAATTATAAATTAGAAAAGAATCAACGCAATTAGTTAACTCATGAATCA
>JAKUUL010000079.1 GCA_022447025.1 SAR86 cluster bacterium | reverse complement strand
AAGGCCCACCCAGATTCCCTTCATGGAGCACTACCTGTTGAGAAAGGTGAAAAGTGGGCTTTCAATCTTTGGTTTAGAGAGAAACCAGTTAAACATAAAATATGAAAAAGACTAAAGCTCTTGTTTGCGAATCAATCTCCGAAGACCTTTCTGGAGTATCTTTACAGGAATTAAAATTAGCACAGATATTACCTAAACAACTGTTAATTAAAGTCAAAGCAGCTTCTGTGAACTTTCCTGATTTATTAATGACACAAGGCAAGTATCAACACAAACCTGATCTTCCCTTCGTCTTGGGGATGGAAGGTGCTGGAATAGTTGAAGAAATTGGTTCTGAGGTTTCAAAATTTAAAGAAGGTGATGAAGTTACCTTCGGTTCATGGGGAAATGGAGCTTTCTCTGATTATGTTGTAGTTCCTGAAGATGGCCCACAACTAAAATCTAAAAGTCTTAACTTTGAAGAAGCTGCCTCTTTCCAAACTGCTTACTTAACGGCTTATGTGTCCCTTGTGAGAAGAGGCGATCTTTTAAAAGGAGAAAATTTGTTGGTTCATGGAGCAACTGGAGGGGTTGGTATGGCTGCAGTCCAATTAGGACACAAAATGGGAGCTAATGTAATTGCAACAGGAACTTCAGAAGATAAGTTAAAAAATACATTAGATTGGGGAGCATCACATTATCTTTTGACTCACAAAGAAGGCAGTGTCAGCTTCAGGGAGGAGGTAAAAGAATTAACTGAAGGTAAAGGTGCCGACGTAATATACGATCCAGTTGGCGGAGATGTCTTTGATGAATCCATAAGATGCATCAATTGGGGAGGAAGAATTCTTATAGTTGGCTTTACTAGCGGAAGAATTCCAACTGCACCAGTTAATATGCCACTGATTAAAGGCTTCTCTATCGTTGGAGTGCGTGCAGGAGAGTTTGGACGAAGAGACCCGGTTAAGGGTAAGGAAAATATAGAAGCTGTAAAAAAGCTAGCTGACGAAGGTAATTTGAAACCTCACATCTGTAAAACGTTTAAGCTTGAAGAAGCTAAAGATGCTATTAAATTTTTATCAGAGAGAAAACTTGTAGGAAAAATTGCTGTAGTAATGGAATAACTTCTATTGATTCAGAAGTTCGTCTATTAGATTTAATCTATCATTTCCAAAAAACATATTATCTTCATTGACAAACATGGTTGGTGACCCAAAGCCTCCCCTCTTTGCTAATTCTTCTGTATTCAGTTTTAAAGAATTCTTGGTGGAATCTAAATTAATAAAAGAAATGAATTCTTCGGAGTTCCATCCTATCCCTTGAACAATCATAGCCATGACCTCATCCAAAGAAATATCTAAATTGTTAGTCCAATAAGAATAAAAAACCGACTCTACATATTTAGAAACCTCATTTTTATCTAAAGCAAAAAAGACTCCTCTCATAGCTTTTACACTATTTACTGGAAAAACGTCTGGCCAATTTATCGTAATGCCTCTAATAGAGCTCCAATCATTCAGGTCTTTCTGAGAGTATGTAGCTTTTGGCTTGACGGGGTTGCTTCTGGATTCATAAACACTTGGATTTATAGTATTAAATATTCCACCAACCAAAATTGGTCTCCAAACTAATTCTAGATTTAATCTAGAACACAGATTCTCTATTTCTTTAAAAGCGAGATAAGTCCATGGACTACTGCAATCAAAGAAAAATTCTAACTTACCTTTGGTACTAGCCATCAAGTCCACTAAGTTCTGCCATTTGTTCAAATAAAAGAGTGATCTCTTCTCTTTGTTCCTCGCCCTTATATTCTCTGTAAAGTGAATTAACATTTACGGCTATTCTTTCTGCATCTCCCCAACTTGAAAATAAGCTTAGATCTATATCCTTAGCAGCCTCTATTGCACTCATACCAGATTCAAAGCGTTTTCTTGATTCTGTATCAATATAAACTAAATAATCTCTTACAGCTCTGACTCCCCTGTTGTCAGTAACAGGGCCGTGTCCAGGCACTACAAAATCTACTTGCATTGCAATAATTCTGTCACATGCATTAATCCAATTCTTCACAGGTCCAGCCCAAAGAATAGGATGCCCTTCTATAAATAAAATATCTCCAGTAAAGACAACCTTATCTGAAGGCACATGCACTAAAACATCGCCATTTGTGTGTGCAGGTCCGACTTCAATTAACTCAACAACTTTATCTCCTACTTGTCTTTCTGTTTTGCCACTGAATGTATTGTTGGGTAGCTTTTTGGTTACGCCCTCAAAATTAAAACTTCCAAAGCACTCAAGAAAATACTTTCCTAAAGGCCCCATTTCAGGTGCTTGCTTCATTAGAGCGGCCATCATTTCTGGAGACTCATGTGACATTTCTTCAAGAGTAGCTTGGCTAGAGATGATTTCTTTTGTGTCTACACAGTTGTTGCCATTGCAATGATCGCCGTTGGAATGACTGTTTATCAAGGCACGAATATTTTTCATTCCAAGAGGTTCGGCTTTCTTCATGGACTCAAGCATCTCTTCAGTAAGGGTTTCATCAAACAAAGTGTCGACGATTAGAGATTCATCCCCATCAACAATAAGTCCCGCATTACTCCACCCCCATCCTCCATCAGGTTGTAAATAGCAGTAGATGTTATTGCCTAAATCACTTAAACCCTTATTAAATGGTTTGATTCCTAAATTCTTAAAGTCAGACGCTTTCACTTATTACCTCTTATAAAAACATATTAATGTTACTTAACAAGAATTGTAAGTACCTCTAATACAACTATATAATTCTTAAATTCACTTTATCTATCATTGTAATGACAAGACGATTCAAATTTTTAATAGTTATATTTTCTAGTCTTTTCTTATCCTATGGACTACTGGCAGAAAATACTGAGTATTCTTTTAATGATGAAAACATAAAGCTAGCTAATGAGATTATAGAAATACTAGAGAAACATCAATTTACAAAGAAAAAATATGCCTCCATAAAGTCAGAGGCATTGAATTCGTTTTTGGATAGATTAGATCCTTCTAGAAGCAACTTCCTAGAAAAAGATATTAATGATTTTATTGTTACTGACCTTGATCCTACAATCAATGACCAAAGTGCTTCATTAGAGAAAGCATTTAATATATTTGGACTATATAGATCCAGATATTCTGAAAG
>JAKUUL010000078.1 GCA_022447025.1 SAR86 cluster bacterium | reverse complement strand
GCCATCTGTTTCCACAGTTCTTGACTGTACCCTGTCTCATCTTCGGAATCTCTCAATTCCCTAAAATGGTTTATGGGTGCATTTTTTTGTACAAACTCTTTTGCAGTGTCTTTTAAGTATTGTTGTTCTTCATTAAATAATAGAGCCATTATTTATCTCCTTAGTAGTTAGGGATTATTAGTCAGGAAGATCCAGTACTCGTTTAGAAATTACGTTTAAATTAATTTCTGAAGTTCCTCCTTCTATAGAATTAGCTTTTGATCTCAACCATTCTCTAGTTATAGCTAACTCTTCTGGAGCAAAAGGCTCGCCTTCCCAACCAAGACCACTGGTGCCCATAGCTTGTAGCATGATTTCATATCTCAATTTATTCTGTTCAGACCCATAGTATTTACCCATAGATGCAGTAGCACTCGGACCTCCAGTTTTGGCATCTTCAGCCATTCGTTGGAGAGTTAAGGTAAATGCTCTAGAATTCAGATCATGTTTAGCAATCTTCGTTCTAAGTTGAGCATCATCTAAACGATTCTTTTCATCAGTTCCAACATATCTCTTCCCTAGTTCAGCCATACCAGAAGTTTTTCTAGGTCCTGAACCAGCTCCTGTAGCTAAGCCCATTCCAGAAATCATAGATCTTTCATGTTGTAGAAGCCTTTTAGCTATAGTCCAGCCCTTGTTTATCTCACCAATTAAGTTAGATTTAGGAGCAGAGGCATCTGTGAAGAAAGTTTCACAAAAAGGAGATTTTCCACTGATAAGCTTGATAGGTTTAACTTCCACCCCTGGTTGATCCATGTCTATTAGAAGGAAGCTGATACCGTCATGTTTTGGTTCTTGGGGACCAGTCCTTACTAGGCAAAAGATCATGTCTGCGTAATTTGCATTTGAAGTCCATATCTTTTGACCATTAATTTTATAGTTATCTCCATCTTCAACAGCTTTAGTACTGAGGCTAGCCAAATCAGATCCAGAACCAGGCTCACTGTAGCCTTGGCACCACCAAATCTTCCCTTTGACTATGCTAGGAATATGTTCCAATTTTTGTTCATGTGAAGCAAACTCAAGAAGGGCAGGACCCAACATCCATATTCCGAAACTTGCTAGAGCAGGTCTAGCTCCCATGGAAAACATTTCTTCTTGAAGTACTTTATTTTCTTCATGAGTTAAACCTCCACCTCCATACTCACTTGGCCACATAGGGCAGGTCCAACCTTTATCACCCATTCTTTCTAACCAAACTTCTTGATCAGGATGGGAAAATGCGGGATTTCTACCACCCCAGCAGACATCACCTGGCTTTCTCATTTCAGGTGGGCAGTTTGATTCTAACCAATCTCTAGTTTCTTCTCTAAAAGTTTGAAGATCACTCATAATTTTCCTTTAAAGTTTATTTGCAAATTTTGATTATAAGGATAATCTAAGCATAACTAAACAATTTCTAAACGGGGAGAAAGAAAATGAAAGCTTATCAAGTAGTAGAAAATGGAAAACCTCTTGAAGAGAAAGAACTAGAAACGCCTGAACCTAAAGGAAAAGAGATATTGCTTAAAACAGTTGCCTGTGGAGTGTGCCACTCTGATGTTCATATTCATGATGGCTATTTTGATTTAGGAGGAGGAGTTCAGTTGCCCTCACCACTTCCTGAAGGTAAACCATTAACTATGGGTCATGAGATTTTTGGAGAAGTTGTGGCAACAGGAGAAGATGTAGAAGGAATAAATATTGGTGAAAAATATGTAGCTTACCCTTGGATGGGATGCGGTGATTGTGATCTTTGTAATGATGATATGACTCATTATTGTATGAACAATTCTAATCTAGGTATACACGTAGGTGGAGGTTATGGAGATCATGTTCTAGTTCCAGATAGAAAATACTTATTTGATGCAGCAGATACACCAGATAACCTAGCAGGAAGCTATGCTTGTCGCGGCTTGACTGCTTATAGTGCTTTAAAAAAGGCAGGACCTTATACAAAAGACAATTCTTTAGTAATTGTTTCCGCTGGAGGTCTTGGTTTGTTAGCTTTAAAGATTGCAAAAGCTGCTTATGGCATCAATCCTATAGTTGTAGACATTGATGACGAAAAACTCGGAATGGCAAGACAACTAGGTGCTTCAGCAACTATTAACTCTTCAGAAGAAGGGGCTGCTGAGAAATTATTAGAATTAACTGAAGGAGGTGCAAGATCAATAGTAGATTTTGTTGGAGCCGAGGCTTCTGTTAACTTTGGTTATAACTTATTAGCTAGAGGTGGTACTTATGTTGTAGTAGGTCTTTTTGGAGGACAATTAACCCTTCCTTTGCCCATGCAAGCTCTATTTGAGAAGAAACTTATGGGTTCTTATGTGGGAAGTTTAGGGGATATGGAAGAATTAATGGAATTAGTTGTAGCTGGTAAGATAGACCCAGTTGATGTTGAAACAAGAGATGTTTCTGAAGCCAATAGAACTCTTGAAGAAATGAAAGAAGGGAAATTATTAGGACTAGTGGCTCTAACTCACGATTAGCTTATTTCTCTGAAAAAACCTTTCCAATCTGCTCATGGATGACTAGGTCAGCTATGGGATCAAAATCTGTTGGCTCATTATTAATGATAATTAGATTTGCTCCAATATCCTTAGCCAATTTTGGAAAACCTGCTGCAGGAAATACAACCAAAGAAGTTCCAATAGTTATAAATAAATCGCATGTTAAGGCTTTTCTTTGAGCAATTTGCATTCCTTCTTCTGGCATTGACTGACCGAAGGAGATAGTGGCGGTTTTGATAATTCCACCACATGAATCACAATAAGGAATAGTTCCATCCTTAAGAAAAGCTTCTTTGATTGGTTTAAGCTCATATCTTTTACTGCAATCTAAACAGCTTGCATATGATGCATTTCCATGAATTTCTGTGATTTTATTATCTGGAACTCCAGCATCCTGGTGGAGATTGTCAACATTTTGGGTTATTAGGTAAGCAGAAGGGTGGTTGTTTATTATTTCTGCAACTGCGAAATGCCCAACATTAGGGTCAGCTTTTTTAATTATATCTTTACCTGAAAATTTTCTTTTCCAAGATTCTCTTCTTATGTCTTCTGAACCTATGAAATCTTGGAAGTATATTGGTGTATTAGTTTTCCACACTCCTTGGGGACCTCTGAAATCAGGTATACCTGATTCAGTACTTATTCCAGCTCCAGTAAATATAACTATATTCTTAG
>JAKUUL010000077.1 GCA_022447025.1 SAR86 cluster bacterium | reverse complement strand
TATTATTCAAAAAACACCGGGTGGTCAGCCGTCTACTGCAGAGAATGTTCTTAAACAACTTGCTGAAGATTATGAGTTACCTAAAAACATCTTAGAACATAGAACTCTTAGTAAACTTAAATCTACCTATACAGACAAACTACCTTTGCAGACTTCTGCGAACACCGGAAGGATTCATACCTCTTTCAATCAAACCGGTACTTCCACAGGAAGACTTTCTTCTTCTGATCCAAATCTACAAAACATCCCTATAAAGACCGAAGATGGTAGAAGGATAAGACCGGCCTATGTGGCCCCAAAGGGATATCAGCTTATTTCTGCAGACTATTCTCAAATAGAGCTAAGAGTAATGGCACACCTATCAAAAGATGAAGGCCTAATAAAAGCCTTTCAAGAGGGGCGGGATATTCATTCCAGTACAGCTAGTGAAGTTTTTGAAGTTAATATCAAAGAAGTTAACTCAGACCAAAGAAGAAACGCCAAAGCAATTAATTTTGGTCTTATCTATGGTATTTCTGCTTTTGGTCTAAGCAAGCAGCTAGGCATTAATAGGAATTTAGCAGCTGAATATATGGATATATATTTTTCTAGATACCCGGGAGTTAGAAAATATATGGAAAGGGTTAAGTCAGACGCGAAGAAAATAGGATACGTTGAAACTCTGTATGGACGCAGATTGTACCTTCCAGAAATTTCTACAGGAAACGCTATAAGAAGACAGGCTGCAGAAAGGGTAGCCATTAATGCCCCCGTCCAAGGAACAGCAGCTGACATAATGAAAAAGGCTATGTTGGCAGTGGATGATTCTTTAATTAAAGAGAAGATCGATGCTAAATTAATTCTTCAAGTTCATGATGAACTGGTGATTGAATCCAATAAAAAAGATAGTGAAAGAGTTGCAGAAATATTGACTAAATCTATGTCAAAAGCAGCTAAGCTTTTAGTTCCCCTAGAGGTCGAAATTGGTATAGGAAAAAACTGGGATCAAGCCCACTAACTAAATGCAAGATTTGTTATTTTTAAATTCAAGAAGATTTTTTGCTCTTTTGGGAGCCGCTAGTCTTGGCTTAATAATTGTTGCGCTTTTTTTTGAGCACATGCTTCTGATTAAACCATGCATACTTTGTTATGCCCAAAGGGCTTGTGTATACCTTTTAATCTTAGTGTCTCTTGTCGGTTTCTTGCACAAAAATCAATCGCTTTTGATTCTTAGGACTTATATGAGCCTTTGTATCGCATTTATTATTTCAGGCATGTCTTTTTCAATTAGACAGCTGTATCTTCAAAACCTCCCTCGCGATCTAGTCCCCACTTGTGGACCAGATATAGATTACCTATTTGAGACCTTACCTGTCTTAGAAGTTTTCATGATTGCTATTAAGGGTGATGGAAATTGTGCGGAAGTACTCTGGTCTTTCCTCGGTATCAGTATTCCAGGGTGGTTGCTACTAGCTTTTGTACTCATGTTTATTTATGCAATAGTTTCTTTTTATATTTCAAAGAAATTGCATTCTAAAAGTTAATAAAATATCTATAATGCGCACTTAATCAGCGAGTCTCCTCATGGCAGCTAAAATACAAGAAGATTTAACCCAAGACGAACTAATAGAACTTTCTCTAAATAAGGGCGAAGGTGAAATAGCCGCTAATGGCGCTTTATTAGTAAAAACAGGCAAAAGAACTGGAAGAAGCCCTTTGGATAGATTTATTGTTAAGGACTCTATAACGGAATCTAAAGTAGATTGGGGAGAAGGAAACAGGCCTTTTGGTGAAGAGAAATTTTGCTCTCTCTGGAAAAGAGTAGAACAGCATTTATCAGAAAAAGAGGTTTTTATTTCAAGCCTTCATGTGGGGGAACACAAAGAGCACTACGTTCCAGTAGAGATTAAAACCGAGTGGGCTTGGCATAATCTTTTTGGTAGACAGATGTTTATTCGACCGGATAGTTTTAATCCTTCCGATAAAACAACCTGGTCGGTGATGAGTGCGCCTGAATTTGTTTGTGATCCTGAAAGAGATGGAACTAACAGCGACGGAGCAGTAATCATTAGTTTTTCGAAAAAAAAGGTTCTTCTGGCTGGAATGCAATATGCAGGTGAGATGAAAAAATCAATGTTTTCGGTACAAAATTTTCTTTTACCCGAAAAAAACGTTCTTCCCATGCATTGTGCAGCTAATGTAGGAAAAGAAACTGACGTGTGCCTTTTCTTCGGTTTATCAGGAACAGGAAAAACAACTCTTTCGGCTGATCCTGAAAGAAACTTGATAGGAGATGACGAGCACGGATGGGGTGAAGGGTCTGTGTTTAACTTTGAGGGAGGCTGTTATGCCAAGTGCATTGACCTAACTCATCAAAATGAGCCGGTAATCTGGGAAGCTATCAAGCATGGTAGTGTTATGGAAAATGTAATAATCGATCCCGAAACCAAAGTCCCTGATTACAGCGATTCTTCCTTGACTGAAAACACGAGAGTGGTTTATCCAAGAGAACATATTGAAAAAAGGGCTGAAGAAAATTCAGCAGGGGAACCACTATCAGTTATTTTTTTAACCTGTGATCTTTCTGGTGTCATTCCTCCAGTGTCTATTTTAAGTAAGGAAGCTGCCGCTTATCATTTCTTAAGTGGCTACACGGCAGCAGTTGGTTCAACTGAAGTAGGCTCAACTGAAGCTTTTAAAACAACTTTCTCCACATGCTATGGCGCTCCTTTCTTTCCTAGACCTGCTGGCGTTTATGCCAATTTACTTATGGAAAGAATAGAATCATTTGGAAGCCGTGTTTACCTGGTAAATACTGGTTGGACGGGTGGTCCTTATGGAACAGGAAGCAGATTTGATATTCCTGTGACCAGAAAAATTATCAGTGCGATCCAAACAGGAAAATTGGCTTCTGTAGAGACAGAGAAAATAGAAGGCATAAATTTGGATGTTCCTACTTCATTAGAGGGTATAGACAGTAATCTGCTTAACCCTATAAATAATTGGAAAGACCCCTCTTTACATCAGTCTTATCAAAATAAATTAATAAAACAATTTACTGAAAATTTTACTAAGTTCGACGTCTCTCAAGAAATTATCGAGGCTGGACCAAAAACTAGCTAAAGAAAAAATTATGCATTTAAGCTTAAAGGACCTTAGGGAATCTGGTTCCTTAGATGATCTTAAGTCTATAAAAAGAGGCATTGAGAAAGAAAGCCTAAGGGTGGATTCCC
>JAKUUL010000076.1 GCA_022447025.1 SAR86 cluster bacterium | reverse complement strand
TGAGCGAAAACGCAGACTCATCAATGGCCTAGATGATATTGGTTTAACTTTGCAGTATGAGGATCAGATCCGTTCATTTGAGACAGAGGATTTAAAAAAATACCCGTGGTGATGATTGGTCAACTAAAAGGTCAAATTATTAGCAAGAATCCTCCAGAAGTTCTTTTAGATGTAAGTGGTATTGGTTACGAACTGCTTTGCCCTATGTCCACCTTCTACCAACTAGACAATTCATCCGAAGACACTTTACTTTACACTCATTTAAGCATTAAAGAGGACTCACACACATTGTTTGGCTTTATCTCAAAGGATGAAAAGAACATGTTTAGGGAGTTAATAAGAGTGAACGGTGTTGGCCCTAAGGTTGCACTCGCCATACTTTCGCATCTTACGGTATCGTCTCTTGTTGATTGCATTATTAGAGAAGATGCAGATCTTTTGGCAAAAACTCCTGGGATTGGAAAAAAGACAGCACTGAAACTCATAGTTGAACTTACACATAGGCTTGATAAGGTGGAATTGCTTAATACTTCAACTTCAACAATGCATCATAAAACGAGTTCTAATCCAAATTCAAAACAAGCTTTAGCGGCACTTCAATCTCTTGGATTTAAGGTGAAAGAGGCCAACAAAATGATTTCAGCAATTGACGACCAGAACCTCTCAACAGAACAGCTAATCCGTCTAGCACTTCAGAACAAATAACTAAGCAGCTGCCTTCTTTCTAGAGAACCTTGTTTTAATTCTTCCAAGCATATTTATAAAATCGTAATTCATCAAATACATACAAGGTAATAGAATTAAGGTTAGAAAAGTTCCGAAGATCAAACCATAGCCTAAAGCAAGAACCATAGGTTGTAAAAATACATCTGTACCCCCTATTCCATAGGCAAGTGGTAAAACGCCAGCCATTGTTGTAAGTGTCGTCAAAACTACTGGTCGAAGACGATCACGAGCACCTCTAGCAATCCAAACTATCTTATCTTCCAATGCAGCACTTTTTTCTTTTATATAGTTAAGGTGACTAACCATTACCAAGGAGTCATTAACAATAACCCCCATCAGTGCTAATGAGCCTGTTAGAGCAAAGAAACTCAGCGGCTCTCCATGAAAATAAAAAGCCCACACAACCCCTATCAAAGAAAATGGAACAGCAGCCAATACCAGCATGGGTTGAGAGTATGAATTAAAAAGTATAGCAAGAAGAAGAAAAATACCAACAATTGCTACGACAAAAGCCCTCAGAAAATCTTGTAAGGATTCAATTGACTCCTGCGCTCCACCCGAGGTTATGATAGATACTTGAGGGAAGTCAACTGATGCATTAAGTTCTTTTAAAGCCTTTGCCAATATTATTGTCTTAGAAGGTGGTGGTCCTCTGCTAACTTTTGGAGCCTCTTCAGGCTTTTTGTTGAGAGATTGATCCTCATCAAGGTTTTGATCTTGCTCAACTTTACTTGGTCTTCCCCTAGGACGTCCATCAGCAATACTCGCAGTTAATTTGATTGATCGATCTCCGTCTAAATGATTATAGTCTGGCTCACCTTCAATCTCTCTTAGCGTTGAAAACTGACTCATTGGTATTGAGTTTCCTTGTCGGTTCTTTATAGTAGTATTCTTAATAAAGTTTTCAGTGTTTGAGCCATTACCAATATAAATCCTAACATCCTCATCTTTTCCAGCGATAGTGGCATCAGTAACGTAAGAGCCAGAAAAAGCCGTTCTAAGATGACGATATACAGCTGAGTAATCAACACCTAAGCGTGCCATTTCATCAAAATCAAGAACTGTTTCGATTCTCGGCTTACCAATCTCATCATTACGATTGATATTATCGACACCATCAATTGATTTCAGTATTTCCTCAAGTCTATCAGCAGCAAGAGCTCGCTGAGCATCATTCTCAGATACAAGGGTTACTTCAATATCTGCTCCTTGTGGTGGTCCAGGTCTTAATAGTGATATACGAATTTTTTCTGCACCTTCAACATCTTCCACTAAGACTTTGAGTTTTTCTTGCATATCTTCAGCTGCTCTCTCCCTATCACTCGTTGGTGTAAGAGCAATCTCAATATCGGCCCTATTTGTAAAGTAGCTACCAATGGTGCTTGTATAGGACTTAAGATCTTCACCAATTTCGCTGACAATAAGATTCTCAACATCAATAACTATTTTTTCAGTGTAAGCCGCAGAGCTCCCATTTGGTGCCTCAATGTTAGCAAACATAACTGTTGCTCCTCTCGAAGGAAACAAATTAAATGGAATATTTTTAAATGCAAAAAATGATGTGTAAACAAGCAAAGCTATAAATAGTGGAACAATTAAATATCTCCACCTCAAACCATAGTGCATGAATCTATTGTAAAAATTTTCTACAGGTATAAACCAAGTCCTTTGTTTTTCGACTTTAGTTGTTGACAAGTGTGCCGGAAGAGCAAAAGTGATTTCTAAAAAAGATATACCAAGAGCAAAAATAACAACGACTGGTAAAACGTAGATAAACTTACCCAAAATGCCTGACATGAGAAAAAACGAAGACATAACAAGCATGGTTGAAATTATTGTCGTTACAACAGGCATAATGACTCGTTTTAAGCCCATTACAACATTTTTATATAGGTCACCTCCCTTGGATTTATAGTGGTGAATACTTTCAGCAATAATGATACTATCATCGACAACAATACCCAACACAAGAATAAATCCAGAAAGAGATATTAAGTTTATTGTATTACCTGTAAGACCAAGGCCAAATACTGTTCCAAGTAGCGTAACTGGAATACTTACAGCAACCCAAAAAGCTGTTCTAAGTGAAAGAAAAGCTCCCAGAACGACTAATACTAAAGCAAGACCTATATAGCCATTTTTAATAATGATTTCGAGCCTGTTTGCAACTGCCTCTGACGAGTCATCAGTATAAAAAATATTAATATCGTCTGGAATATTTTTCTGTAATTCAGCTACACGCTCTCTAATCCTTTTAACAGTTCTAATAATATCCGCTTGGGGTTGTTTTTTGACCTGAAGGACGAAGCCCTTAGTTCCATTGACTCGAGTAATAGAAGTTTCTTCTTCTTGCCCTCTAAAGACTTCAGCAATATCTCCTAGTCTTATAACTGGCCCATCAAAACTCGACTTGATAACAACATTTTGAATATCATCAATACTTTCAAACTCAGAGAGTATTACGATATTTTTCTCTAGACTTTCTTGATTATTACCACCAACAGTAAAACGAGCGTTTCGAGTTG
>JAKUUL010000075.1 GCA_022447025.1 SAR86 cluster bacterium | reverse complement strand
ACTAATCAATGAAAAAGCTAATTTGATTTAGATGTTTTCTGATTTGTAGCAACTGTTTTACTAACTAAAAAGGTCAGTCACATACTCAGTTGTGTGATTGACTTCCCCCACTAATTCTCACAGTCAGACAATCAACACAAACATTATTCACGATTGGACATCCGTCAAGTCTGGAGCAGATTTCTTTCGCAACCTTCCTTCTATTTATTGAGAATATTGACATTCTTTGTTTTTAGGAGTAATGTTCTAAAAAAATAAACATGATAATGGAGATGATTTAGATGAGGCTGAGAGAAATTTAAATGTATAACCGTCCAATAGTTAAAGATGATTTTGAAGTTCCAGAAGAATTAGTAACTAAAAATTTTATATTAAGGCCATTAACAATAAATTACTTAGATAGAGACTATGAAGCAGTAATGAAAAGTGAAAAACATTTATATAAACTTATGGATGATAGTGATTGGCCAAAAAAGATGACGTTAAATGAAAATCTTGTTGATTTGGGTTGGCATGAAAGAGAATTTTCTCTTAGACATTCATTTGCATACACAGTTCTTTCGCCGCAAAATGAAGAAGAAGTAATTGGGTGTTGCTACATTTATCCATCAGATAATCATGAGTTTGAAGTACAAGCATACTATTGGATAAGACAAGATCTTCTTAGTAGTGGTTTGGAAACAAAATTAGGTAATACCTTTAAAGCATGGTTAGAAAAAACTTGGCCATTTAAGAAAATAGAATTTCCGCGAAGAGATTTGTGATATAGATGATGAGTTAAAAGCAATTTATCACAGTAAGGATATTAGAAGATCAAAGATATAACTGTATTTATTGTAAATTGTAAAATGAGGCAAACCAAAAAAAAAATATGTAATCTAAGATGTACTGTATTTGAGCCTAATATATTAAACAAAGAAAATTTGCATTTGGTGATCCTCTGCCATGGTTATGGCGCCCCCGGTAACGATCTCGTATCCGTGGGAGAGTTTCTCTGTCAAAAAGATTCTTACATATCTGAAAATTTTTGTTTCATATTTCCAGAAGGACCATTGACTCTTGACAATATAGGCCTTTATGGATCTAGGGCGTGGTGGAACATAGATTTGATAGCGCATCAAAGGGCTATTGATGGTATTGACCCTAGAGATTATAGTAAGAATATACCAAATGGAATGCCCCTAGCGTCTAATATGCTAATGGATTTAGTTAACAAAATAATTTTAGATTATAGCGTTTCGTCAAATAGAATTATTTTAGGAGGATTTTCTCAAGGTTCTATGATTACAACTGATGTAGCCTTGAGAATGAATGAACCTCCCGGGGGCCTGATCGTAATGTCTGGAACTCTAGTTTGCGAAGAAATCTGGATGGAACTGGCAAAGAAAAGGGGAGTATTGAATATTATTCAGAGCCACGGCAAATCTGACCCTCTACTCTCTTTTGCTGCTGCAGAAAGACTTAGAGGTTTATTTTTGAAAGCAGAATTAGAGCATAAATTCCTCCCTTTTGATGGATTTCATGAAATTCCTGAAAGTGTTCTATTGTACACTTCAAAATTTATCAAAGAATTTTCCAATCAAAACAAAACAATTCTACTATAAATATAATTTTAGTCTTATTTTAGTATTTTTCGTTTGACTCCTCATTATAAGTGTCTAAAGGTGATGTAGAGAATGGGAAACCTTATGGTTTAGGTCTAATAAGATTTCCAAATGGAGCAAAGTATGTAGGTGAATGGAAGGATGGTAAATATCATGGGGCATAAAGACAACAACATGGCATTAGACACTTATTCTGCGGGGCTTAAAATAGAACCTCTGGTTGAGTCTATTAATAAACTTACGTATGGAAAAGAAATAGATTCTTTTATAAAAAGTAATGAAGCCTAGAATATCCTTCAATAACTGCACCTACCGAAGCGGTGTTTTGCTCGTGCTTGTGGCCGGAATTTGCTGGTCTTCAATGGGTTTGGGTATCCGTCATATTGAAGTGGCTAATGTGTGGCAGATTTTATTTTTTCGTTCGCTAGCGCTAACACCCTTACTACTCTTAGTCATAACCTTACGCGCTAGAGGCAATCCTTTCCCCACTATCCAGAGTGCTGGCTTGGCCGGCATCTTTGGTGGAGTTTCGTTGGTGTTTGCTTTCAGTGGGGGAATCCTGGCAATTCAAACAACAACGGTGGCGAATGCTATGTTTTTATTTGCTGCTGCCCCGTTTTTTGCAGCTGTTCTGGGTTGGCTGGTGCTTAAAGAACACGTTCGTAAGGCTACCTGGCTATCTATGATCGCTGCATTAGTAGGAATTGCTATCATGGTTTGGGAAAGCATTTCATTAGGCAAGATA
Organism: SAR86 cluster bacterium; assembly: GCA_022447025.1. Taxonomy (GTDB): domain Bacteria; phylum Pseudomonadota; class Gammaproteobacteria; order Magnimaribacterales; family Magnimaribacteraceae; genus AEGEAN-183. The sequence goes on along the minus strand of JAKUUL010000075.1, from coordinate 1,034 downwards.
ATTGGAAATATTGCGGCATTGATTTCCGCATTAGGCTTTGCTGTCTTTACTATTTCTCTGCGGTGGAAAAAATTAGAAGATATGCTGCCTGCCGTATTTCTTGCGGGATTCTTTGCAATTATCACCGCAGGTATCTTATGTCAGATTAACGGATACGGGTTCAATATTCCCAGTTGGGACATTGGAATCGCTCTTGCTATGGGAATATTCCAGGTTGGTGCGGGGCTGATCTTGTACACGATCGGTTCAAAAGCAGTCCCTTCAGCAGAACTAGCCCTGCTTTCCATGACTGAGGTGGTCTTTGGCCCGCTCTGGGTATGGCTTTTTCTTGGAGAGACAGCAGGGAGTTACACATTGCTTGGTGGTGGTGTGCTGCTTGTTGCCATCACGGGAAATGCTCTTTCTGGCCTACGCCGTAAACCGATTCCTATGATATAATAGAACGGAGAGACCTTAATGGAAAATAGCAAACGTAGCCATCCGTATATCTGATTTTTTTGGGAGTTGTAGTGGAACATAACCGTCCGAAACTTCTAAAAGGTGGGCATCTACTCGATTCTGAAGAGAATTATAGGAAATTCAAAATTTAAACAAGTGTTTAGCCTCCACCATTTTGTCCGACCTTTAAGTTAGTCAGTGAGTAACCCCCACTAATTCTTCACAGTCAGACACCCTCCACAACCCGCCTTTTTTTCTTGACACATACACTAAATGGTGATCAATTGATACTTAATCAACCTGTTTGGAGGGACCTTCTTTCAGGTTCTGGAATAAACTGCACAGCCCACTTTTCTCCTCGGAGGCTCCATGAATAAACTTACCTTGCTTTTCTCTTTCGTTACGATGCTTGTTCTGGCAGGCGGCACCAAACCGCTGGAGCGCCCTCCCGAAAATGCAGACTTTCACTTCAAACACTATGAGCGAGTGAAGGTTAACGCTAACCATCCCCCATGGGTAAGTTCTGAGATTGATTTGAAGCAAGTAGATAGAGTCCTAGTTTTTGCTTCCGACAACGTTACTGTTTGTCGACACTG
>JAKUUL010000074.1 GCA_022447025.1 SAR86 cluster bacterium | reverse complement strand
GACCAGTTAAAGTTTGGTAATGATGGAATAATAACACTATCAACTGACTCAAATGTAGAAAGTTATTTGATGGTAACAGAATTTAGGAGAAATAAAGATTAATGGCTGACGCTGTAACAACTCAAACAATATCAGACACCTCTGGTGTAAAAAGTGTTGTGAAAATGACAAACATAAGTGACGGAACAGGAGAAACTCTTGTAACTAAAATGGATGCTTCTGCATTAAATGGTATGTCGGAAGACGCTACGAAAAAAGTTTCTAAAATCTGGTATAGTGTGAATACAACAAATGGAAAATCAGGTGTTGAATTACTATGGGCAGGTAGTGGATCAAGTGCTGCAAATAAAACAATTTGTATTTTATCAGGAAATGGATTTTGGGATTTAAAAACAGCAGGTAATGAGATTGCTAACAATTCTACATTAACTGCAAACACATCACCTGCAGGAGACATATTACTTTCAACAAAAGGTTTTGTGTCAGGTGATAATTATTCACTTATAGTTGAAGTAAGATAAATGAGTAAAAAGAAAAAAGATTATTCTAGGCAAATACTAGAACGGATTGTCGGATCAAAACGCAAAACAGATTTGGCAGAAAAATTTAGAGAAGCGTTTGCTGAGAAATATGGCATTAAGCGTGAAGAACTTAAAAAAGGAATTGTGGATAAAATCTATAATAAAGAAAAGGTGGAGAGATGAAACTAATTACAGAAACGATTGAAGATATCGAAGTCTTAACAGAAGCCAATACTAAAGGCGGTAAAGACTATAAGATAAAAGGTGTCTTTATGCAAGCGGATATAAAGAACCGTAATGGTAGAGTCTATCCGGTTGAAACACTTGCAAAAGAAGTATCAAGATATACTACAGAATACATTAATAAAAGACGAGCTTTTGGAGAGTTGGGACATCCAGATGGACCAACTGTTAATCTTGAAAGAGTATCACATATGATTACAAGTTTGAAACCAGAAGGAAAGAATTTTATTGGTGAAGCAAAAGTTATGGATACACCATATGGCAAAATAGTAAAGAATCTAATAGATGAGGGTGCTCAATTGGGCGTATCATCTAGGGGGATGGGTTCTATACAATCTTCCTCTCAAGGAAATGTTGTTGGGAAAGATTTTTATTTAGCGACAGCAGCGGATATCGTTGCAGACCCTAGTGCTCCAGACGCTTTCGTAGAAGGTATTATGGAAGGCAAAGAATGGGTTTGGGATAATGGTGTGTTAAAAAGTAAAACTGTAGAAGAATATAAGTCTGAAATCGAAAGAGCAAGACGAACAGAATTGGCGGAGATTAAGTCTAAAGTATTTAAGGACTTTGTTTCCAAATTATAAAATCTACGCAAAATACCAAAAAGCGCAGGTTTTAAAATGGTAATTGTTATAAATATTTGTAACTGAAAATTAAAAATTTTTAATATTTAAGGAGAGACCGAATGGCTGAAACTGAAATTAAGAAAGAAGTAGAAGAAGTGAAAGTAGCAGAAGCGCTAGACACGAAGGGTGACCCAAGTGCTCCAGCAAAATCTGGTACTCCATCTGAACCTACTCACCTTAAAAATGACGCTGAAGATTTGGGACCTGCAGTAGTTAAACCTACTGACAAGAATCCAGACGCAGCTAAGAAGGTTAAAAAGCACTCGGACCAGGTTAATGCTTCGGCTAAAGATGGATCTTTACCAAAAGATTTAAAACCATCTGCAGCTGCTGAAGAAGCGGAAGTAAAAGACGACAAAGAAATCGTTGCTGAAACTGCTGAAGAAGAAAAAGAGATTGACCTTTCTAGCGATGTTAAAGCATTAGTTTCTGCGGATGCAGATTTGAGCGATGAGTTCAAAGAAAAAGCTGCAACCATTTTTGAAACTGCTGTGAAAACACGCATTAAAGAACAAGAGGCAAAACTTAAAAGCCAGTATGATGAAAAACTTTCTGAAGAATCTGAAACAATTAAAAAAGCGATGGCTGATAAGGTTGACGCTTATTTAAATTATGTTGTTGAAGAATGGATGAAAGAAAATGAATTAGCAGTTGAAAGAGGTATTCGTACCGAAATTGCTGAGGACTTTATTACTGGTCTAAAAACTTTATTCAAAGAACATTATATTGATGTTCCGGAAGAAAAGTATAATGTATTAGATGATTTAACAAATGAAAAAGATAAACTTGAAGAAAAACTTAACGAAAAAATTAAAGAAAATGTTGAGTTGAATAAGCAAGTTGGTGAGTTCACTAGAGAAAAACTTATTGGTGAAGTTGGAAGCGATTTAGCTGATACTGAATTAGAAAAGTTCCACTCTATGGCTGCTAATGTTGAATATGATAGTGCAGATAAATTTAAAGAGAAATTAGAAACTGTTAAAGAATCTTATTTCCCTAAAACGAAACAAGAAACTGCTTCACCGAAAGATGAAGTTGATTCTGTGGCGGCAAACGAACCAAGTGATTTTGGGTCGTCTAGCGATGCTATGGCTGCATATACGGCCGCTATTTCAAAAAACATTAAGTCTGTAAAGGTTTAATGGTGAATAATATTATAAAAATATTAATTAATTAATAGGAGAGATAAAAAATGTATCTTACTGAAAATTTACAAGAAAAGTGGCAGCCAGTCCTAGAACATCCAGATTTGCCAAAAATCGAGGATTCTTACAAACGAGCTGTTACTACAGTTATCCTAGAAAACCAAGAAAAAGCTGTCCGTGAGGACGCTTCCTTTCTTTCAGAAGCTGCGCCTGCTAATGCTAGTGGTGCCGGTAATGTTAATAACTGGGATCCTGTTTTAATCTCGCTAGTTAGACGAGCTATGCCTAACTTGATTGCATATGATATCTGTGGCGTTCAACCAATGACTGGTCCAACAGGACTAATCTTTGCTATGAAGTCAAGATATTCTACTCAAGGTGGTACTGAAGCTCTATTTAACGAAGCAGATTCTGACTTTAGTGCTAGGGACGCTGCTGGAGGTTCTGGTTCGCCAGACGCTCAAGCGGGCACAAACCCTGCAATACTAAACGATGCTTCCCCTGGTACCTATACTACTGGTTCTGGGTTTACTACAACTCAAGCAGAAACATTAGGTGACGGAACAGATGAGTTCGCTGAAATGGCTTTCTCAATCGACAAAGTTACTGTTACTGCTAAGTCAAGAGCTCTTAAAGCTGAATATACTATGGAACTTGCTCAAGATTTAAAAGCAATCCATGGTCTAGATGCTGAAACAGAATTGGCTAACATCTTGTCAAGTGAAATTCTTGCAGAAATCAACCGTGAAGTAGTTAGAACTATTTACTCACACGCTAAAGCGGGTGCTCAAGTGAATACAACTACTGCTGGTATTTTTGATTTAGACACCGACTCAAATGGTCGTTGGTCTGTTGAGAAATTCAAAGGACTTCTT
>JAKUUL010000073.1 GCA_022447025.1 SAR86 cluster bacterium | reverse complement strand
CATCAAATTGGCTTCAAATTTTGGCTACTATGGCTTTGTTCTTTTACTTCCCTAATGTCTTAACTTTCTTACTTTCAGTGGTGGTAATTGGCAGTAGGCAGTTTGCTTTAGCAGTTTTAGCTCATGATGGCGCACATAATCTCCTATTTTCAAAGGAAAAAATTAATGATCTTGCTTCGCAATGGTTTTGTGCTTTCCCAATATTTTCTGATAATCGCCCTTACAGACCATACCATTTAGCACACCACAGATTCACAGAAACAGAAAATGATCCTGATTTAAGTTTAAGCGCCCCTTTTCCTATAACGAAAGCTAGCTTTCGTAGGAAAGTAATTAGAGATTTAACCGGTCTTACTGGATTAAGACGATATTCAATAGCAATCAAGTCTATTTTTTCTTCTGAAGCTGATACTTTTGTACAAAAAATTAAGAAAATATCAAATAAGCTCGGAGGATTTTTATTAACCAACTTAATTATTTTCAGTCTAATTTCTGTTGTTTTTCATTGGTCTTTGTATTTTTTGCTTTGGTGGATACCCGCATTCACTTATTACAGCCTAATAGTAAGGATAAGGAATATTGCAGAACATTCAGTTACCCCGGGAGAAACGAATCTCAATAACACCAGAACCACAAAAGCTTCTTTGTTAACGAGATATCTAATGGTTCCTCACCATGTTAATTTTCACTTAGAGCATCATCTCTTTACCAACTGTCCTTGGTACAATCTGCCTAAAGTGCATGAAATGCTTAAACAAAAGGAATTAAGCGATAAAATGTGTGTTGAGAATTCTTATTTTTCTGTTTTAAAACAAGCAACATCAGGATAATTTCTATGTCTAATGAAAAAGAATCTAACGATCTAACTCCTGAGCAACGTTATGTAACTCAAGATCATGGCACTGAGCCTGCCTATAGTGGTAAATACAACGACACCAAAACAGAAGGTTCCTATAATTGCGTTTGTTGTGGTGTGGAACTCTTCAGTTCTTCCAGCAAATTTGATTCGGGAACTGGATGGCCAAGTTTTTGGGAACCAGCCTCAGAGGAAAGTGTAGAAACACAAGAAGATTTAACCTTAGGCATGAAAAGAATTGAAGTACATTGTCAAAATTGCCAAGCTCATTTAGGTCATGTGTTTCCTGATGGTCCTCAACCGACAGGTCTTAGATATTGCATTAATTCTGTTTCTTTAGATTTAGAACCGAAAAATTTAGAAGAGGATTGAAGCTGAATTCAGAAAAACAAGAAACGCAAACAAATCGAAACTCTATCAAATTACTAGCTAGTTCTAGCATTGTTAGCCTGTGGACTTTCCTTTCCAGAGTCTTAGGTTTGGTGAGAGACATTGTATTCACTTCTCTTTTAGGGGCTGGAGTTGCTTTAGATGCCTATGTAGTTATAACCAAAATACCGAATGTTTTTCGTAGGATATTTGCTGAAGGAGCATTTAACCAAGCTTTTGTTCCGGTTCTGTCTGAGTACAAAGAAAATAGTGATGAATCTGAAGTAAAAGTTTTAGTTAATAACATTTTTGGTGTTCTCTCTTCAGCATTATTTTTACTAACTCTAGTTGTACTTCTGGTAACACCTGCTTTTATCTTTATTTTTGCGCCAGGCTTTTATTCTGAGCCTATCAAAAATGAATTGGCAACTGATATTTTAAGGATAACCTTTCCATATCTGCTGTTTGTCTCTTTAGTAGCCTTTTCTGGTTCCATAATGAATACTTATGGAAAATTTTCAGTACCGGCTTTAACACCTGTTTTCTACAACCTGACGTTAGTGGTAACAGCAGTATGGATTGCCCCTCTCTACGAAGTGCCTATTTATGCCATAGCTTGGGGGATGTTCGCCGCTGGGTGTATTCAGCTTTTGATACAGATCTACCCGTTACTTAAACTAAAATTATTTCCTTCCTTCTCCTTTAATTTAAATCACCCAGGAGTCAGAAAAGTGCTTTATTTGATGATTCCAGGAGTTATTGCTGGTGGCGTCAGCCAATTAAATATGCTGGTAGATACAATATTGGCCTCATTTTTACCCACAGGCAGCCCCACTTGGCTATATGTATCCGACAGATTAATGCAGTTACCTTTGGGTATTTTTGCAATTGCGATAGGTACCGTCATATTGCCCAAGTTATCTTCACTTCATCAAAACTCAGATCAAGAAGGATTCTCAAAAACAATGGACTGGTCTTTAAGATTAGTAATGTTAATAGCAATTCCTTCGATCTTAGGCTTAGTACTTCTATCGGAACCTATTATCCTTACTTTGTTTGAAAGAGGAGAATTCCTAGCAACTGATACTACTCAGGCTTCATATAGCTTAATTGCTCTAGCATTAGGACTCATAGCTTTCATGTTATTAAAGGTTTTAACCCCTAGTTTTTTTGCACGTCAAAACCCTCAAACCCCTTTAAAAGTTGCACTAGCTTCAATGATTGTTAATGCTTTTTTAGCCTGGTTGTTAGCCTTTTACTTAGGCCTAAATCATGTCGGTCTGGCCATGGCAAGTTCCATTGCAGCGTATTTCAGTATTTCGATATTGTTGTTCATCTTATTAAAAAATAAGATTTATGAAGTTCAGAAAGGATGGATAGTTTTTTTAGGAAGAATAGTAATGGCATGCTTATTGATGGCTTTAATAGTGCACTTTATGAATATAGAGACTTTTGCATGGAGAGAGTTAGAACAAGCAGAACGTTTCATTAGACTCTTGCTTGTAATTATAAGTGCTATAGCTGGGTATCTTGCCATGCTATGGCTTTTAGGGCTTAGACTGGCCCATTTGAAAGGTTAGCGATGTACTTGATCAGAGGAATAAGAAATATAGAACTATACAGAGCTAAGTTTTCTGAAGTCTCCACAGTTGCAACAATTGGAAACTTTGATGGACTTCATCTTGGGCATCAGCAGATATTAAAGGCCATGGAAGAAGAAGCTCAAACAAATACTTTAAAGAAGTTGATAATCTTTACTGAACCGCATGCTCAAGAGTTTTTTGCTGAAGCGGCTGGATTAGAGACTACAAAACCACCAAGAATATTTCCGTGGCAGGAAAAGGTAAGAAAGATGAAAGAACTCAAAGTCGAGTTTGCTTTCTTTCTAAAGTTTAATAATCAATTGCGGTCCATGACTCCTGAAGACTTCTTAAATAAAATTTTATTAAGGCTCAATATCAAAAAATTAATAATAGGAGATGATTTTAGGTTTGGTGCAAATAGGGAAGGTGATTTTAGTCTGCTAAAAGAGTGGGGTTCTGAAAATGGCATAGAAGTTTCTAATACTGAAACCTATGAAATAGAAGGTGAAAGGGTTAGCAGTAGCCGAATAAGAGAAGCCTTAACAAGAAATGATTTTGAATTGGCAGGTAAATTGCTAGGCAGGCCTTTTACTTATTCAGGAAAGGTAGTTTATGGCAATCAGTTAGGTGTGCAACTAGGTATTCCTACAGCCAATTTATGGCTTCCTAAGAATAAATTGCCTATTTTAGGA
>JAKUUL010000072.1 GCA_022447025.1 SAR86 cluster bacterium | reverse complement strand
AGAATAAAAGGATCTTCTAATTCTGCTGTCATTCTGTCTTGATTGTTAATGAAATAAGGAGAAAGATATCCTCTGTCAAATTGCATTCCTTCAACGACTTCGAGTTCATTCTCAATTCCACTGCCTTCTTCAACAGTAATAACCCCTTCTTTACCAACCTTTTGCATAGCTTCAGCAATTATTTCTCCTACTTGCGTATCACTATTAGCGGAAATAGTTCCCACTTGAGCAATTGCCGTGTCTTCTTCACAAGGCTGAGAAGCTTCTAAAATGTTTGCCACAGCAGCAGCAACTGCCTTGTCTATTCCTCTCTTCAGATCCATAGGGTTGTAACCTGCAGCAACTGATTTTAAGCCTTCATTAACAATTGATTGAGCTAAGACTGTAGCAGTGGTAGTTCCATCTCCTGCCTCATCAGAGGTTTGAGAAGCAACGGTTTTAACCATCTGCGCTCCCATATTTTCGAATTTATCTTGTAGCTCTAACTCTTTTGCTACTGAAACACCATCTTTAGTAACAGTTGGAGCTCCAAAAGATTTATCAAGAATTACATTTCTTCCCTTAGGTCCAAGGGTAACTTTTACAGCATCCGACAGTACGTTAACACCTGCTAACATACCTTGACGGGCCGATTCACCGAATTTGACTTCTTTTGCCATTTTTAACCTCTTATATTAATTATTTCCCGAGAATACCGAGAATATCGTTTTCATTAAGAACCACTAGTTCTTCCCCATCTACTTTGACAGTGTTACTGCCAGCATACTGACCAAATACAACTACGTCTCCGGCTTTAACCGCTACGGCTTGCACTTCGCCATTATCAAGGGTTTTACCTGGTCCTACTGCTAAAACCTCTCCTTGAGAGGGTTTTTCTGCTGCTGAGCCAGGAAGGACTATACCGCCCTCACTTGTTTCTTCTTCATCAGTGCGTTTAACTAAAACGCGATCTCCTAAAGGTACAAATTTCATCTGTTTATCTCCATTTATAAATAAACACTATGTTAAAAAAAGGGCGCCATTTTAATCTAGAAAACCTATTCGTCAATGACATTGGGCCTCTTTGAATTAAAATTTGGGGTTAAATTCATAATTTTCAAGCTTTTATATGGTTTTTTACTCATCTTTTTTATATTCGCCTTCAATCCAATTGCCCTGTTTTTCTTCTTTTTTTTGAGAAAATCCTGAAACATCAAAGAAACTTGTTGCAATTAGTGACATAAGAAAACTTCTTGTAAAAGGTAGCAAGCACATAAATCCTATAAAATCTGTAACAAAACCTGGTGTGAGGAGTAAAGCTCCTCCTACGGCCAAGAAAATACCAGTAACTAACTCTTCAGTTGGTAATTCAGCCTGCATAAGTTTATTTCTGGCATTTAGTAATGTCCTGAAGCCTTGCTGACGTATGAGTATTAAGCCCAATAAAGCCGTTAATAAGACCAACCCTATTGTATTCAAAGCACCTATAAAGCCACCTACCTCAATAAGAATATACATTTCCAAAATAGGTAAAACGATAAAGCTCGGTAAAAAATATTTCATTTATATCTTATGTAAATGTGGGGATTAATACCAAATAAACAAGCTATCTAGCCCGAAGAAAAAATTAGTTTTTTCTTCCAAACGATGTAAGAAATCAAAATAGCCGGTATGCCCAAAGCTGAAGCAATAAGAAAGAAATCATGGTATCCAAAGTCGTTAACTACATAACCAGAGAACATACCCACCAATCTTGATGGCAATATACCTAGTAATACTAAGAAAGCATATTGTGTCGCGGTGTAGCTTTGAGACACAACCCTAGATACAAAGGTGATGGCAATCGTACCAACATAACCTTGAGTAAAATTATCCATGCCAATGACAACCCATAAAAAACGAAATTCGTTCGTTGGATCTAAATCACTGGCTAGCAAGTTCAGGTAAACAAAAGGTAGGTTGGTTAGCGCCGTTAAGATAGCTCCATACAAAATATTAATCTCCAACCCCCACTTGTGTACTAAAAGACCTCCTGCAAAGACACCGACAATTGTTACTAAGGCACCAAAGGCATTAGTTACAAGTGCTACTTCAGTTTCAGAGAATCCTATTTCTCTATAAAAAGGCATAGCCATAGGTCCCAGAAACACATCACTTAAGCGATAAAAGAAAATCAATAAAAGCAACAACAGCACTTCGGATTGATATCTTTGGTATAAGTCTTTGACTGGCTCTACGAAAGAATCTTTAAACCAGTTTTTGGGTTCAGAAAAAACCGAGATATAAGGTCTAATTTCCCTTTCTGGCTCTGGCATTTTGTAATAAATTAAAATACACAAAGCGATAAACAGTAAAGCTACTGTTAAGTAAGCAAGGCTGTAGCCCACCAAGCCCCCTATCAGTAATCCCAAGACTTGTGAGATATAAACCGCTCCTATCCTATAACCAAATTGATAAACAGCAGCTGAATTACCTAGCTCTTTACTTTCTACTAATTCAATTCTTAAAGCATCTATACAGATGTCCTGAGTGGCAGAAAAAAAAGCTAGCGCAAAAACACAAAATACCAATAATGAAAAATTCTCTTTGGGATCATTTAAGCCAATTAAAATAAGAAAAATAAATGAAAATGTTTGGGCTACTAAAAGCCAACTCTTTCTTTGACCAATATCTTTAAGTTTAAAGATTTGTATTCTATCCACCAAAGGAGCCCAAAGTGCTTTGAATGAATAAGTTAGAAAGACTCCAGATAATAGTCCGATTGAAGCTCTATCAATACCCGACTTTGATAACCAGTAATTTAATGGGTCAGCTATCATCCCTAAAGGTATCCCTGCCAATAGACCCAACAAGGTAATTTGAAGAAGATTAGGCTTTAAATAAGCCTTGAGAGAGACAACCCATTCGTTCATTTCAATCTCTAAAGTTCTCAAATTGTAAAGGCAGATCAAAGTTTGCTTCTTTCAAGATTTTTATTATTTGTTGTAAATCATCTCTTTTTTTTCCGTTGACTCTAATACTTTCTCCCTGCACTGAAGCTTGCACTTTAATTTTTGATGATTTAATCATTTGTGTGATTTTCTTAGACAGCTCTTGATCTATACCTTCTTTTAAAAATATCTCTTGTTTTGCATTACCTGTTGTTACTTCTATGCTGCCTGGCTCTAAGCTTTTTAAGTCCACTCCTCGTTTAGCCAAAGACTCTTTTAATATAGGAAGCATTTGGTGTATCTGAAACTCTTCTTGAGAGGTCAAAGTGATCTTATCTTCTGTTAGTTCAAATCTTGCTCCAGTTCCCTTAAAGTCAAACCTATTTTCAATAACCCTATTTGCTTGATCTACCCCATTGGTTACTTCATGGGCATTTAATTCTGATTTAACGTCAAAAGATGGCATTTAATGCTCCTTAATCGATAATAAGTCTCTATTGATCCAGAAATTATATTAAAAAGATAGTTTACGGATATTATCAAAACCAAGGAAGGTCTTTGTGGTTAAATGCCACTTATGAAATTTGAGAATAACTATGGCTAAACGCATTACAAAAGTAACT
>JAKUUL010000071.1 GCA_022447025.1 SAR86 cluster bacterium | reverse complement strand
AATTTTATGTTCGAGAAGGATGTCGTAATAAAAACCATTATCTATAGTTGGACCAATTGCTAGCTTAACTTCTGGATAAAGCTGTTTTATGGCATGTGCCAATAGATGAGCGCAGGAGTGTCTTATTATCTCGAGACCTTCCTCTGTATCTGCTGTAAGAATTTCTACTTCACAATCCTTAGTTATAACTTCAGAAGCATCAACCCTTTCACCTGAAATCTTTCCTGCAACTGCAGATTTTGCTAAGCCTGGTCCAATATCAGCAGCCAGCTCTTCGATCGTTAGAGGATCTTCAAAGTCTCTTTTTGATTTATCGGGGAGTGTTATTTTAGGCATACTCAGTGGTGACCCTAACTAAAGGCCACTTGTTATAGTCATTTTATTTTTCTTTGCCTAGTCATGCAAGATTCACTTAGGGAGAAAGAAGAGTTTTTTTCCATTTAATCGACTCTAAAGTAAAAAGCTCTCTCTTATGAAGCCTATTTGACTCATTTTTCCAAAACTCAATCCTATTAGGTACTAATAAATACCCACCCCACCTAGCTGGCCTTCCTAAATCACTTTCTGATGCTCTTTTATCAAGATCTTCCGCTTCTTTTACGAGATCTGAATAACTTTTAATTTCTTTACTTTGAAAAGAAACAGTAGCAGATATTTGGGATCCCCTAGGTCTTGACTGAAAATACTCTTCTGACTCTTCTTTAGAGGTTTTGACACAAACCCCCTGTATCCTTATTTGTTTATCAGTTTTAGCCCACCAAAAATTTAAGGCTGCTTTAGAATTTATATTTAACATTTGGCCTTTATGGCTTTCATAATCAGTATAAAAAATAATACCTTTGTCAGAAATAGATTTAAGTAAAACCATTCTTGAAGAGGGCTGACCTGAATCGTCGACAGTAGATAAATTCATTGCATGTGGTAAAGGAACTTCAAGTTTTACAGCTTCCTGTAGCCACTTATTAACCTTTACAAGAGGTTCTTGAGAAAGATTTGAACTTTCAAACAGGGTCATTTATTAATTTCTTGTAATCCAATAATCAAGACTAAAATATCTGCCACCGCCTGAAAAAAGTAGAATTAATAACATAATTGAATAAGTGACTGCCATTTCAATTCCATTTGATTCCTGTGCCCATCCATTTTCCCAATGTACTAAAAGAATAGCATTTGTCATCACTATTAATAGAGGGATAGTAATCCATCTAACAAAAAGTCCAATTAAGAGTAGCCAGGCTCCTCCAGCTTCTGTAGCTATTACTAACCAGCTAAAAATTTCAGGGAAAGGCAGTCCTAATGACCCTAACCATTTTGAAAATTCATCAAAAGTACTTAATTTATCTGTACCTGCAACCCAAAAAACAGAAAAAAGGTACAGTCTAATGGCCGTAAAACCTATGAAATCAAGGTTTTTTAAATTTTCTAGTAATTTATGCAGACTAATTAATATCTTCATTAGATTAACTTTTCTGCACTATTATACTTCCTACTGAGTATCCAGCTCCAAAAGAACAAATAACACCAATGTCATTCTTAATTAAATCATTATTGTGTTTGTGGAATGCAATTATCGATCCTGCTGAACTTGTATTAGCATATTCATTAAGGACAATTGGCATCTCTTCATCTAAAGGATCTCTGCCTAATAATCTTTTTGCTATTAGTTGATTCATACTTAGATTGGCTTGGTGCAACCAAAGGCGTGAAATTTTATCCATGGATAGGTTGTTTTCTTGTAAATGACCTTCAATTAATGAAGAGACTATAGGTACTACTTGTTTAAAGACCTTTCTTCCCTCTTGAATAAATAATTTATCCGGAGAATCTAAATCGCTATTTTCTGCTTGATTTAAAAAACCAAAATTATTTCTAATATTATTTGAAAAAACTGTTTTTAGTTTTGTACTTATAATTTTATAGCCTTCTACATCAGATGTTTCCTCTTTTTCTAAAAGAAGAGCGGTACAAACATCTCCAAAAATAAAATGTCCATCTCTATCCTTAAAGTTTAAATGACCACTACATATCTCTGGACTAACTACTAAAATACTTTCGGCTAAACCTGACCTAATGTCACTTACTGCATTCTGTATACCAAATGTTGAGGAAGAACACGCAACATTCATGTCATATGAGTAACCTTGAATTCCAAGTAAATCTTGAATTTCAATTGCTACTGCTGGATAAGCTCTTTGAAGATTTGCACAAGCACAAATAACTGCATCTACATCATCTACACTCTTATTAGCATTTTTTAAAGCCTCTAGGCATGCAGATTCTGCTATCTCTGCTTGAACAGAAGGTTGGTCGTTAGACCTTTCTTCCAATAAAGGCCTCATTCTTTGTGGATCCAAAATTCCTTCTTTATCTAAAACGTAACGGTTCTCTATTCCAGAAACTTTTTTTATAAATTCTTCATCAGAATGAGTAAGAGCCTCTAAAGTTCCGTTAGAAATATCTTCTTTGTACATTTCATTGAAGGAATCAGCATACTTGTTATAGCTCTCAACTAACTCTTTATTATCTATACTTTGCTGTGGCGTATAAATACCAGTTCCACTAATTACTACAGACATATCAATTTTCTAAAAACCAAGAACAACCTAAAGTAAAAAGGAAGCTAAAACAACCATTATTGTTTCCTCTCCTTTTCTATAGCTTCGTATGCTTCTTGTATTTCAATGAATTTCTCTTTAGCCCTTTCTATTAATTCTTCTGGTAACCCTTTTGAAATCAGAGTATCTGGATGGAATTCTTTACGTTTTCTTCTATAAACTCTTTTAATTTCTTCAAAATCCATACTTTTAGTAACTCCAAGGACTACATAGGGATTTACTTTGGAGTCCACAAACTGGGACTTAAGATTTTCAAAAATTCCTGGGTCAATTTTAAAAATATGAGTTGTGCTTCTTAACAATTCTTGTTCTTTTTCATGAAGAACGCCGTCGGCCATAGCTAACTCAAATAGAAGTTCATAAAAAACAAGAAGTGCATTTTTGTTTGCTTTTAGAAGGTCTGAGAGCTGGTAAGCATAATCTTCATAAGAGTTAGCATCATCTTTTGCACGATTAAAAATTTCTATCGCAAATTTCCTTTGATCAGAATTGAATTTAAATCTTTCTTTAATAAACCTATCTACTGCTTGGACTTCTTCTTTACTAACTCTACCGTCAGCTTTTGCTAACTTAGCTAAACAAGCAAAAAGAGCAGCAAAGAAAGCAACCTGGTTCTTTTGATTACTAGAAAAAGAAAAACTCCCTTTTTTCTTTCCGAACTTGGAGCCTATAACTCCACCAACTAAAGCTCCAATAGGCCCTCCAATGGTAAAACCTATCATGGCGCCAATTGCTGAATTCCAAAATGACATTTTTTTATATTTTCTTCTAACTATTGATGAATTTTTCGGATAAGATAATACCGTTAATAATAACTAATTAAAGGAATATAGGGGAGAGTTATGCCACTTCCAGTTGTTGAATATTTAAAATTACCAGATGATGGAGATCCTTATTTAGAAGGACATAAGGGTGGGGATTGCAATTCT
>JAKUUL010000070.1 GCA_022447025.1 SAR86 cluster bacterium | reverse complement strand
TGCATATAGAACAAATTTGGACTGGTAATGCCTTTCGTAATTTTAATTACCTAATAGCTTGCCCTGAAACCGGTGAACCTCTAGCAATAGATCCCTTGGATTACGAAAAGTGTTTATCCAGAGCGAAAGAAAGAGGCTGGGAGATAACTCAGATACTTAATACACATGAACATGGTGATCACACCGGTGGTAATCATGCCGTGATTGAAGCTACTGGGGCTAAAATAATAGCTCATGAAAATGCGCAAGGAAAAATAGAAGGAATAGATCAGGGACTGAAAGCTGGCGATGTTGTTAAAGTAGGAAAATCAGCAGAATTATTAGCTCTTGATACCCCAGGCCACACCATGAGTCATATATGCCTACTTTCAAAAACAGACACTCCCGCTCTATTCTCAGGCGATACATTATTTAATGCTGGAGCTGGAAACTGTGGCGGAGGAGGGCATCCTGAAGAACTTTATGAAACTTTCGTTTCTCAATTAGAGAAACTAGCTGATAACACTTTAATCTACCCGGGTCACGATTACATAACCAACAACCTAGGTTTTACTTTAGATCGTGAACCAGATAATCAAGTTGCTTTGGAGCTAAAAAGAGAATTGGAAGCTTCTCATGATCCTGAAAAACCCTTGGTTACCAGTCTTAAGAAGGAAAAAGAAATTAATACTTTTTTCCGTCTTACCAGTCCTACTGTTATTTCTAAGCTTCAAGAAGCTTTTACAGATATGCCAGACCAACCCTCCCCAAAAGAGGTATTTCTTAAACTAAGAGAACTAAGAAACAGCTGGTAAAGAGTTATAAGTTTTTATGGGTCCCGTCGCAAAAGGCTCCATTTGAACTGTTTTTACAGCCGCAAAAATAAACTTCTTTATTTTCTTCAAAAGTTACTTTTTCTGGTAAGAAGTCAGTTCCTTCATGTGACCCGTCGCAAAACGGTTGTTTAGAACTTTGACCGCATCGACACCAATAGTAGCTTTTATCAGTTACAACGGCTTCTTTATAAGGAAATTTTTGTGCAATTTTGGGTTCAGACATTTTCTGCTCCTGTAAAAAAAGCAAGATAACATACTCTAAACCTGCAAAATCCCGATGAGAATGAGATCACTTCTCATTACTCTTTACTGAAAAGTTAAATTTGGCTTTCTACTAACCTATTTTTTCCTTTTATTTATATCTCATAACCTGGTGGGATTCTAAAGCCACCTCGCACATCTCTTATCATTTTAGAAACCTCTATGCAGGTCTTGTCTTCTAAATATGGTCCAGTTACTTGAAGTCCAACGGGTAAGCCTGACTCTGTTAGTCCTATGGGAGTGCTTGTACTTGGAAGGTTAGCCATAACAGCCGGACCTGCCCATAGAGTTGAATCCCAGTACTCTCTTTCTTTACCATTGATCTTCAAACTTCTCTCATGAAAAGGTCTGTGATCATGTTTAAGGGCAGGCTGAACGCAAACAGGGCATAAAATTACGTCATAATTTTCAAAAAATGCTCTCCATTGTTGTCTCATAAATTGCCTCTTAGCGTTAACTAAAACCCAATCTCTGTAAAGCAAAGTAGCACCTCTAGCTGTTTTTGCCATTGAAGACATATCGTCGTCTTCTACAGTTTTAGCAATCTCATCAATGGTATCAAGAGTCTCTTGAGGAGCACCCGCTATCATGAGCGGATTAAGTAGCTTGCTGTACACATCATCTGAATCTTTAAAAGAGAATGGAGGAGTTGCGTTTTCAATATTTGCTCCAGCCGATTTTAGATCTTCCACAGTAGCTGATATTAGTTTAGAAGTTTCAGAATCCACCTCAGCATAATCTTCCTCGGGCCAGACAGCTATCTTTAGATCTTCAATTTTATTTGATCTTGCTTCAGGAAGTTTGAAACTCCACGCAATATTATCTTGTCCCTGCGGGGCGGCCACAATGTCCATCGCAATTTCTATGTCTTCAGGTGATCTGGCTAATGGACCGGCTACAGACAAGCCATTGCCGGTAGAGATATGACCCGGAGGAGGCGGTAGGTGTCCTACTTCTGAAACAATATTGTAACTTGGCTTATGACCATAGAGTCCACAAAAGTGAGCTGGAGTTCTAATTGAGCCACCAATATCCGAACCTAGTTCCAGAGGTGACATGCCCGAAGCCAGCGAGGCAGCAGATCCACCTGACGAACCTCCTGGTGTTCTTTCAAGATTCCAAGGGTTATTAGTTACTCCATAGATTTCGTTATAACTTTGTATATCAGAAGAATTCAAAGGCACATTGGTTTTTCCAAAAATAATTGCCCCGGCATCCACCAAGTGCTGTACCGCTTCAGCATTTTTTTCAGGGACATTGTCTTTCCAAGCAGGGTTTCCGCCTGTGGAGACCATTCCCTCAACGGAGTATGCATCCTTGATGGTCATGGGCAGGCCATGCAGTGGCCCCATGTCTTCGCCCTTGGAAACAGCTTCATCTGCCTTTTTAGCTTTATCCATCGCTCTGTCTGCATCCAAGGCCACCACAGCATTAAGATCTGGGTTTACTTGTTCAACCCTTTTTAATAAAGCTTCTAAGAGCTCTACTGACGATAATTCTTTGTTCTTTATAAGGTCTACTAATTCATGTGTATTCTTATATATCATTTTTTTTCTCCTCCACTTAATCTATCACCCACAGACTTTTAATCAAGGGAAAGGTTATTTGTATAATGATCTAAAAAGAGCACAAATTGACGATACGTAAAATACTAAAAATGGGTAATCCTCTTCTTCGAGAACCAGCCCTACCATTTGAATCAGAAGAAATAACTTCCGATGAGACCAATGAATTGATTCAGAGTATGTGGGACACTATGGAAGAGTATGGTGGAATAGGGTTAGCCGCACCTCAGATAGGGGTCTCTAAACAATTGGCTGTTATTAGAATTGAAGAGGATAACGAGAGATACCCTGAAGCTGAAGAGTTTGAAGAGATTGTCATCTTTAATCCTAAGATAACTTTATTAGATGAGACCTTACAGGGCTTTTGGGAGGGTTGTTTGAGTGTGCCTGGTTTACGTGGAGTAGTATTTAGACCTAGAAAAGTGCAGATCGATTACTTAGATGAATCAGCTAAAGAGAAATCCATTATTGCAGAAGATTTTTTGGCAACTGTATTTCAACATGAGTTGGATCATCTGTTCGGTAAGCTTTTTATAGATAGGATAGAGGATATCAGTACACTGTCCTTTGAAGACGAATTGGTCTCGGCTGACGAAGAGAAAGAGTTATAGATAGATAGGAAAAATTATGGATATGGAAAAAAGGATTACAGCAGCTTGGCAAGGAAGAATATCGGGTTGCTTACTAGGAAAGCCAGTGGAAGGCCTGTCAATGAGAGAAGGCTATGAGAAATTGAATGCTTTTTTGAACGAAGCCCAGTCTTTTCCCCTAAGGGACTACATTAACTCTGTGGAGCATGACTATATAAGAGGAATAAACAAGAAATGCATGAAGGGCAAAATAGAAAAAGCTGAAATTGATGATGACATAACTTACACAGTTTTATGTTTGATGATGCTAGAGAGATACGGATTAGAATTAAAGAGCGAAGATGTGGCAAGAACTTGGTTGAATATGTTGCCTGCAGGAGCAACTTTTACGGCCGAGAGAGAAGCTTACCTTAACATTTTGAAGTACGCAGACATGGAATTTCAATTTGGTGGTCCAAAGAAGTTTGAGATAACTGATATCAATGATAATAAATTCAATGATTGGATAGGCGCTCAGATAAGAATAGATCTCTATGGCTGGGTGTTACCCGGGAAACCAGGTTTAGCGTCGGGCCTAGCAAGACAAGATGCTATGCTTTCTCACAGAAGGAATGGGGTTGAATGTT
>JAKUUL010000007.1 GCA_022447025.1 SAR86 cluster bacterium | reverse complement strand
AGGATTATGAGACGTTGATTTTTGTTCAATAGATATCGCAGGAGAAAGCCCTTCAATGTGGTCAACATCAGGCTTTTCCATAATAGACAAGAAATTTCTGGCATAAGAAGAAAGAGATTCAACATATCTTCTTTGACCTTCTGCATAAAGAGTATCAAATGCAAGAGAAGATTTACCAGATCCTGATAAGCCAGTTAAAACTACAAGTTGATTTCTAGGAATATCTACATCTATATTTCTAAGATTATGCTGTCTTGCACCTTTAACTTTAATATGTTTCATTTAGTGAAAACTTTTGAACTGAAAATTTAAAAACTGATTATAATCTGTTAAACAAAAACTAATAAATTAATTTAATTAAAGGATAGTAATGGCAAGAAGTGGAATAAATAAAGTAATCATAGTTGGAAATTTGGGACAAGATCCAGAAATTAAATATACAGCGGGAGGGGCAGCGGTGACTACTTTAAGTATCGCTACTTCTGATTCATGGAAAGACAAAGATTCCGGTATGGATCAAGAAAGAACTGAGTGGCATAGAGTGGTACTTTGGAGAAGATTAGCTGAAGTTGCAGGTGAATATTTAAAAAAAGGATCAAAGGTTTACATAGAAGGCCAACTACAAACCAGAAAATGGGAGCAAGAGGGACAGACTAGATACACAACAGAGATAATAGCCAGAGATATGCAATTCCTGGATAGCAGAGGCAGCTCGAATAACGAGTCAACTCAGAAAAGCTCTGAAATGAATGACCAGTCTGCAGCAGATGTTCCAGATAGTGCTATTGATGATGACGATATCCCTTTTTAGGCGTATGTCTCAAATATTAAACAGGCATTAGTTCCACCAAAACCAAAGCTATTACTTAAAACCCTATTTACATCGAGTTCTTTATTTTCAAGCAGGATTGGTGCATCTTTAATCTTTTCATCTAAGTTATCAATATTAGCTGACCCTGCAAGGAAATTTTCCTTAAGCATAAGCAAACTGTAGATAGCTTCGTGTACTCCAGCTGCTCCCAAAGAGTGTCCAGTTAAAGACTTTGTTGAACTTATGTAAGGTATTTCTTTACCAAAAAGTTTTTTAATGGCCTCAATTTCAACAACATCTCCTGCTGGAGTGCTAGTGCCATGAGCATTTATATAATCTATTTCCTTTTTGTCAGCCATAGACCAAGCTAATTCCATACATCTATAAGCACCTTCACCTGAGGGACTTACCATATCTTCTCCATCTGAAGTGGCTCCGTAACCTACCAATTCAGCGTATATATGAGCCTCTCTTTCTTTTGCGTGATTCAGTTCTTCCAGTATTATCGCTCCTCCTCCTCCGGCTATAACGAATCCATCTCTATCACTATCAAAGGCTCTCGAAGCTGACTTAGGGTCTTCATTGTATTTTGTTGAAAGGGCACCCATTGCATCAAATAAACTTGTTGTACCCCAATGCTCTGCTTCTCCTCCACCAACAATCACTATATCTTGCTTGTCTAATTGAATTTGTTCCATACCTGAACCAATGCAATGAGAACTGGTTGAACAAGCAGAAGAAATTGAATAATTAATCCCTTTAATACCTAAAGAAGTGGCTAGACATGCCGAAACTGTACTTCCCATTGCTTTTGTAACTCGGTAGGGTCCTATTCTTTTTAAACCTTTAGACCTCAATATATCTGCGGCGTCTATCTGGTCTTCTGAAGATGCACCTCCGGATCCCATAATTAAACCAGTCCTATGATTAGAAATTTCTTCTTCTTTTAATTTTGAGTCTTCTAGAGCTTGAACTGCACTGAGATACCCATAAGCTGCAGCATCTCCCATAAAACGATAGGCTTTTCTTTCTATCTCCTCTTTTAGATCAATTCCTTTGATAATTCCAGAAACATGACTTCGAAGGCCCATCTCCTTGTTTTTCTCATTAATATCTATTCCTGAAGTTAGAGATTTCAACGAATCTGTAACTTTATTAATATTATTGCCTATGCTTGAGATAATACCCAAGCCTGTAACCACTACTCTTTTCATAAGATTTAGAAGGAAGAGGTATCTTCAAATAAACCCACTCTTAGACCCTTAGCGGTATATATGACTCTGTCATCTACTGCCATAGTCCCATTACCAATACCTACGGTAAGTTTCTGCTTCAGTACTCTTCTCATGTCGATCTCATAAGTCACTTTCTTGGCTGTAGGTAAAACCTGCCCAGTAAATTTAACTTCACCTGAACCTAAAGCTCTTCCTTTCCCTGGGTTATCAAGCCAACAAAGGAAGAAACCTACCAATTGCCACATAGCATCAAGACCAAGACACCCAGGCATAACTGGATCCCCTTTAAAATGGCAGTCAAAAAACCAGAGAGTAGGGTCGATATCAAGTTCAGCAATTATTTTTCCCTTTTTGAACTCTCCTCCCTCTCTAGAAATATGATTTATTCTGTCGAACATGAGCATATTTGGGGTAGGCAATCTTCCTTTTCCATCTCCAAATAATTCTCCTTGACCGCAATCAAGAAGCTCTTGCTTGTCGTAGCTATCTTTGGCAATAAAGGTCATAGATATATTCCTGGGCTGTACTTAATCCAAATCTAGAGGTTATTTTATCAGTATAAGAGATATTTGATTCTAAGATTTTATTTAAGTAGCTCTTTTTTTTAAGCCAATCACTATAGTTTCAAGGCATTTTTTGTAGATGGAATTATCAAATTTATCTAATAAATTCATACACTTATTGGTATAAGCTTCTGTTTCTTTCTGAACGTCTCTAATTGCTCCAGATTTTTCAATTATTTGAATAACCCGTGTTAAATCTTTTCTGTCACCTTTTGCAAAAGCACTCTTCAGAAAATCTGATTCTTTGTCCTCAGTTAGCTCTAGAGCTTTGATTAGAGGTAACGTAACCTTACCTTCTAAGAAATCCTTACCTATTTTTTTCCCCGTCTTGGTTTCTTTTCCAGAATAGTCCAATAAATCATCTCTAAGTTGAAAAGCAATGCCTAATGAGAAACCAAATTCACCTGCAGTGTTTATCGTCCTTTCATCTACATCTGCCAAAATTGCAGCTGTAACTGTTGCTGCCTTGAACAGTTCGGCTGTTTTTCTGCCAATAATCTCAAAGTACATACTTTCTTCGAATGCACTAGACTCAAGAAAGTTTAGCTGTAGAACTTCTCCTTCTGAAATTCTATTGGTTGAATCTGCCAGAGTTTGAATGATTTCCTTGTTAGACAAAGAGGCCATTAATTGAAAAGCTTTGGAATAAACAAAATCACCTACTAAAACCCCATGCGCATTATCCCATTTGTTATGAATACTCATTTGGCCTCTCCTTATTTCACTTTGATCAACTACATCGTCGTGAATTAAGGTTGCTGTATGAAGAAGCTCTATCGCTGTGGCAAGATTTATCAATTCTTGTCCTTGATAATTTAGAGTCTTTGCTAATAAAACAGTGAGGGTAGGGCGAATCCTCTTGCCACCAGAGTTAACAATATATGCACTTACCTCAGTGGCTAGCTCAACGTCAGAGTGTATGGACTTCTGTAAAACTTGCTCTAATTCACTTAGCTCAGCTTCAATTTGTAAATAGGGACTTGATTCCATAATTTTTTATATTCTAGAGTATCTTAAACTTAGATTCTTTTATTGCGATAAGTTTTTCTTTTTCGTATAGTGCGCACCCTCAGATTTCCAGTTTTTGAGGTTAAAAATGTTTGCAGTTATAGAAAGCGGAGGGAAACAACATAAGGTTAGTGAAGGAGATTCACTTCAAGTTGAGCTTTTGACTGGAGAGGAGGGCTCAAAAGTAGAGTTTGACAAAGTCTTAATGATCTCTGATGGGAAAGACTCAAAGGTTGGCACCCCTTATCTTGAAAAAGCAAAAGTGACTGGAAAAGTTGTAAGGCATGGGAAATCAGATAAATTAATAGTTTTTAAGATGAAAAGAAGAAAAGACTATCGTAGGACACAAGGGCACAGACAAAATTTTACTGAGGTCCTAATAGAGGCAATAAACTCTTAGTTTATATATTAGTTATGGCACATAAAAAAGCAGGTGGAAGTAGTAGGAACGGAAGAGACTCTAACGCTAAACGTCTAGGAGTTAAGCGGTTTGGTGGGGAAGCTGTCTCTGCGGGTTCAATTCTCGTAAGACAGAGAGGCACAAAGTTTCACCCAGGAAAAAATGTAGGCTGCGGTAAAGACCATACCCTTTTCGCAAAAATAGACGGCAAGGTTTCTTTTACAAAAAAGGGAATAAAACTTCGCCAATTTATCAATGTAGAACCCTCTTAGGGTTTTACTTTCCTTCACTTATTTTAAGTTAGTTCGATGGATTTCATTGATGAAGTACATGTTGATGTTTCTGCAGGAGATGGAGGCGATGGATGTCTAAGTTTCAGAAGAGCTAAGAATTTACCAAAGGGCGGACCTGATGGAGGAGACGGAGGTTCAGGAGGCGATGTTGTCTTTAGAACCAATGCTGGCTTAAACACATTAGCCCGATTTAGATATGAAAAATATTTTGGTGCTGAAGCAGGAAAAAGAGGTTTAAGTAACAATAAAAGTGGTGCAGACGGAAAAGATCTTGTTATAGAGGTTCCTGTTGGAACAATTATTTATGATGAATCTTTTAAGGAGAAGGTAGCTGACTTATCTAAAGATAATCAAGAATTTGTTGTTGCTAAAGGAGGTAAAGGCGGTTCTGGTAATCTGAGATTTAAAAGCTCTACTAATAGGTCCCCAAGAAAAATAACACAAGGTAAGGAAGGCGGCTCCTTGTCGCTCAGGCTAGAACTTAGACTGTTAGCTGATGTAGGACTTTTAGGAAGGCCAAATAGCGGGAAGTCTTCTTTAGTTAAAGCGGTATCGAGTGCTAATCCAAAAATAGCAGACTATGAGTTTACTACGTTAAAACCGAGCCTAGGTGTAGTCGACTATAGTACTGACAAGAGCTTCGTTATTTCTGATATTCCAGGCTTAATAACCGGTGCCTCCAAAGGAATAGGACTTGGGTTCCAATTCCTAAAACACCTATCGAGGACTAGGTTGGTTTTACTTCTGATTGACGTAGACGGCAAGGAAAGTAAAGAAATAGAGGAAGAGAGTCAGGATCTATTAAGAGAGCTTAACGAATATGATAATAATTTAGCCGAAAAGGTTAAGTGGTTAGTTTTAAATAAAATGGATTTGATTTCAAAAGAAAAACAAATGAAGCTCAAGGAATACTTCGATGAACAGAAAGATTTAGAGGTTTGTCTGATTTCCGCTAAGAATAGGCAAGGTACTGAGAACCTAATGAAGGAAGTTGGATATAAGTTAGAGAAGATTAATGAGTAAACAACAGGAGCGATGGGTAATAAAAGCAGGGAGCAGTCTTGTTGCAGGTAAAGATGATGGCATCAATAAATCTTTCATCAAAGATTTAGTTTTACAGGTCCAACAGTTATTAAATGAAGGCATTCAGGTAGTGATAGTTTCATCAGGTGCCGTCGCGAAAGGGATGCATGAATTGGATCTAACTGAAAGACCTGACTCTCTCAATCTTCTTCAGGCCGCAGCTGCAATAGGCCAA
Source organism: SAR86 cluster bacterium (assembly GCA_022447025.1). Lineage (GTDB taxonomy): Bacteria > Pseudomonadota > Gammaproteobacteria > Magnimaribacterales > Magnimaribacteraceae > AEGEAN-183. The sequence continues at coordinate 35,635 of JAKUUL010000007.1, read as the reverse complement.
TTGGGGTTAATTGAGGGTTATAAAACAGAATTTTCAAATTTTGAAATAAAAACCGCACAAGTTCTTATCAGTCATGATGATATAGCCAATAGAACAAGATACTTGAATGCAAGGAATAGCTTGTTAACTCTACTAGAGCTAGGTGTGGTACCAATTATTAATGAAAACGATAGTGTATCAATAGAAGAAATTAGTTTTGGGGACAATGATACTTTAGCAGGAGCCATAGTAGGTCTAGTCGATGCAGATAGATTCGTTATGTTAACGGACGAAGAAGGAGTCTTTTCTCAAGACCCAAAAAAGTACAAAAATGCGAAGCTGTTGAAACAAATTAATCTTGATGATCAGTCTATTGAAATAGATCAAATTACTGAGGGATCAGCGGGAGTTTTAGGTCGAGGGGGCATGAAAACAAAAATTAAAGCAGCCAGATTGTCTCTTGATGCAGGTGCACAAACTTGGGTTGCTAATGGCAATGACCCGCAAGTCCTAACCAATGTATTAAAAGGTCAAGAAGTAGGAACATTTTTTGAAGGAAGCAGAGATAAACTGCAGTCTAGAAAAACATGGATTGCCTCATTGGGTTCTCCTAAAGGACAGCTAATTATCGATGATGGGGCGGCTAAGGCTATTAGTGAAGAGGGGAGCAGTCTTTTGCCTGTAGGGATTACAGCTCTAACAGGTGAATTTAAAAAAGGCGACTTAGTTGCTTGTCACAGTCAGAGCAATGAAGTTGCTAGAGGTTTTAGTAATTTTAACGCTTCTGAACTAGATCAAATCATCGGCCTTAAGTCAGAAGAAATAAATACCAAATTAGGATATGCCTCTGCAGAGGAAGTCATTCATAGGGATAACTTAGTTCTTAGTTAAAGAGATTTTATTCTTTTACTCAGGCGTGATTTGGTTCTCGATGCCTTATTGGCATGAATGATTTTCTTATTTGCCATCGTATCGAGCACTTTCTCAGCCTTTTTAAAAGCTTCCGAAGCAGATTGTTTGTCTCCAGAGTCTATCGCTGTCTTTACAGCCTTAACAGCTGTCCTAGTAAGCGCTCTTTGAGAGCTTTTTAAAGCATTTCTTTTGATATTCTGCTTGGCTCTTTTTAATGCAGATTTAATTCTTAGCTTTTCTCTGTTTGCCATAAACTTGTCTTAGATTAAGAGTCGCGCATAATGCATTCTGGAAAGACCAGTGTCAAGCGAGTTTCAGTAAATGGTTGAGAAAACACAAAGATTCCTAGTAGCCGTTCTTAGATTTCATGGAGATGTTCTTCTAACCACTCCTATGATCAATGAAATTAAAGAAAATTATCCAGATTCCATTATTGATTTACTGGTTTATAAAGGCACGGGTTCTATCCTTGAATCAGATCATAGAGTAAATAATATTATCGAAGCGGAACCCTCATCTAATGCCAACGTGATAAAAAGAATTTTCAAGGAAATTCAATTATTAAGAAAACTAAATAGGACCGATTACGATTTTGGTGTGTTTCTCACTACGCAGTGGCGAATGGCTTTGATGGCGAGATGCTTGAGGGGAGCTAAGACGGCTGGAGTGGATGATGTAAAAAGACGAAAGTCTTTTTGGGTAAAAAGCTTCACTTTTATTTTTCCGGAAGCCGGAGAAGGTCATATTGTTGAAAGAAATCTAAGCGCCCTAAAAACCTTAGGATTGTCCAGTATAAAAAAGGAAGTTGGATTGAGTTTAATAATCCCTCAAGAAGCTAACGAGATAAATGAGAAATATGCTATTGGAACTAATTATTGTTTATTTCATCCCGTATCAAGACGAGAAACTAAGTTATGGAAGAAGGAAGCTTTCGCTAAATTGATGGACCACTATGCCAATCAGGGATTAAAGGTGGTTTTGACTTCAGGTCCAGATCAAATGGAAATTCAATATTTAAAAGATATTGAAGAGTTAACAAAAGCCAAAGTAATTAATCTAGGAGGAAAAACTAGCTTAATTGAATTAGCTGCTTTAATTAAAGAATCTAGATTCTTCATTGGATTAGATTCGGTAGCTTCTCATATAGGGGCAGCAGTAGGGGTCAGCGGAGTGACTTTATTTGGCCCAAGCAATCCGGTTAATTGGAGACCTTGGTCCGATAAAGTGTCAATTATTGCTAGAGGCCAAGAAGAGTTTTGCCAAACACACGGGCATATGGAAGGAAAGTATAAGAAATGCCTTTGTTATATTTCCGTAGAAAGGGTTATCGAGGAGGTTGATAGATTAATTAACTAAAGGGACTTAATAAAATCTATTTTATTTAAATAATCGTCCAGATCTTCATAAGGTAAGCCACAAACAATTCTTTCTATTCCCATATCTTCAAATTTCAATAATTTCTCTTTACTTAAATTTTTATCCTCAAGATCTAGCCTGCTGACCACACTAATTTGGTCGCTGGGTTTATTTTCAGAGTCACAGAGCTCCCGATACATTTCTAAACTTTCTTTGAATTCTTCAGGAGCACCCACAATAGGGATCCATCCGTCCCCATGCTTTACGGCCCTTTTAATTGAGTAATCTTTAGATCCTGCTATGTATATAGGCGGTTTAGGGGGTCTGGGCTTAAACAAAAATTTTTGTTCATTTAATTCGACCTCATCCTGATTAAAAGCTGTATTTAAAAAAGTTAATAGTTCGTCCGTCTTCTTTCCTCTCTTTTTCCGATCAACCCCAAGAGCTTTGAACTCAGCATCCATCCATCCAAGACCGATACCCAATAACAAACGATTGCCCGATAGCTCTTGGATGCTCGCGATTTGTTTAGCCGTCGGTAAGATTTCACGATAGGGCGCAATCAAAACCCCGCTTCCCAATTTGATGGTTGAAGTTAATCCTGCCAGCCAGGCTAAACTGCTCAAAATGTCGACATAACGACCACCAGAGCCTTCGGAGTCTTCTGGTGGGATGGCAATATGATCTACCACCCAGATGGATTCAAATTCCCTTTCTTCAGCTGCCAATGCTGCTCCCGCCATGATTTCTCTGGTCGATTGATCGCCCATGTTTCTAATCATTAACCCAATATGCATGTTTCTTTCCTGAGGTTTGATTTATAGTTTGCTTTAATAAGCTGTATTGGTAAATATCCATTTACGTATTGGGAGGAAAATTTAAACATGAGCAAGAACACAGAAGTCCTTATTGAGGGCCTAACATTTACAGAAGGTCCTAGGTGGCACGACGGAAGACTTTATTTCTCTGATTTTTTTACGCATAGGGTTTTGGCTGTAGATACCAAAGGCAATATGGAAACCATCGTTGAAACACCCCAACAGCCTTCCGGTTTGGGTTGGTCACCGGACGGCTCCATGCTTATTGTTTCTATGAACGATCAAAAATTATTATCTTTTAGTAACGGAGAATTGTCTGAGGTAGCCGATCTAAGTCAATTAGCCACTCACTTTTGCAACGATATGGTTGTTGATAAGAAAGGTAATGCTTATGTAGGAAATTTTGGTTTTGATTTACATGCGGGAGAATCTATAAAACCAACTAATCTAATTTTGGTGAGACCCGGAGAGGAGCCCTGTGTAGTTGCTGAGAATGTTTTTTTCCCTAACGGAACTGTTATTACACCGGACGACAAAACTTTAATAGTGGGAGAAACCTTTGCTTCTTGTTTAACAGCGTTTGATATCAATGAAGATGGAACTCTAGCCAATAGAAGAGTATGGGCAGATTTAAGATCGATAGAGGAGGGCTATACGCCTGTTCCAGACGGAATCTGTCTGGATGCAGAAGGAGCAATCTGGGTCGCTTCGCCTTCAACCAATGATGTAATTAGGGTTCAAGAAGGCGGCGCTTTATTGGATAAGGTGGAAGTTGATAGGGGAGCCTTTGCTTGTATGTTGGGAGGTGAAAACGGAAATACCCTATTTATTTCTACTGCAAACGACTCCACAGAAGAGACTTGCTTAAAGGAAAGGTCCGCAAGGATCGAGGTAATTGACGTAGACGTTCCCCGAGCTGGACTGCCTTAAAGAAGATCTAAAGTTCTGTAGGAATCCCCCGTACCCTTTAACGTATCTTCAATTGAGTAAGTAGAAAGACCGAGCTCTTCTATCGCTAAAGAACAGTAAGATCTAGGAGAATCATAAGTTTTCTCTTTAGGCTGTCCTTCTTCCATTTCTTCGCCACCAATGTTTTCAATTTCAGGAAACAACTCTTTTAGTTTGGCTTGAAGTTCCCAAGTGAACATTTCGCCTGATCTATCGGTTGCAGAAAGAATGTATCGTGAACCATTTTTTGCATTAGGACTTTCAGTACCTAACCTGTGCGCTCTTGCTACATCTCGAACATCCACCATGTTCCATAACATAGTGCTGCCTCTAAGCTGCTTGCCATTGATATAACCAAAATCTTCCCCCTTCAGTAATTGCCCAATAAAAAACTGCCAACTAAAGAATTGATTATGATTTTCAGTCATTAAAGGTCCAACGACATGCAAAGGGTTAATGGAAACGGCCTCGAAGCTTCCGTCTTCTTCGGCAGCCTTATAGATCATTTTTTCGGTATTCGCCTTGGCCATGGCGTAAGCTATATCACGGTTTTTGGAGATGTTTTCCTCGGTCCAGGCACCTCTGTAGCCTTCCACATTATCGCCGCACCAATCTTTCTCAGAAAATACATAACCTTCCTCTCTGGGGTGGCCCACCGCCGCAAACGAACTGGTAAAAACTAAGCGTTTTACTGTTCCAGCTTTCTTTACTGATTCAACCACGTGTTCATTTTGGGTAAAACATCCGTCGTAAACTTCCTGTGGCGTTTCCCGATTGAAACCCAGAGCAGCCCCCGCATGAATGACTCCTGCACAGCCTGAAAAAGCCTGATCGTAACTACCTGGATCTAAAAGGTCGGCCTCAAATAATTGCACACTGCCTTCAAGCCCTTGACCATTCAGGTTGAGTAGATGATCAACTTTCTTTCCATTACTTTTGTCTCTGACACAAGCGTGGACTTCGTAGCCTTGTTGCATTAAGTCTTCTACAACTCTCGATCCAATGTATCCACTGGCGCCTGTTACGGCTACCGGACCGTCATTTTTTGTTATTCCTGTCACTGAAACCTCCGTGTCAGATTGAGGAGAAGGTCTTTCTTCTCCCTTTTCTTGATTGATTCCTTTAGACATGTATTGAATAAAGTCTAGACCTATCCAAACGACAGCTATAACGACTAAAAGAACCCAAATAATATTAATTTCAAACATGACACCAAATCTACATTAGTTCCTTAATTTAAGCAATTGAGGTAACTTTTGGGTCTAACAAATGAAATTTGCTTTCACAGTTCTAGTCTAATAAAGGCTGGGGCTAGATGTACATGAACGTTTAGCGATTCTAAACAATTAGCCTTAAGCTCTAGTTCTTGAAAGTATTCCGAAGGTCCGTAAGCACTTTTAACGGCAGAAGCGACAAAACCAAATTTTTTGTAGTAATTAGGGTCACCTAAGAGGAATAAGGCATCCAATCCCTCATTCTTGCTCTTCTCAATTACCGCTTGCATAAGAGCGCTGCCTATTCCTTCGGATTGAAATTCCGGAAGCACAGACAAAGGAGATACTTGACCACAAGACAACCCTGCGTCAGGTTCTAAAGTAACAGGGGAGACAAAAACATGTCCCACGATGACTGAGTCTTCTGCTACTAAATTGACTATATCGTCATTGTCTTGAATAAGTTCTTTGACCAATCTAGCTTGGATAATTTCTCCATCTCGTACATTTTGCTCTCCCTGGAAAGCAAGTGACACAACTTCATAAATACTATCTAAGTCTTTATTTATGGCATCTCTAATAATCAATGCCGTAGTCATCTTATGGTATCAATAAAATCTCTAATATCTTTCGCAGTTCTTTCAGGGTCTTCGTACATAGGTAAGTGACCTATATTAGAATAAATCTTTACCGCTACCTCAGGAATATTCTCTTCAAAATGCTTCGAGCTCTCTACGTCAATTAAGTTATCCTCTTCGCCATGAATAACCAATGTAGGAGCGCTAATTTGTTTAAATATTTCAGGGGTTTCATTGCCATACCTGTCACCCGAGAACATCGAAATAATTGCCTCCCGGGAACCTTCTAAAAGAACTAATTCATGGAATTCGTTGGCCCATTCTTTGGTAGCCAAATCTTGATCATAAACAGATGTTTTTAAGCCTTGTTCGGCAAGGAATTTTGGGGTAAAAACTAATAAAATCTTTCTTGTGAAGTTAGAAGATAATAATCTCCATGCCAAAGGAGAACTTTCATCCTCATCAGGTTCCGCTTCTTTTTCTCCTTCGACTCTTACGCTTGAGGAAGCTATCAATATAAGGCTATTAATTTGTTCAGGATGTTCCAGTGTGTATCTCCATGACACTCCACCTCCCATGGAATTCCCTGCAATTGAAAATTTATCTATATTTAAAGAATCAACAAGCTGATTAATTGTTTTCATAAATCTTTCTGTTGAGTAATCTCCTGATGGTATTGCGCCAGTAAGACCAAAAGCTGGAAGATCTAGACTAACTAGTCGATAGTCTTTGGATAAATAGGGAACAAGTCTTTCAAAATTAAATAAAGAACCATTGAATCCGTGGACGAGAACAATGACCTGACCTTGCTGGTTCCCTTCATCTCGATAATGAATACGGGTACCGTCATCTAAAGTTAGAAATTGAGAAGCCCCAGTAGCATACTTAGCCTCTAATTCTTCTCGAGGAATATCAAAATAAGTTCCTATATAAATAATACAAATTAAAGATGCCAGTAATAACAGCCCAACCCATTTAATTACTTTTTTCATTAGATTCTAGGCAGGAACCCAACTACCGTGGAAACCGAATGGAACTCTTTGAGGTAATTTAACTGTCGCCCTAGGACCTGACTTGATACTTTGAGCATCAAAGATGACTAGATCGCTCTTATTAGTCTCTTTGTTATAAACATAAAGCAATAAATAACCTTCATCTTCACTTTTTTGATTTTCTGCGGGTATGAAAACGGGTTCCGCCCCTTCCATTTCCTCACTCAATTCATATACCTCATTGGTGTTCTTAGCAAAGTCGTACTTAATAATCCTTCCAAAGTCTGGTTTTTGACCTGAACCAACACCTAAAGAATAACCATAGCGGTTAACCTTTCCATTTAAATCAGGATGCATTCTAGGAAATTCAGCAGGAAGGTCATCTAACTGCTGTTCTGAAGCATTGCCTGTAGATAAATTAAGTGACCACCTAGTTAAGTGAGGAGGGAACTCAGTGAAAGGGCCATTCCAGTCTTCATCAAATAGTTTCTGGTATTTCATGGCATCCACGATGACATTACCTCTTTCATCTTCGTAAGCATTTACTGTGTGAAAGAAATAACAAGGATCTATGCTGAACCACTTGATAACCCCATCATTTGTTTTCCTGTTGAGTAGCCCAATCCTTGCCTGATGATCGTTGTTCCAAGAGAACGGGAAGTACCCTGTACCTAACTTCAAAAAACTGAAAGTTATTGAAAGGTCAAAAACCAAGACATAATTTTCAGTGATAGCACATTCATGCAACATGGTCCCGCTAGATAGTGGTAATAAATCGGCTCTATTAATCCTTCCATCTTTACCAACTACAACATGATGGGCCTCATAAGTACCTCTTGGAAAATTATATGTAATACCATGCAATTCTTTAGACTCCGGGTCTAGTTTAGTATGAGCGGTAAAGCCTGTTTTTAGGGTTCCATAAAAGGGCTCTTCGGTTAAAGAGTTAAGTTCTTGGTCTATTTCAACTGGACTTCCTCCGGCTTCAACTATGGCATAAATTTTCTTAGCGTGAGAAATTACATGTGTGTTGGCATTATTCCCTCCCACTTGTCTATTTCTATACCAAACTGCTTTACCGCCATCAAGCCTAACTCCATGTAGCATTCCTTCCCCACCAAACCAATGATATTTTTTTATGTTTGGTTTACTCATTGGATTAGGGCCATTTCTTAAATATAAGCCTGATAAATCTTTGGGAATGTTTCCTACAACTTCGAGTCTATCTTCAGTGATTATTTCTTTTACGGGAGCAAAGTTTCCTTGAAGATAATAATTTTCTCTACCTAAGATATTAAAGCTATTAAAACCCCAACCCAGCAAGGCAGCAGAGCCTAAGCCCAGTCCACTAAACATTAAGAATTTTCTTCTATCCATAAAAATATAATAATACCTTATGGTGGAGGCGGCGGGAATTGAACCCGCGTCCACCAGTACTCTGCCATAAGATCTACATGTTTAGTTTCATCTATTAATTTTGCTTAATAGGGCCCGATGAACAGGGCTTATTAAGCGATCTCATGTTTACTTAAGAAGTTGTATATGAGAACTACAACGTCCGCAGTCCGTGAAGTCGTCTGTCGTAACAATGGCACGGACACCAGGTTAAAACAGTTAGCAATTTAAGCTGCTAAAGCGTAGTCTGCGTTTTCGCCAACTAACATGTTTGTAGTAGTTGATTTACGAGAATTACTACCTTCTCGACATGCACTCGTGGGTTTGTAACTGCCGTCGAATCCAGTTCGCCCCCAAAAAGGACTGGGGATTATACATAAACTTTAAAAATTTTTTAAAAAGGAGTAGATTTAAAGCATGGGAGCAAAAATAATTCCTTCAATAAGATACAAAGATTGCAAGAAGGCTGTTGATTGGTTGTGTGAAGCTTTTGGTTTCGAAGAACACCTTATAGTGCCAAGCGATACTGGCGGCATACTACATGCTCAGCTCATTTATCAAGATCGAATGATTATGCTGGGATCTGCCCATGAGGGAGATGAATTTGGTAGGTTGAATTCTTCTCCTTTAGAACTGGAAGGGCAGAATACGGCAAGTGTTTATATGGTTGTAGATGATGCCGATGCCCATTACCAAAAGGCTATATCGTGTGGTGCTGAAATTATCTTTGACATTAAAGATGAAGATTACGGTGGGAGAGGATACGTCTGTAAGGACCTAGAAGGACATATATGGAGCTTTGGCACTTATGACCCTTGGTCTTAATTTCTATTTCTTATTTCTGGTTCTTAATTCTCTAGCTTTTTGACGATCCCAATCTCTTGCTTTAATGGTTTGACGCTTGTCTTTGCCTTGTTTACCTGTTGCTAATGCTATTTCACACTTAACTAGATTGTTTTTCCAAAACAATTTTGTTGGTACGCAGGTTTGACCTTTTTGTTGAGTGGATTTGAAGATTTCAGCCAATTCCTTTTTGTTAAGGAGTAATTTTCTGGATCGAGTTGGATCATTTTCCTTATTGCTATTAGCCAGAGGGTTAATATGACATCCAATCAGCCAAGCTTCTTTATCTTTCAAAAGAACGTAAGCTTCAGCTATCTGAGCTTTACCTAGACGTATGCTTCGCACCTCCCAGCCTTCCAGGGACACCCCTGCTTCAAATTTGTTGGTTAATTCAAAGTTAAAGCGAGCCCTACGGTTTTCCGCAATAGTATTTTCGGACTTCTTTTTCTTCTTATTCACGCTTAGAGTATAAACAAAGATATAGAATATTTTCTATTATCCATGAATAAGAATGATCTAAGAGAGAGGTACTTTACGGGCAGGGTCTATGTTGCCTTAAGTCCAGCCATATTTTTAGCAGCCTTGGTTTGGTTTACGCCTGATTTGTTAGCCATTCAAATAGCGCATCTCTTCCAAATATACTTAGGTTTACTACTAATATTTTCCGCTACTTATTTAATCGCCCAATCTCGAGTACCAACACCACTATTTTCTAAAGGGTTCTCTCTCGTTCTTGCTTGGATACTTTTAGTTCTGGTCATTGGAGGAGGGGTTCTAACTTATTACCTTAATCCAGCTTATGGCTTAACTTTTTTGTTAGTGGGTTTGTTGGCGTTGTCTTTTTCTAAACTATCTCGTCATTCGGATATCCAGATACCTTATTGGTTTCAAGAATTAATTCGCAAAAGTAATATTATGATCTGCATTTGTTTAATAGTTATGTTAGGTTATTGGCTAAATCCTTATTCAGAACCTCTAAGTTATTTAATTAAATGAATTCAGAAGCAAGAAAATCCATACATGGGACTTGGACTGGTCGGTGGACCTTTATTCTTGCAGCAGCTGGCTCTGCCGTAGGGCTCGGTAATATATGGAAATTCCCTTATATGGCAGGCGAGTATGGCGGGGGCGCTTTCGTCTTGGTTTACTTGGCTTGTATTTTACTTATTGGTATCCCGATTATGATTGCTGAGATTTTAATTGGCAGAAGAGGGCGAAGCAGTCCTGCCAATTCCATGTCTTACTTAGCCAAAGAAGCAAACACTTACCCTCAATGGAAAATTTTAGGCATCATGGGTGCGGTAGCTGGTCTAGCTATTTTATCTTTCTACAGTGTTGCTGCCGGTTGGGCTATTTCCTACATCTTTGAAGACTTCTCAGGTCCTTCAGCAGAATATTACGGAGAGGAATTTAATGCTTTCCTAGCCGATGGAACAAAATTAGTTATTTTTCACAGTATTTTTATCTTCGTTACAGTTTTCATAGTTGCCAGAGGTGTAATCAAGGGCCTAGAAGTCTGGATAAATCGCTTAATGCCTTTGCTGTTTATTATCGTCTTGCTTTTGTGCGCGTACGCAACGCAAACAGGAGCTTTTTTTGAAGGGGTTTCTTATTTATTTACCCCTGATTTCTCCAAAATAGATGCCACGGTTATTCTGGCTGCTTTAGGGCAAGCCTTCTTCACTTTAAGCTTAGGTATGGGGGCTATTATGGCTTATGGGGCATACATGCCGGCAAACCAGAAAATTGGCTCTACAGCGCTCTCTGTGGCCTTTTTAGACACTTTAGTGGCTATCTTGGCAGGGATAGCTATTTTCCCCATAGTTTTCGCGAATAATCTGGAAGCAGCTGCCGGACCTGGCTTAGTTTTTGTAACCTTACCCTGGGCCTTCGTGAACATGCCTTTGGGTTTAATCTTCGGAAAACTCTTCTTTGTTTTGTTAAGCATTGCCGCTTTGAGTTCAGCCATCTCATTATTGGAACCAGGGGTGGCTTGGGTTGTTGAATCACTTAAGACCAAACGATATGTAGCGGCCGCTGCATTGGGTTTAATTGCTTGGACGCTGGGTATATTGAGCGCACTTTCTTTTAATCTCTTATCTGACTTTACTCCGATAGGCGATCGGAATTTCTTTGATTCGATGGATTTTTTATCCAATCAAATTTTGTTACCGCTCGGAGGGATATTTATCGCAATCTTTGTTGGCTGGATTATGAAACGTGAAAACGTTCTGGAAGAACTAGAAATAAAAGAAGGGTGGGTTCTTAAGGTCTGGTATTTCTTGTTGAAATTCTTGTCACCTGTATTGGTCGGTGTAGTTTTTGTAGCTGCCGTTTTCTTTGGGGTTACTTAGGCTCAAGATCTTCTCCGTGAAGACCTCCTTCCCATTTGACCAATAAGCCTTCTTCGAAATACAAAGTTATCTTGGTCTCCGTATAAACAGTTTCTCCCTGAGTGATAGAGGTGTAGTAGTCCCATCTATCAGGATAAAAAGTATCACTGACCAAAGGAGTTCCCATAACATACCTTACTTGTGATTCCGTCATGCCGACTTCAAGCTTTCCTAGCATTTCATCATCCACTAGATTGCCTTGATTAATGATTACCTGAAAAAGCTGAGGCCAGCCACAGCTAGTCAAGGTTAGGATCACAGCTAAAAATAATAAGGTTTTTATACTTTTTGTCATAGTTCCATAGGACTTAATTTATAATACTAAAACTATTTACTCTGAAGGGTGCGTATTGTGACAGATGATGCAGAATTAAAGAAGGCGGGACTAAAGGTAACTCTACCCAGATTGAGGGTTCTGGAGCTATTAGAATCTTCTGATTCGCCTCACCTCAGTGCGGAAGATATCTATAGAAAGTTAATCAATGCAGGGGAAGAGGTAGGCTTAGCAACTGTTTACAGGGTTCTCACTCAGTTTGAACAGGCTGGAATATGCATTAGACATAATTTTGAAGAAGGCCATGCCTTATACGAATTAACCCCAACGCAACACCATGACCACATGGTTTGTGTCGAAACGGGTGACATTATTGAGTTTAATTGTGAAGAGATAGAAGACTATCAAATTAAAGTTGCAAAAGAAAAAGGCTACGAAATAGTTGACCACAGTATGGTCCTATACGTAAAACCGATTAAAAAATAACACCCTTGAACCCTTAAGCTTTATCCCCATATTGTTGGATAGGAGAATAGATTTGAGTAACAAAGAGAAAGAAAACGGCCTCGACCAAGAAGAAAATTCAGCTGAAGAGGAGCTTGAAGAGAGCACGGAAGAGCAAGCTGAAGAAGAGGTAGAAAAGTCATTAGAAGAACAGGTAGAAGAGCTTAAGGACCAACTTCTAAGAGCTCAGGCTGAAGTCCAAAATGTTAGGAGAGTTGCTGGTCAGGAGATAACTAAGGCTAGGCTTTACGGCGTTGAATCTTTAGCAAGAGAATTTATTGCTGTCGGAGATAATATACAACGAGCTCTTGAGTCTTGCGGAGAAGACGCTGAGATAAGTTCCATAAAAGAGGGTCTTGAATTAACTTTAAAAAGTTTTGAAGGGTCTTTGGAAACAGCCGGAATTTTGCCCTTAAACCCTGAAAAAGAGCCTTTTGATCCTGAAAAACACGAAGCAATCTCAGTTGTTGAAGATGATAAACAAGAGGCAAATACGGTAATTGAAGTTATTCAAAGGGGATTTACTATTCAAAATAGAATATTACGTCCAGCAAAGGTAGTAGTAACCAAGAAACCAGAAGAGAAATAATCCCTTTTTCCCTTGAAAAATCTTATCTATCCCCCATTTAGATATTAAATAAATAATTCGGAGACGAGAAAATGGCAAAAGTAATAGGCATAGATTTAGGAACAACTAACTCTTGTGTTGCTGTAATGGAAGGTGACCAGGCCAAAGTTATTGAAAATTCCGAAGGAGCCAGAACGACTCCTTCAGTAGTAGCTTATGGTGAAGAACTTACTGTTGGTGCTCCCGCAAAAAGACAAGCGGTTACAAATCCTGATAATACTCTCTATGCAATTAAGAGACTTATAGGAAGAAAACATGATGACGATGTAGTTAAGAAAGACCAAAGCATGGTTCCCTATAAGATTGTTCCTGCTGAAAACGGTGATGCTTGGGTAGAAGCAGGAGGAAAAAGTTTAGCTCCTCAACAAGTGTCAGCTGAAATTCTTAAAAAGATGAAAAAGACGGCTGAAGACTATCTTGGGCATGAAGTTAAGGAAGCTGTGATTACAGTTCCAGCTTACTTCAATGATTCCCAAAGACAGGCTACAAAAGATGCAGGGAAAATTGCTGGTCTAGAAGTAAAAAGAATAATTAATGAGCCTACGGCAGCTGCTTTGGCTTACGGATTAGACAAAGGTAAAGGTGACCAAAAGATAGCCGTTTACGATTTAGGTGGAGGAACGTTTGACATTTCAATCATTGAAATAGCTGAGGTCGATGGAGAGCATCAATTTGAAGTTTTATCAACTAATGGAGATACCTTCTTAGGTGGAGAAGACTTTGATCTTGCTCTCATAGAATACCTTGCTGAAGAATTCAAAAAGGAATCTGGTGTGGATCTTCATAACGATCCATTAGCCCTACAAAGACTAAAAGAAGGAGCAGAGAAAGCCAAGATAGAGTTATCTAGCAATCAACAAACGGAAGTTAATCTGCCTTATATAACTGCAGATTCTTCTGGACCAAAACACTTTGTGCATAAATTAACGAGAGCTAAATTAGAAGCTTTGGTGGAAGGTTTAGTTGAAAGGACTATAGCTCCTGTAAAAACTGCATTAAATGATGCCAAACTTAAAGCATCTGATGTGGATGAAGTAATTTTAGTTGGCGGTCAGACAAGAATGCCTCTGGTACAAGAGAAAGTGAAGGCATTTTTTGGTAAGGAATCGCGAAAAGATGTAAACCCTGATGAAGCTGTGGCGGTTGGGGCTGCAATACAGGGTGCTGTATTAGCAGGGGATGTGACTGATGTTCTTTTGTTGGATGTCACTCCATTAACTCTAGGTATAGAAACCATGGGAGGAGTAATGACACCTCTCATTGATAAGAACACAACTATTCCAACTAATAAATCTCAGATATTTTCAACTGCTGAAGATAACCAGACTGCCGTAACAGTTCATGTTCTGCAGGGTGAAAGAAAGCAAGCAGCTGAAAATAAAACATTAGGACAATTTAACTTAACTGATATACCTGCGGCTCCAAGAGGAATGCCTCAGATAGAAGTTACTTTTGATACTGATGCAAATGGAATACTTAATGTTTCAGCAAAAGATAAGGCAACTGGGAAAGAACAATCTATAGAAATTAAAGCTTCTAGTGGACTATCTGATGAAGAGATAGAACAAATGGTTAAGGATGCTGAAGTCCATGCTGAAGAAGATAAAAAGTTTGAAGCTTTAGTTCAAACCAGAAATATGGGAGAAAACTTAGTTCATAGTTGCAAGAAGACTTTAGAAGAAGCTGGTGACAAGGCAGAAGCTGAAGAAAAAGAAGCGATAGAAAAAGGAATAGGTGAGTTGGAAGAAGCACTTAAAACTGATGATAAAGATCAGATAGATGAAAAAATAAAAGCTTTAAGTGAAGCTTCTGCTTCTCTAGCTCAAAAACTATACGAAGAACAACAAGCTAAAGACACAGCCCAAGAGGGAGAAACCCCAGAGGAAGGAGCTGCAGATTCGGATGCTGTTGATGCTGACTTTGAGGAAGTTAAAGAAGAAGAGAAATCATAATATTTCTCCTTCTTCTTTAAAACTAAGGGCCCATAAATGTCTAAAAGGGACTATTACGACATTTTAGGGGTTGATCGAAGTGCCCAGGGCGATGAATTAAAGAAAGCCTATAGGAAATTAGCGATGAAGTATCATCCGGATAGAAATCCAGATGACGCTTCTGCTTCAGAAAAATTCAAAGAAGCTACAGAGGCATACGAGGTCCTGTCAGATTCTTCAAAAAGATCCGCTTACGATCAGTTTGGGCATCAAGGTGTAGATGCTTCAGGGTTTAGTAGTGGGGGAAGGTCTCCTACAGATGCATTTAATGATATTTTTGGAGATATATTCGGAGATATTTTTGGAGGCGGAGATCCATTTTCTAGATCTAGACGTTCTAATAGAGGTTCGGATCTCGAGTTCTCTTTAACAATCAATTTAGAGAATGCCGTAAAAGGCACCACAGAAAAGATAAGAATCCCCACTTTACAAAGTTGTGAAAGTTGTGATGGTTCAGGGGCTGAACCCGGAACACAACCATCCTCATGTCCTTCTTGCCAAGGAGCTGGACAAGTTAGGATGCAACAAGGCTTCTTTTCCATTTCACAAACCTGCAGACAGTGTGGCGGGTCTGGTCGAGTTATAACCAATCCCTGCAAAAAATGTAGAGGTCAAGGAAGGGTAGAAAAAACTAAGACTTTATCAGTCAAAATACCTGCAGGAGTAGATTCTGGGGATAGAATTAGATTATCTGGTGAAGGTGAGGCAGGACCGAGTGGAGGCCCTAGCGGAGACTTGTATGTGCAAATCAAGGTTCTTTCTCATGAGGTTTTTGAAAGGGATGGACAACACCTGTATTGTGAAGCACCAATAACTTTTATCGATGCTGCCTTAGGCTCTGAAATAGAGATTCCTACTTTAGATGGCAAAGTTAAAATTAAGATTCCGGAAGGAACTCAGACTGGGAAGTTATTTAGATTAAAAGGTAAGGGAGTGAAGAAGATAAGAAGTTCAGCTGTTGGAGACCTCTTGTGCAGAGTGATAGTTGAAACACCTCAGAAACTAGACTCTAAACAAAAGGCTTTATTAAAGGAATTAGGTACTTCTCTAAAAGAAAAGAAGAATTCTCCAATTAGCTCTGAGTGGTTCAATAAAGTTAAGTCATTTTTTGATAGCAAGTAAAGAAGTATGTTAAAGATTGCTATATCAGGTTCAACAGGAAGAATGGGGCTTGCTCTTATTAATGCTATCTCTAAAGATAAGGATTTTAAACTTATTGGCGGAGTTGCTAGTGAATCAAATTCAAATATTGGAAAAGATTTAGGAGAAATGGCTGGAGAAAAGAGGATAGACGTTAAGCTATCTTCTAAATTGAGCGATCTTCCTAAAGTAGATGTACTGATAGATTTCTCTGAAGCAAAATTTAGTCTGCAATCGGTTGAATACGCGAAAAATCACAATACGGCTCTTCTTTTAGGGACCACAGGTTATCAAGAGTCAGATTTAAGCAGTATTGAAGAAGCTTCTGAGTTTATACCTTTATTAAAAGCACCTAATACAAGTGTGGGCATAGCTTATCTAAAGAAAGTAATTGATCTAACTTCAGATTCACTTTCTTACTTTGATAATTTACAAATTTCAGAAAAACACCATAAAGATAAAAAGGATTTACCTTCAGGAACCTCGTTAGATTTAGCAAATTTTTTATCAGAAAGAATAGAAAGAGAAAGCCCTATAAACATAGAAAGTGAAAGGACTGGGGATTTAGCTGGGGAACACAAAATAATTCTTTCAAATGATCTCGAAAGAATTGAGCTAAGTCACAAAGCCTTGGATCGCTCTATTTATGCGAAAGGGGCACTGATAGGAGCAAAATGGCTGAAATCTAAGCCAAATGGGCTCTATTCCATGTCAGATATATATTCTTGAATTACTAGAAATATGGTATAAACGCACCCCTTTTTAGGATAAATTCATTTATTTTAAAAATAATGTAGCACGTGTTTGTTTCTATCTCTTGGGTGCTAAAGGATTGCTCATCTTTAGTTAAGAGTAGTAAAACACGGAAGAATAACCCGAACGATCAAAATCGTTCATAGATTAGGAGAGCAAATGGCCGATATATCAATAGAAGATATGCTCCAAGCAGGTGTCCACTTCGGACACCAAACTAAATACTGGAATCCCAAAATGGAACCCTACATTTTTGGAATTCGTAATAAAATTCACATGATTGATCTACAGCACACAGTAGAGCTTTTGAAGCCTGCCTTGGCTTTTATTAAATCAGTTGCACAGAAGAACAATAAGATTCTTTTTGTTGCAACTAAAAGATCAGCTACGAATATTCTTAAGGAAGAGGCAGAGCGATGTGGCATGCCCTATGTGAACGAAAGGTGGTTAGGAGGGATGCTAACAAACTATAAAACCATCAGATCTTCAATTAATAGACTTGAAAACCTTCTAAGACAAAAAGAAGATGGAACTTTTGACAAACTTACTAAAAAAGAAGGCCTAAAACTACAAAGAGAAATAGATAGGCTTGAGAAAGCCATAGGCGGAGTAAGAGACATGGGTGGGTTACCTGATGCTTTGTTTGTGATTGATGTTAAGAGAGAAGCTATTGCTATATCTGAAGCTAGCAAAATGGGTATACCTATTGTTGGAATAGTAGATAGCAACAGTAGTCCCGAGGGCATTGATTATTTAGTGCCGGGAAATGATGACGCCATAAGGTCTATTTCTTTATTTACTAGAGCAGTTTCTGATGCTTGTTTAGAAGGGTCTAAGCTTGCCACTGGCTTGAAGCCTTCTCCAGATTCAACTGGACCAAAAATAATTAAAAAAGAAGAGAAACAAGAATCTTCTAATAAAAAGGATCTTGAAGAGGATAAGGTGAAAGAACCTAAAGAACCTCAAGAAGATGAAAAGATAAAAGAAGCTAAAGACGCTGAAGAAATAAAAGAAATTGTGGAGCCAGTAGAAACTGAAGAACAGAAAGAAGATGAGAAGGGAAAGGAAGCTAAAGTAGCTGAAGAATCAAAAGACAAAGAGGAGTCTGTAGAAACAGAAGAACAGAAAGAAGATCCTAAAGTCGATTCTAAATCCGAAGAAGTTGAGGAAGGAAAGGAAACTTAAATGACTGAAATATCAGCTTCTCTTGTAAAAGAGCTCAGAGAAAGAACCGGAATGGGAATGATGGATTGCAAACAGGCTTTGTTAGAAACTAATGGAGATATTACCCAAGCCATTGAGGAATTAAGAAAATCTAGCGGTATTAAAGCAAGCAAGAAAGCTGGAAGGTCTGCTGCCGACGGCATTTTACAGATCCAATTAGTTAACTCTATAGGTTTTATGGTTGAAATTAATTGTGAAACCGATTTTGTTGCTAAAGATGGTTCTTTTGTGGAGTTCTCTGAAGAAGTCATTAAGACTTTTTCCTCCGGTGAATATCTAGAATTAGATCAGTTAATGGAAGGAGATTTGAGCGATAAGAGAGAAAAGCTAGTACAAAAATTGGGAGAAAATATAGTAGTAAGAAGGGTATTTATTAGTGATGATTCGGCTGATCATACAGGCATATATCTGCACTCAAATAAGAAGATTGCCTGCATAGTGTGTTTAAAAGGAGGTAATGAAGAAGTAGCTAAGGACATAGCTATGCACATAGCAGCTACTGACCCTTTAGCCATTACCCCACAGGATATCCCCGAAGAGACAGTAAAAAAAGAACAAGAAATCTTTGAAGCACAATCTGCAGACTCAGGTAAACCCGAAGAAATTATTGTTAAGATGGTTGAAGGAAAAGTGAAAAAATTTCTAAGTGAAGTAAGTCTTACAGAACAAGACTTTGTTAAAGATCCGGGACTAAAGATAAAATCCTTACTGGATAAAAATCAAGCTGAAGTTATCCAATTCAAAAGATTTGAAGTAGGAGAGGGAATTGAAATAGAAGAAACAGATTTTGCAGCTGAAGTTATGTCTCAAATAGAGAAAACTTAGAATAATGTATCAAGAGATTATAGAAGACACCAAAGTTGGAATGGAAAGAAGCCTACAGTCTTTGGATGCTGCTTTTAACAGAATAAGAACAGGTAGGGCAAGCCCAGCTCTATTGGACGATATTAAAGTAGACTATTACGACACCCTGACCCCATTATCGCAATTGGCGAATATATCCGTTGAAGATGCTAAAACGATAGCAATTATTCCGTGGGAGAAAGCTGTTGTGCAAGATATTGAGAAAGCCATTATGGAGTCAGAGTTGGGGCTAAATCCTGCCACTTCGGGAGATACTATTAGGGTAATTCTTCCTGATTTAACTGAAGAGACTAGGAAGGAATTTATTAAGAAAGCAAGATCAGAAGCAGAAAATACAAAGATTTCTATAAGGAATGTTAGAAGGGAAGGGAATTCACAACTAAAAGAATTTTTAAAGGAAAAAGAAATTTCTCAAGATGAAGAGAGGCAAGGCGAAGAAGAGATTCAAAAGCTCACTGACTTGTTTGTAAACAAGGTAGATGAAGCTCTGTCAGTTAAAGAGAAGGATCTACTCGATTTCTAGTGCCTATCTAGAATCCATATGAACGCCACAAAGATTCAAACACTACCTTCCCATGTTGCGATCATTATGGATGGCAATAACAGATGGGCGAAAGCAAAAAATTTACCGGGTGTTTCTGGTCATCAACAAGGGGTGGAAAGGGCGCGGGAAGCAGTTGAATATGCAGTTGAAAAAAAACTAGATACTTTAACTTTGTTTGCTTTTAGCAGTGAGAATTGGGGGAGGTCTGATGAAGAAGTCAGTCTTCTAATGAAGTTATTAGCTCAAGCCCTAGAAGAACAGGTACCTAATTTAATAAAAAATAAAGTACAGCTCTCATTCATCGGTGACTTAACTAAATTTGATGCTGACCTTCAAGTCAGAATGAAGAAAGCAGAAAAATTAACTGAGTGCGACAAAGAAAAGAATCTAGATTTAATAATTGCTGCAAGTTATGGAGGTAGGTGGGATATTGTGCAAGCATTAGAAAAAATAAATGCTTCACAGGGGGAAATAGAAATAAACGAAGAGTTAATTAGCTCTAACACGTCTTTGGGTCCTTTCTCTGATCCAGATCTTTGTATACGTACAGGAGGTGAATTTAGAATAAGTAATTTTTTGCTTTGGCATTTAGCTTATTCTGAACTTTATTTTAGCGAACTTTATTGGCCTGATTTTGATTCAATACAGTTTCAAAAAGCTCTTGAAGAATATTCGAGCAGACAAAGGCGCTTTGGAGACAAGTCTAACTTTGATAACAACTAGAAATGAATAAAACTAGAATACTTACAGGAATAACTTTAGCTCTGCTTATTGTTTTATCTTTTTTATTTCTACCTCTGAATGCTATTACCTTACTTCTTAGTTTTATTGTTAGTTTGTCCGCATGGGAATTCTATAAATTAAGATTCTCTTCTGAAATAGCGATAGCAATCAGCATAGTTTTATTTTTTGGATTAATTTATTTGAGTTTTGGGACTGGACTAAAATTAAGCTTGAGTTCCATAGGGTTGTTGGCTTGGTTAGTGATTGGTTTTTTGATTTTAGGTTTTCCTCACAACAAAAACATACTTCAAAATAAATATTTTTGGGTCTTGTCAGGTTTTTTTATTCATATCCCTTTTTGGACATCAATTTTCTTAATCTTAAATTTTGAAGGCTACTTTCTGGGTAATATAGGTCTTGAGCTACCTTCTAGGTATGTTTTGATTCTGTTAATAACTGTAAGCTCTTTAATGGATGTTCTGGCTTATTTTGGAGGTAAGAAATACGGAAAAAGAAAGTTTCTTTCAAATATTAGCCCAAATAAAACATTAGAAGGTTTCTTAATAGCTCTCATAGGAACTCCATTGCTTGTGATGCCTTTTCTCGCTTTAATATTTGACTTTAACTTTATTAAGTTTTTTATACTAATTCTTCTAGTTTCAATGTTTTCAGTCCTTGGGGATGCTTCTGCCAGTCTCTTTAAGAGAATAGCAGGAGTAAAAGATTCTTCTAATCTTCTACCAGGTCATGGAGGGATTTTAGACAGAATAGATAGCCATTTAGCTGCAGCACCTAGCTTTGTAGTTCTGGTTTATTTAATGGGTTTAGGTTCATGAAAAAAGTAGCAATATTAGGCTCTACAGGATCTATAGGAACTTCAACTCTTAATGTGATAGAAGCAAATCCCGATGTATTTTCAATTACCTTATTAGCCGCTCAATCCAATATCGATTCAATTTTTGAACAAAGTAAGAAGTTTAGCCCAAATTATTTATACTTAAATGACGACTCTTCCTCTAGCCAACTTAGATCAAAAATAGATTCTATTAATTTAAATACCACAGTAGTTGATGAAGAAGATTATCTAAAAATTTTAGCTTCTGACGAAGTTGACATAGTAGTTGCAGGTATAGTTGGTGTGGCAGGATTAAAATCAATCCACAAAGCGGTTTCAGCTGGGAAAAGAGTCTTGTTGGCAAATAAAGAGGCCTATGTAGTAGCAGGGGAATTACTAAACGAATTAGCTGAATCAAATAATTCAACTATCTTTCCCATTGACAGTGAGCACAGTGCAATTCATCAATGTTTATCAGGGAAAACAGATACCTCAGGAGGAGTTAGAAAAATTACCCTCACGGGGTCAGGCGGTCCTTTCTTAAATAGAAACTTAAAAGAATTTGAGCATATCACCCCTGAAGAGGCAGTAAATCATCCTGTCTGGAAAATGGGTAAGAAAATATCAGTAGATTCAGCAACCATGATGAATAAGGGCTTGGAAATAATTGAAGCTAAATGGTTGTTTGGAATAAACTCGGAAAAAATAGACATCTTGGTTCATCCTGAAGGAATAGTTCACTCTTTAGTTGAATTTAATGATGCTTCAGTTATTGCGCAATTATCTGTACCGGATATGCAAATACCAATAGCTTACGGTTTAGGATTCCCTGAAAGAATAAGTTCCAAATCACAAAGTTTAAGCTTAGAAAAAATAGGTCAGTTAAACTTCATTAAACCTGACTTACTGAAGTTTCCTAGTATTGGTATAGCCAGAAGCTGTCTTGAATCGGGTGGAACATCGTCGTCATTACTAAATGCAGCGAACGAAGAAGCCGTTAAGGCTTTCCTGGATAAAAAAATATGTTTTACTCAAATTGCAGAAATTATTTCATTTGTAATGGATACAATCCCTATAAATACTGTCAAAGAATTAGAAAATGTTATAGAAGCTGATTTCTTGGGAAGAGAGTCTGCTCAAAATAGAATTCAACAATTAAATAATTGATATGACCAACATCCTTTTTAATCTTGTATCTATTATCGTCTTATTGGGTGTGATCATAGGCATACATGAATTAGGTCATTTTCTAGCTGCCCGAAAATTTAAAGTTCATGTTATTAGATTCAAGATAGGGTTTGGTAAAACTTTATTAAGTAGATTTGATAAAAAAGGAACTGAATTCGCTATTGGTTTATTACCACTAGGAGGGTATGTCCAAATGCTCGGAGAAGATAACCCACTGCAAGGAGATGAATCAGATCAAAATCTAAGCTCAAAAGAAATCTCTTACCCTCAAGCCTCTTTAGGGGCTAGAGCTATCATTACTGCAGCAGGGCCAATCGCAAATTTTGTTTTAGCAATCGCAGCTTACTTTCTTATTTTCATGATAGGGGTAAAAGATATTGTCCCAATTGTAGGTGGCATAAATGAAGAGAGTTTAGCCCAACAAGCAGGAATTGAGGTAGGCGACAAAATTCTAGCTATAGACAATAACCAAGTTAGCTCCCTTAAAGATTTAAATACCTTACTCGCTTTAAGAATAGGTGAAACAGGCACAATTCTGGTTGATTATCAAAAGCCAGGTTCTGATATAACGTTCTCAGAATCCGTGGGAATAGAAAACTGGCTTGAATCTGAATTAGATCGAAGTGTAATTTCTTACTTTGGTATTAACCCATTTATACCTCCCATAGTTTCTTCCGTTCAGGCAGGAAGCCCAGCTGAAAAATCAGGCTTGTTAAAGGGAGATGAGATAATAAGCGTTGGCGACAATGCAATCAGAACCTGGTATGAACTGGTAGAAGAGATTTCATCAATTCCTGACAAAGATACTCTCCTAACAATCAAAAGAAACGAATCTATTTTTAGTGTTCCTGTGTCCATTAGCTCAGTGCAGAATGAACTCGGAGTAAAAATTGGAAGAATTGGTATAGCAAGAATCTCGAGCAATGAAGAGATACCTGAAGAGTATCTGGTAACCACCAAAAAGGGACCAATTGAAGCTTTTGTTCTGGGTATAAAAGAAACCTACAATTTTACGGTTCTTATATTAGATTCCATAGGAAAAATGATTACTGGTTCAGTTTCTGCAGAAAATATAGGTGGACCGATACAAATAGCAGTTTTATCCGGTTCTGCTGCCAAAGCAGGATTAGTAACATTTATCGGGATGATTGCTTTGTTAAGTATTAATTTAGGATTAATAAATTTGTTCCCTATTCCTATTCTAGATGGAGGACAATTAGTACTAATAGCTGCAGAAAAGATCAAAGGCTCTCCTCTTTCTGAAGGGTTTGTTGAATTTGCCTATAGAATAGGTTTGTTGTTAGTAGTTGGTTTGATGGTGTTCGCTGTTTTTAATGACATTACAAGGATAGTTTGATGATTAAGATTCGTTCCTTAACAAAACCTATTGTCTTTGTTTTCCTGTCTCTATTATTTTTTGGTGAAGTATTAAAAAGTGATGATTCTTGGGTGGTTAGCGACATCAGAATTAGTGGATTGCAAAGAGTTTCTGCTGGAAGTGTCTTTGCAGAAATGCCTATAGCAATAGGAGATACAGTTGATACTTACTCTCTGCAAGTTGTGGCCAAAACTTTATTTAAAACGGGTCAGTTTGATGATATTCAAATAGGTAGAGATGGAAATATTTTAATTATCAGCTTGGTTGAAAGACCTTCTATATCAGCTATAGAGATAGATGGTAATAAAGCTTTAAAGACTGAAGATTTGATGAAAGGGTTAAAAGGAGCCGGTTTATCAGAAGGTCAAGTTTTCAAAAGATCTGTATTAAGTGGTTTGGCTTTAGAGATACAAAGACAATATACTTCTCAAGGTAGATACGGAGCTTTGGTGGATGTAAAAGCGAACCCTAAACCTAGAAATAGAGTTGAGCTTGAAATTGAAATAGAAGAAGGTGAGGTAGCTACCATCGAAGGCATAAACGTTGTAGGAAATACTACGTATACAGACGATGAACTTTTAAGAGACTTTGAATTAAGTGTAGGCGGTTGGTTCTCTTTTCTGAGTAGTGATAACAAATATTCAAGAGAGAAGCTTAAGGGGGATATAGAAACCTTAACCTCGTACTACAAGGATAGAGGCTACGTGGAGTTTGTGCTATCCAGTTCACAAGTAAGTATTACTCCGGATAAGAAGTCAGTGTACATAACATTAAATATTGATGAAGGACTTCCATATAAAATAGATAAGATCAGTTTAACCGGAGATCTTCCTGTAGACGAAGAAATTTTAAGGCCGCTAGTTCTACTTAAAGAGGGAGATACCTATTCTCAGTTTTTGATAACAGAAACAGAAGAAATTTTTACTAATATATTGGGTAATGAGGGCTACAGTTTTGCAGAAGTTAACGGAGTTCCTGATCTCAACGAAGAAACCGGAGGTGTTGAACTCACTTTCTACATAGATCCGCAGCAAAGAACCTACGTTAGAAGAATAATATTTAAAGGAAATAAACGTACCCATGATGTCGTCTTAAGAAGAGAAATGCGTCAGATGGAGGGCTCATGGGCTTCAAATTTATTAATCGAGAACTCCAAGCTAAGACTGGAGAGATTGGGCTTTTTTAAGGAAGTGGAATCTGAATCTGTCCCGGTTGCTGGAGTCAATGATCAGGTTGATGTTGAATTTACTGTAGAAGAAGAAGTTTCAGGAAGTATAGGGGGAAGTTTCGGCTATTCATCTTGGGGATTAATGCTTGGTTTAAATTATTCGGAAAACAATGCTTTTGGAACTGGTAAAAGAGTAAATATAGGTATTAACGACAGTAATTGGCGAAAAAGTTATTACTTTGATTATGGAGATCCTTATTACAACATTGATGGAGTGAGCAGAGGGTACAGCGTTTTCTTCAATGAATCAGATTACGGTCAGTACAATATTGCTGCCTATACCTCAGACTCTTATGGAGCAGGAATACAGTTTGGGCTACCTATAAGTGACATAGAAAGGATTGGGCTAAATTTAAGATACGAAAGTACATCAATCGATGTAGGTGCAATGTCGGCATCTCAAATCTTATCTTTTACCGCTTCAGAAGGAAATGAATTTGAAGCTTTAAAGAGTCAAATCGTTTGGTCTAGGGTTACCCTTAACAGGGGTCTTTTCCCTACGGCAGGTACCTCACAATCAGTTGGCTTTGAATTGGCAGTTCCAGGTAGTTCAATCACTTACGCGAGAGCTACTTATAGAACCAGATACTACAGGCCTATATTCGGTGGAAAATTTATTTTAGGTTTAAGAGGGGAGATTGGAGCTTTAGAACCTTATGGAGATACAAATGTAGCACCTTTTTACGAACATTTTTATTCTGGTGGAATTACCTCAGTCAGAGGCTTTAGAGCTAATACTTTAGGACCAAGAGCCACTCAGTCTGAATTTATTATAGATCCTGAAGGCAATCCGGTGTTAGATGAAAACGGCCAACAAATTTTTAATCCCTATTACGGATATAGTCGTAATGATGATAGATCCATTGGAGGAGCTTACTTAATTGAAGGTGGGTTTGATTTTATTTTTCGTCTACCTTTTCTTGAAGATCAAAGATCAGTTCGCACCTCATTTTTTATAGACACTGGTAACGTTTTTGCCCAGGATTGTGGAGATGCAGGTAATGTAAATTGTAGTGAGCTGGATTTTGGAGAACTGAGATATTCTTATGGATTAGGTATAACTTGGATTACCCAATTAGGGCCCATGTCTTTAGCACTGGCCGCTGTTGGAAACGAAGGTCCTTTAGACAGGACAGAAGGGTTTCAATTTGAAATAGGAACACAATTTTAAAGATTAACTGGCTACAGAGGCCCTTTAAACGGTAAACTGCGCCACAAAGTTTAGACTTAAAGCCGAATGAGGAGAGATTATGAACTTAAATAAATCACTAATAGTATTACTAGCTTCAATGCTTATACCGTTTTCACTTCAAGCAGAAGAAATAGAAGTAGGCTCCATTGCTGTTATAGATGTAGAAGTTGCTATATACGGAACAGAGGCTTCTAAGCAAGCCTTTGAAGAACTTCAAGCTAGCAAGGAATGGAAAGAAGTAGAAGAAGATCTAAAACTAAAAATTAATGAAGCCAATGAAATACAAGACAGACTTCAAAAGGAAGGCCCGACTATGTCCGATGAAGAAAAAGTCGAAGCCCAGAAAAGATTAAATTCTCTCAGTCAAGATGCCAATTTCCTCAATCAGAAATTGACGGCAATGAGAAACGAGTTAATGCAATTGATTCAAAATGAACAAGCCCCAAAATTTCAAAAGGTTGTTTCAGAATTGATGAGAGCAAAAGGAATAAAAATACTTTTACATAGACAATCTGTTCTTGGTTTTGATACTGGAGATCCTACTCTTAATCTGACACCAGAAGTAACTGAACTACTGAATCAGAAAGAAGAGTAATTTTTTTTTGTGTCTTCAAAAAAAAGTATAACTTTAAGTGAGCTTGCAAAAAAACTTAATGCAAAGCTAATCGGCGATCCAGAGTTTCAAGTTAATGGTATAAAAACTCTTAAGGAAGCTAACCAAGACGAGGTTAGTTTTCTTTCAAGAAGGCAGTACACAAAACAGCTTGATTCAACAAAAGCTGGTGCGGTAATAATTAGTGAAACAGACAAAGATCTAGCCAAGGGTAATCTTATAGTTGGTAAAGATGCCTATCTTCTTTATGCCAAAGCTACACAAGTTTTCAAAGAAATAAATCAAGAACAACAACAGCAAGGTATCTCAAAACTAGCTGATATCTCTTCCTCGGCCAGAATTAGCCCCAATGCAACCATCGGCTCTTTCTGTAAAATTTCGGATAATGTTGAAATTGGAGACCATGTAATAGTAGGTTCTGGAGCTGTAATAGGTGAATCAACTAGTATAGGAAACAGGTCAATCGTACAAGCTAATGTTTCAATTTATCATTCAGTAACAATCGGAGAAGATTGCATTATCCATGCGGGATCGGTAATTGGGTCAGATGGTTTAGGGTTTGCAAGAGACGGAGAGGACTGGGAAAAAATAGAACATTTAGGTGAAGTAATATTAGGCAATAATGTAGAGATCGGTTCTAACTGTTCTATAGATCGTGGCTCTGCAGGCAATACCTTTCTTGATGATCAAGTAAAACTCGATAACAATGTTCACTTAGCTCACAATGTTCATCTAGGAAGATCAACAGTAATTGCTGCTAATACAGCCATAGCAGGAAGTACAACGCTTGGGAAAAACTGCACTGTTTCAGGAACTTGTGGCATCATAGATAATCTTGAGATAACAGACTCTGTGCATATAACTGCGGGGTCTCTTGTAACAAAATCTATAACTAAACCAGGAACTTATACATCGGGAACACCTCTAATAGAACACAGCTTATGGAAACGTAATGCTGTTGCCTTTAAAAAACTTAAAGATTTAATCAAGAAATAAAACATGGAAAAAGTAATAGATATAGAGGAAATACAGCAATATTTACCGCATAGGTATCCATTTTTGCTCGTTGATAGAGTGGTTGAATTAGAGTTAGGAAAGTACATTAAAGCCTATAAGAACGTAACCACAACTGAGCCTTATTTTGAAGGCCACTTTCCTGGAAAACAAGTTATGCCTGGTGTCTTAATCTTAGAAGCAATGGCACAAGCTTCGGGGATTCTGGGATTTAAGACAATGAATAAAAAACCAGAGGAAGGTTCAATTTATTATTTTGTAGGTGCAGACTCACTTCGTTTTAAACAGCCTGCTGTCCCTGGAGATCAGATTATTTTAGAGTCTACTGTAATAACCAACAAAAAGGGAATATGGAAATTTGACTGCACAGCTAGTGTCGACGATGAGGTTATAGGGGAAGCCACTATTCTTTGTGCTGACAGACCTAAATAAAAATATGCATCATCCTACTGCCATAATTGATCCGAAAGCAAAATTGGATAAAGATGTAGAGGTTGGTCCTTATTGTGTGATAGGGCCTAATGTGAAAATAGGCTCAGGTACTATTTTAGAATCACATGTCATACTTAAAGGAAATACGAAAATAGGGAAGAAGAATCATATTTTTCAATTTTCTACAGTAGGTGATAGCACCCCAGACAAGAAGTACAAGGGAGAACCCACAAGACTTGTTATTGGAGATGAGAACCAGATAAGAGAGGGTGTTACCATTCACAGAGGAACCGCCCAAGAAAAAGGGATAACCAAGATAGGTAATAGAAACCTTCTTTTAGCGTATTCGCATGTAGCTCATGATTGTGAGATAGAAGATGATGTTGTTCTAACTAACCAAGCCGCATTGGCAGGAGCAGTTAAGGTAGGAACCGGAGCAATTCTAGCCGGTTACGCTATTGTGCATCAATTCTGTTCTGTAGGTGCTCATAGTTTCTGTGCTATGGGTAGCGCTGTAAATAAGGATATTCCAGCTTTTGTAAGAGTTAGAGGAAATCCAGCTAAACCCTATGGAATAAATACTGTTGGGTTAAGGAGAATAGGCTACTCTAAAAGAGCCATAGAAGCATTAAGATCAGCCTATCGATCAATATACAGAAAAAATCTGACCATTGAAGAAGCTTTAAAAGAATTAAGACCATCCGCACAGAAACACAAAGAAGTTAAATTATTTAGTCAAACTATAAGAAAATCCACACGTGGTATCGTTCGTTGATGTCCTCCAACATCGATAGTAAAGAAAATAAAAAAATTAAAATAGCTCTTGTTGCCGGTGAGGAATCTGGAGATCAACTAGGAGCTTCTCTTATCAAAGATCTTAAACGGATTTTTCCTTCTTCCTCTTTCATTGGTGTGGGGGGAAGAAAAATGCAACAAGAGGGTCTAGATTCTTTTTTTGAGATGAAAAAGATATCTGTCATGGGAATCTTTGAACCGCTTATGAAGATTTCGGAACTACTAACTTTAAGAAAAGAACTCAAAGAATATCTTTCTGTAGAAGCGCCAGATATCTTTATCGGCATAGATTCTCCTGATTTTAATTTATCCATTTCCAGGCATTTAAAAATGCAAAAGATAAAAACAGTTCAATACGTTAGTCCTTCTATCTGGGCTTGGAGAAAGGGTAGGATAAAAACTATAGAAAAATCTGTTGATAAAGTTCTAACTTTATTCCCTTTTGAGCTTCTTGCTTACAGTGAATCTCCTGTAGAGGCTTCTTTTGTTGGCCATCCTTTAGCTCATAAAATCCCAACCGAGCTTAATAAAAAAGAGATAAGAAATAATAAATTTCATATAAACAAAGAAAAAATGATTGCTTTATTACCCGGTAGCAGGAAGTCAGAAGTAAAAATGATCGGAGAGGTTTTATTAAAAACAGCCAAATTAATTAAAGACTTAGAAGAGGATGTCTGCTTCTTTATGCCTTTAGCTGATATAGGACATAAAGAATTGATACCTAATTGGGAGGATTACCCTTGGGTAAAATTTTCTGAAAAAAACTCGCAAGACGTTCTTGCAGCCTCTCATGTAGGCATAGTAACTTCTGGAACAGCATCCTTAGAAGCGGCACTCTTTAAAACACCAGTAATAGTTGTGTACAAAACAAATTGGATCACTTATTTGCTGGTTAAACCGCTCTTAAGGATTAAACAATTTTCTTTACCTAACCTTTTGGCGGGAAGTTCTATTCTTCCAGAACTACTTCAATATGAAGTGACCGATAAAAATCTTTTTAATGCATACAAAGATCTAGAGAACAATAGTAGTCATCATGCCTTAGCAGCTTTTGAAAAGATTCACTCAGAGCTTAAAGCTGATGGTCCTGATACTGCAGCCAAGGTTATTGCTGAGATGATTTGAAATTAATAGCTGGAGTAGACGAAGCAGGTAGAGGGCCTTTGGCAGGGCCTGTTGTGGCAGCAGCGGTTATATTGCCAAAAAATTATTCATTCAATGAATTAGCTGATTCTAAGTCTCTATCAGAAAAACAAAGGAGAGAGTTATACCTTCTTATAAAGGAGAAAGCCTTGTCATGGAACACTGCTTTTATTTCATCAAAAAAGATAGACAGCATAAATATTCTACAAGCCACTCTCTTGGCCATGAAAAAGGCTGTGGAAGGTCTCGAAATAAAACCAGATAAAGTTGTTATTGATGGTATTAGTAGGCCTGATCTGCATGTACCTTCTACTACAATAATCAAAGGTGATACAAAGCATAAAAGCATAATGGCAGCTTCAATCATAGCTAAAGTAACAAGAGATGAGTTCATGAAGAAATTAGATAAAAAATTTCCTCAATATGGATTTTTAAAGCACAAAGGTTACCCAACAAAATTGCATTTCAATGCGCTAGAATTGTATGGACCTTGTGAGCAACATAGAGCATCATTTAGGCCATTAAAAGATAAATAATTTTGATTATGCAACCACAGGATTTTGTTCATTTACATTTGCACTCAGAGTATTCATTGTCAGATGGAATCATAAGAATAGAGGATCTAATAGAACGTTCTTCTGAATACAAATTTCCAGCTGTTGCATTAACAGATTTAACCAACCTTTTTGGGCTTATTAAGTTTTACAGGATAGCAAGGGAGAAGGGTATAAAGCCTATAGTTGGTTGTGAAATAAGATTGGTTAAAGATGAAGGAAGTAATGGCGCACCATTTGTTTTATTAGTTAAAAACAAAAAAGGTTATACAAATTTAACCAAACTTGTTTCAAAGGCTTACATAGAGGGACAGGAAACAGGAAACCCACTAGTTAAGATAGAGTGGTTAGCAGATTATTCAGAAGGATTAATTGCTTTATCTGGCGGACAAAATGGACACATTGGGCAAGCTCTTTTATTGAAAAATAATAATTTAGCTAAGAAGAGGGTAGATTATTTTAAAAATATTTACAGAGATGATTTCTTTATAGAGGTACAAAGAATAGGTAGGGAAGATGAAGAGCAGTATAACCTTTCAGCTGTAAATTTAGCCGAAGAATTAGCTATACCAATAGTCGCTACAAATGATGTTAGATTTCTTAGGCCTATAGATCCAGATGATGAAAGCCCCTCTGATTTTGAAGCACATGAAGCAAGAGTTTGTATACAAAAAGGAGAGGTTTTATCTGATTCAACAAGAACAAAAGAATATCTAGAAGATCAATATTTCTCTTCTACTGAAGAAATGATTAAAAAATTCTCTGATTTACCGGAAGCTATAGAAAATACAGTCTTAATCTCAAAAAAATGTAATCTGGAATTAGAATTGGGAGAGTTTTACCTTCCTGATTTTGAAGTTCCCGGAGAAATTACCACTAAAGATCATTTAAGAAAGAAAGCTACAGAAGGTTTAAAGACAAGGTTTAAAGAGATCTCTAAATCAGTTAATTTTTATGAAATTGATGAAAAGATTTATATGGAAAGATTAGAGTATGAATTGGACATGATATGTAAGCTTGGATTTGAGGGATACTTTCTTATCGTTGCAGATTTTGTAAATTGGGCTCAAAAAAATGAGATACCAGTAGGTCCTGGTCGTGGTTCAGGTGCCGGTTCTATTACTGCCTATGCCTTGGGTATAACAGCCATAGATCCAATTAAGTACGATTTACTTTTCGAAAGGTTTTTAAATCCAGATAGGGTGAGTAATCCAGATTTCGATATTGATTTCTGCATGGAAGGAAGAGATAAAGTTCTTGAATATGTAACAGAAAAATACGGCAAAGACTCAGTAGCACAAATAAGCACAAGAGGAACTATGGCAGCAAGAGCTGTTTTGCGCGATGTTGTTCGGGTTCTAGGAAAACCTTACGGTTTTGGGGACAGACTAGCTAAGGCAATACCAGATGTACTAGGTATCTCTTTAGAGGATGCTTATAAAGAAAAGGAATTTAAGGAGCTTATAGACGCAAATGAAGAGAGCAAAGAGGTCTTTGATATGTCTCTAAAACTAGAAGGACTATCAAGGAGTGTTGGCACGCATGCAGCCGGAGTTGTTATTGCACCTACTGCTTTAACAGACTTCACACCGCTTGTAGTTGATCAAGAAAGAGGAACCGTAGCTACACAATTTGATATGGGAGATGTTGAATCTGCTGGGTTAGTTAAATTTGATTTTTTAGGTTTAAAAACTTTAACCGTAATAGATCGATCACTGAAAAGAATAAATAAAAAAAGAAAAAAAGAGCCTATAGATATAAATAATCTACCCTTAAATGATAAAGAGACCTTCAAGCTTCTCCAAAGAGGTCTAACAACAGGAGTTTTTCAGCTTGAATCTCGAGGAATGAAAGAATATCTAAAACAATTAAAACCAAATGACTTTGAAGACATAGTTAGCATGAATGCTCTTTACAGGCCAGGTGCACTGGGCATGAATATGGTGGATTCGTATATTGATAGAAAACATGGACGTGAAGAAGTCACTTATGGCCATGAATCTGTAAAGAAGGTTCTAAGTTCAACTTATGGAGTCATAGTCTATCAAGAACAAGTGATGCAAATTGCTCAAGAGCTATCTGGCTTCAGCTTAGGCCAAGCCGATATCTTAAGAAGAGCAATGGGAAAGAAGAAAAAAGATGAAATGGAAAAAATGCGAAAGGATTTCATCGATGGTGCAGTAAATAAAAAAGTAAATAAAAGGTATGCAGAAAATTTATTTGATCAAATAGAACAGTTTGCAGGTTACGGGTTTAATAGATGCCATTCCGTACCTTATGCTTTAATTGCCTATCAGACAGCTTGGTTAAAAGCGCATTATCCTTCTGAGTTTATGTCTTCAACTCTTTCAGCTGAACTAGACTCTACTGACAGAATACAAATGTTTGTTGATGATTGTCGTTCAATTGGATTAGAAGTTCTTAAACCAGATATTAATTTAAGTTTGTTTGAATTCCAGGATCTTGACGAAAAAACTATTCTTTATGGATTAGGTGCAATTAAAGGTATCGGTGAATCCTTAGTTAACTCAATTATCAGTGCAAGAGAGAAAGGTTCATTCAAAAACTTTTATGATTTTTGTATAAGAGTGGGAAGTAATAGACTTAATAAGAGAGCATTAACTACTTTGATAGGATCTGGGGCGATGGACTCTATAGGAGATAGAAATAAACTTTATAATTTAATTGATCCTGTTTTAAAGAAAGCAGAACAAACTCAAGAAAGGACAGAGAGTCAAATACAAGACTTATTTAGTGATGATCTTAGTGAACAGAATGGAATAGATTTTCACGGTAAGGCTGAAGAAGACTTTGATATCCTCGCTAATGAATGGAGTTCCCTAGGCTTCTATTTAGAATCACACCCTATTGAAGGAAAAAGGGAAGAAGTTAGAAAAATGTGTGGGCTATTTATATCCGAGCTTGAAGAAGCGACTCACAAACAGAGGGTTGCAGGAATGCTAATGCATTTAAACGTTAGACAGGGAAGGCATGGGCGATATGCTTTTGCTACTTTAGATGATTCAACAAGCAGATTAGAAATTTCAGTTTGGTCTGAAGCATTTGATACTTACAGGAGCGTCTTAAAGAAAGGGCAAATAATAGTAGTTGAAGGAGTGATTGAAAAAGACAGTTATTCCGGTGACAAAAATAACCCTTCATACAAGATGGTGGCAGAGAGAATTCTTTCATTTGATCAAGCACGAAAAGAATTTATAAAATTCATTAAAATTTCTGTTAATAAAGACTTTAAAGAAGTTGATTACTTAACTTCTCAGTTAAGAGAGATGTCTTCTAATGGCTCAGGAAGTCCCGTAGTTATTTCTTACTCTGGAGATAAAGCTAGAGCTGATATTGAATTACCTAAAGAGTTAACCGTTAATGTAGACGATGCCTCTTACAGGTCTTTAGAAAGCATATGTGGAAAGGGTAATGTTGATTTGGTGTATTATGCTCGACCTCATATTCATTAATGCATTGTTATGCCCAACGATTATTTAGACTTTGAAGAACCAATTGGTGCTTTGGAGAATAAGATTCAAGAATTACAATCTTCTGATGAGACTCAAGGGGAGGACTTGAAGAAGGAAATATCGAAACTTAATGAGTCTATTATTAAATTAACTGAGCAAATCTACAAAAATTTAAACGTCTGGCAGTGTGTTCAAGTAGCCAGACACCCACAAAGGCCACACTTTATTGATCTTGTAGATAAGATTTGTACAAATTTTGATGAGCTTCATGGAGATAGGCATTACGGAGATGATAAGGCTCTAATAGGAGGATTGGCGCAAATAGGTGATCATCGATTAGTGCTGATAGGCCATGAGAAGGGAAGATCTACTGATGATAAGATTAAAAGGAATTTTGGCATGTCCCAACCTGAGGGGTATAGAAAAGCTGGGAGGCTAATGAAATTAGCTGAACAATTTAACTTACCAGTGGTAACACTAGTTGATACTCCAGGAGCTTATCCAGGGATAGATAGTGAAGAAAGAGGTCAAAGTGAAGCTATAGCTAATAACTTATTGCTTATGTCTTCACTTAGAACTCCTTTACTCGTAAATATTATAGGTGAGGGAGGTTCCGGTGGCGCTTTAGCCATAGCCGTAGGTGACCACATTTCCATGATGAAATATGCTACTTATTCTGTTGCTTCTCCTGAAGCTTGTGCATCAATAGTTTGGCGTGATGCCGAAAAGGCCTCTGATGCTGCTGAGGCTATGCTTATGGATGCTGAGAGCATATTGAAGTTAAAACTAATTGATGAAATCATCGATGAACCTTTAGGGGGTGCTCACAGGAATCCAGATCAAGCTGCTCTTATGTTAAAAAAGTCAATAATTGATAATCTAGATAATTTAAGAACAAAACCTATTTCTTCTCTCTTAGAAACCAGATACAAAAGGTTAATGTCTTATGGGCATAAGTAGACCATGTTTGTTCCAGATAACTTAAGAGATATTAATTTAGAAAATTACAGTCGAATCGCGGTAGCTTTTTCTGGAGGCTTAGATTCTTCAGTTCTACTACATAGTTTGGTTGGTATTCCGGAATTCAAGGAAAAAGTCTTTGCAATCCATGTAAATCATGGCTTAAGCCCAAATAGTAAATCTTGGATTAAACATTGTGATAAATTTTGTAGTGGTTTAGGAGTAAATTTTATTCCATTAACAATTGAGTTAGAGAACTCAAAGACTAATGAAAATATTTTAAGAAAAGCACGTTATGAGGCACTTTTTTCTTGTTTAAAACAGGGAGATGTTCTGTGTACAGCCCATCATCAAGACGATCACATTGAGACAATTTTATTTCGGATTCTAAGAGGGACGGGCATTAAAGGCCTTGCTGGAATAGAGAAATATTCTCAAATGGAAGGCATTGATCTTATAAGGCCATTAATAAGTTATTCAAAAAAAGATCTTTTAGATTATGCAAATCAATTTGAGGTTAACTGGATAGAAGACGAGTCTAATGAAGATTTATCGATTTCAAGAAATTTCATCAGAAAAAAAGTTATTCCAAACTTGAAGAATGACAATTGGCCAGAATATAAAAATTCTATTTCTTATTTATCAAGTAAGGCAAAAGAAGCTAATGAAATTTTAGATGAAATAGCTTATTTGGATCTAAAGTTATGTGCCGCTGAATCTCTTGATAGGCTTTCAATACTTAAAATAAAAGAGCTAA
>JAKUUL010000069.1 GCA_022447025.1 SAR86 cluster bacterium | reverse complement strand
GGTCATGTTTCTCATGAGCATAGGTAGAACAGGTTTTGTGATAATTTTTATAGGGTAGGTTGATTGTATTAGTTTAATTCTTTCTAATGATATTGAGGTATAAGGACTGTTCAAAGAAGGGTAAAACTCTAATTCAATATTAGACTGATTAGGGATATCACTTGTGTTTGTTTTTTTTCTTTTAGAGACGTAGTTTGAATCTTCATTTCTCTTCAAACCTAAATCTTTTAATCTGTGTTCTAAATGGTCAAGACGATCCACACCCCAATAGAGCTCTCCTTCGTAACTAAAGGTTGACCCCATATAAGCTTCTACCTCATCTCTTTTGTCTTCATTGTTTGAAATTGTGGTGAGAGTTGTTTCCTCTGACATGGTCTTTGCAGTAATTAAGGCTTCTAAAGCTAGTTCATTACCAGACCAAACAAGAGAACTGATTTCAGCTATACGAGATATAAATTCATCTTTTTCAAGACTGCATAGAATTCTTTGAGCTAATGAGACAATTTTATCATTTGGTAAGTTATCTCTAGAAAATTCAACTTCATAGAAAGGAGCTATCCTAATTGCATCCGTTAAACAATATTTTCTGTACAAACTAGGTTCATGGACTGTCTTAGTTGGAGGCTCATTTACAACCAAGGGTACAAGCTCTACAGAGTACTCTGATGTAAATTTATTTATTAGTTGAGCTGTTATATGAGAATACGGGTCTAACAATTCATGAAAATAAAATACTTCATGTGGTCTGCCTTCTTTTTTTCTAATTTTTTCTTTTTCTTCTCTTTTTTTCAAAACAATATCTTGATCAGACCAATTCAAGAAAACTCTAGGCATAAGGTATCTAGAGATCATATTTCTAATACTTGAAATTATCGACATAAACTATTGAATATATTATATAAATTATTGTAAAAATCTGAGACAGTTAGCTTCTGTAAGAATGTTTTCTAGGGTCTGGTTTCCTTTAAATGAATCAAATTTACTTTTTAAAACTGCCAAAGACTTTACATGATACTTTTGCGGACCGCCAATAGAGTGTTTAAATTCTTTGCCTTTGATAATCACTGATAATTCCTCTTTTCCTTCTGACATTGATGCAGTTATCTCTGAAGTCCAAGGAAGAAATATTTCTCCTAGTTCTTCTTTAAGTATAGGCATTAAAGTATTAGAAAGAGAATCCCATGACTCATAACTGCCTTCATCTTTTGGATTTAGCATCCTTTCTATCCAAGGAAGTAAATCAGGATAATCTTCCTCTATAAATTTTCTTGGAGTTGGATCTGTCCATGAGTTATAAATCTGACCCCATAACCCAAAGTCTGCGTAAGAAGGTTTATCACCGAAAATATATTTTCTATCTTTTAAATGAAGGCTAAGTTTTGAGAGTAGGTTATGAAAAGAACTAGTTATTTGATCTTCAGTATTTTCGTTTGAACCTATTACCCATAATCTATTACTCATTCTTTCCTTAACAGTTTTAGCTATTTTATTTTTCATCAAAGTATTAACTACGGGTAAAAACTTAATATAAAAGGGCAGGTTAGTTTCAGCTATTCTTCTGCTAGCCGAAATTTGATCTACCTCAGCTTTCCATCGATAGTGGAACATGTGTTTGTTTCCCCATTCATCAGAATATTCTTCAAGAAGAATAGAAATAAACTTTAAGGTTTCATCGTCAGGGTTGGTTTTTGGTTCGGGAAAAAGCTCTTCCATTTTATCCATTATGGGAGTTGAGTCTTGTATGCCTTCGTTGTCAGGGGTAATCACTAAAGGAACAATAGGCAGTCTGGCATATTTTTGGAATTCATCTGCGTTCGCTGGGCTTCGTATTACCCATTTATGAGGTATGTTCTTATAGCGAAAATATGATCTAGTTTTAACAGAATAAGGAGACAGTTCTGCTCCGAATATTCTATATTTTTCTGACATATGATTCCCTCCAATGATTAATTGAACATAATAACCAGTTTGATTCATTTAACAAATAGGACATAATTCTTGATTGGAGAATAAAGTGGCTAAACCAGAAGTTTTAACAAATGTCGTGGATTTTGGGGATAACCCTTATTTAATAGGACCTCATGAACCTATTAGAGAAGAATTGGATACACCTGAACTCGAGTGTATCGGTGAAATACCTAAAGATTTTTCTGGTATTTATCTAAGAAACGGACCAAATCAAAGACACGCACCTTATGGGCTTCACCATTGGTTTGATGGTGATGGAATGATTCATTCAGCTGAATTTAAAGATGGAAAAGTTAGTTATAGAAATAAATGGATTAAAACCAAATCGCTAGCAGAAGAGAGTGAAGAGGGTAGGTCTATTTGGCCAGGTTTAATGGATGCTCCGAATAGAGATTTAAAGACCTCATGGGGATCTGACTTATGGTTAAAAGATAATTCAAACACTGATATTACTATTCATGCGGGTAAAGCTATTACTACTTTTTATCAATGCGGAGAGGCATATCAATTAGACCCAGTAACTTTAAATACCCTAGGCAGTATTGATCTTGAATCCCAAGGAGCTAGGCTAATGTCTGCTCATTGTATGAATGATGAAAGTAATGGAGATTTACTTTTCTTTGATTACGCTGTGAAACCACCTTATATGACCTATGGTGTAATTAATAAAGAGTCTCAATTAGTAAACTTTACTCCAATAGAACTGCCGGGTGCTCGATTACCTCATTCCATGGCTTTTACACCAAATTATTCAATACTAATGGATCTGCCAATGTTTTGGGACCCAGAACTTTTAGATAAAGACTTACATAAAGTTAGTTTCTATCCTGAGATGCAAAGCAGATTCGGAATTTTAAACAGAATGGCATCAGGGGACACAATCAGATGGTTTGATGCTGATCCTTGTTACATATACCACATCATCAATTCCTGGGAAGAGGAAAATGAAGTTATATTAGATGTGTGTAGGATGTCTAGCCCAGTACCTTCGCAAGAAGTTAGACAGAAACTATCTGGGCCTTACGGAACAATGCTAGCCTGGCTTAAGTTAGATGCTTGTTATCACAGGTATAGATTTAATCTAGAGACAGGAGAAACCAAAGAAGAAAGAAAAGAAGACCTATTGAGTGAATTTCCTGTCATTAACAACCGATATGGAGGTTTGCCTTCAAGGTATAGCTATCATGTTACTTTAGCTGATACAGATGTGATTCTGTTTGATGCTGTGGTTAAGATGGATAGTTTGACAGGCACCAGCCAAAAATTTAAATTTCCTGAAGGTTGCTTCGGTAGTGAAATGCAATTTGCTCCAAGACATAATTCAAATGCCGAGGATGACGGTTATCTCATTTCATTTGTAACTAATATGGAAAGCATGAAAGGGGAGATTCAAATTTTTCCCGCCGAAGATTTATCTAAAGGACCTATATGCAGATTAATAGTTCCTCAGCAAATTCCTCCAGGATTTCATAGCAGCTTTGTATTACCAGAAAATTTATAAGGAAAACTTATGGAAAAGAAATTTTTATCACTTTCATTGTTATCACTACTTTTTATTTTCAGCGGAGTTACTTATAGCGAGGAACAAATCCCAACAGATGTCTTTGGAAGTCCCCCTTTAATAGGGACAGTGAAGATATCTCCAAGTGGTGAAAAGATAGCAATGTACGCTACTCTCCAAAATGGTGACTCTGCTATTTTGGTTAGAGATCTTAATGAAAATAAGCCTTTAAGGCCTATAGCTACTTCTGATAATAGAACTCTCAAATTATTGAGCTTTAATTGGTTTAACGATGACATCATCCTTGCCAGTGCTTGGCTAGCAGCCGACTTTTATGGCACTAAATTAGACAATACACGATTACTGAGAGTAAACGTTGATGGAACGGGAGTTGAACCTCTTTTCAAGAAGAGGCACTTTAAAGAC
>JAKUUL010000068.1 GCA_022447025.1 SAR86 cluster bacterium | reverse complement strand
AATTACACATACATGCATTTTCACCTTTAGAAATATGGCAAGGTGCTAGTACTTTAAATAAAGATCTCAGTGAGTATTTATTTGAGTTGAAGCAATTAGGACTAAACACTTTACCCGGTACAGCAGCTGAAATATTAGATGATCAAATAAGGAACATAATTTGCCCTGATAAAATTAATACTTCGGAATGGTTAACCGTAATGAAGACTGCTCATGAGATAGGGATGAAGAGCACTGCCACAATAATGTTCGGACATGTAGATAAACCCATTCATTGGGCTAGGCATTTACTTAATATTCTAAATCTACAGAAGGAAACTGGAGGATTCACAGAATTTGTGCCATTACCTTTTGTTCCTATGGAAGCTCCCATGTATGTAAGAGGCCAATCACGTTATGGCCCAACTTTGAGAGAGTCTATTCTTATGCACAGTGTTTCTAGACTTGTTTTTAATAAGCATATTCCTAACATACAAACTTCCTGGGTAAAGATGGGTGTTGGTGGAATTGAAGAGTGTTTAAATTCTGGTGCTAATGATTTAGGTGGAACTTTAATGAATGAATCAATAACCAGAGCTGCTGGAGCCGAACACGGCCAGGAATTCTCTGCTGAGCAACTGAATGAATTTATAAAGAAATTAAAAAGAATTCCTAAACAAAGGAATACTCTCTATGGTGATATTTCTGAAGAAACAAGACTGAGAAGTATTAACCCCCTTCCTTTAACACCTATAAAAAATACTCTAGAAGATAGAAAACGTGATCTCATTGTAAGCACACAATGAACAAAGCTTTTTTACTTTGCATCTTTAGCTATGTATTAGCTCTAGTTGCAGCAGTTATCAGTTCCTCTTTTTTTATGGATGGGCATTTGTGGAAAGCTATAACTATAGGCCATATAGTAGCCACCTTAATAATCTATCTTGCTAGTGTCCTGGCTAAAAATTCTAGTTTTTACGATCCCTTTTGGTCTATTGCTCCCTTACCAATTATTATCTATCTAAGTTTTATGTCTTATGAAAAAGATGAAAATCTTTTAAAGGTCTTGGTAATTCTAATACCTGTAACTTATTGGTCTTTAAGGCTAACAAATAACTGGCGAAGAAGTTGGAAAGGTTTAAGTCATGAAGATTTTAGGTATATTGATCTAAAAACCAGATTTAAAAAATTTCCTTATCTGATCGATTTTTTTGGAATACACCTGTATCCAACTTTACAAGTCAACTTTTCTTTATTTCCACTTTATTATTATTTTCTTTCTGATTTTTCTCCTATGCCAATAGCACTCTATATTTTTTCTTTTTTTACTATTGGTGCTGTGCTTCTAGAGCACTTAGCCGATGAGCAAATGCGAGAGTTTCGTTCTCAGCCTGAGAATAAAGGTAAAACAATGAATAGATCTCTATGGAAATACTCAAGACATCCAAATTATTTAGGGGAGGTCTTGTTTTGGTGGGGTTTGTATTTAATGACCCTTTCAGTCAATTTAAATTTTTGGTGGCTATTTATTTGTCCTTTAAGTATGACTTTAATGTTTACTTTAGTAACTTGTTCTATGATGGATAATCGCAGTTTGCTTAACAGACCTGATTATTCAACTTATATGGCTAAAACAAGTCAGTTGCTATTATGGTGGCCTAAATCTTAGAATGAAAATAACTAACCTTAGGAGGAAAGATGGTAAACGGATATTGTGATGAAAAATTTTCTGAAGCAAGGGAAGTATTTAGTGAAAGTATTAATACGGGCTTTGAATTAGGTGCTGCAATTAGCTTAGAGATTGAAGGGGAGACGGTCTTAGATTTATGGGGAGGAGTAGACAGTCCTTCCAAAGGAACTGAATGGCAAGAAAATACCATTGTAAATGTTTTCTCTTCCACCAAAGGCATAGCAGCTATTTGTCTTTTACAATTAGTAGAACAGGGAAAATTAGATTTAGATTTACCTGTAGCAAATTATTGGCCTGAATTTGCACAAGGGGGAAAAGAAACTATACCTGTGCGATATCTGTTTTGTCATAAATCAGGTCTTTGTGGTATCAGAAAGCCTTTAGGTCAAGGAGCATTTTGTGATTGGGATTTCATTTGCAGTGAGTTAGCTTCACAAGAACCTTTGTGGGAGCCAGGTACAGCCCATGGGTATCATGCAATTACTTATGGCCACCTAGTAGGAGAAGTACTAAGAAGAATAGATGGACGAACGATTGGACAATATTTTAAAGAGGAAATAGCTGATCCTTTAGATTTAGATTTTTGGATTGGACTACCTGATTCTGAGTTCTCTAGAGTCACTGAACTCAATCCTTCAAAACCGGGGCCAATGCAATTTTTATTCCCTTTAATAGGTAAATTACCAAAATTCCTTATTCCAGGCCCAATGAAATTCTTACTAGATTTTGGTGATACAAACACTCCTGCGGGAGCTGCCTTTAGCAATCCGCCTATGGAAATGGATCCCGAAAAAGGAATGGAAGCTAATACAAAAAAATGGAGAAATGCTGAAATTCCTGCAGCAAATGGACATGGGACAGCAAGATCTCTAGCAAAAATCTATGGTGTCCTAGCGAATGGCGGAAGCCGTGACGGAGTGCATGTTCTAAAACCAGAAACCATAGAGTTAGCAAGACAAACTCAATCAGATGGCAGAGACTTAGTTTTAGGTCGAATGCATACTAGGTTTGGACTAGGATTTATGTTGGGAACAGAGCATGTCAGCATGGGACCAGGACAAGGAGCTTTTGGCCATGGTGGAGCGGGGGGATCATTAGGGTTTGCTGATCCAGATAATAAAGTATCTTTAGGTTTCGTTATGAATCAGATGCATCCTGGAATAACTGCGTGGAAGACTGCCACTGATGTAGCTGATTCAGTTTATTCTAATTTATAGTTGTAAGTATGTTTGGAATGCCTATCTGTAGATACGGAGCTTCTTCTGTATTTGAACAAAGTAACGAGTTACCAATTCCTAGTGTCAATAAAAATGAAGTACTTGTAAAAATTAAATCCACTTCTGTTAACCCTATTGATTTAATGAAAAGAGAAGGGTACGGCAAAACTATATTTGAGAAACAGAGAAAGCAATTATTTCCTTGGATTCTAGGAAGTGATGTGTCAGGAATTGTTAAAGAAGTTGGCTCTAAAGTAACAAAATTTAAGGAGGGCGATGAAGTTTATGGCAGTAGTTCCAGTACTAATAGTGGAACCTATTGTGAATATGCAGCTTTTAATCAAAATGAAATTGATTTTAAGCCCAATAACTTGTCGTTCAATGAAGCAGCTTCATTACCATATGTAGCTATAACTACATGGACAGCACTAATAAGATGGGCTGGTATCAGACCACAAGATTTGAAAGATAAAAAAGTATTTATCCAAGCAGGTTCAGGCGGGGTAGGAACTTTTGCAATCCAATTACTTAAATATTGGGGAGCTAAAATAGCAACAACCTGCAGTGAGTCAAATCATGCTTTAGTGAAGAAACTTGGTGCAGAAATAGCAATTGACTACAACACGCAAAAATTTTATGAACTTTTAGAGGATTACGACCTTGTTTTTGATTGTTTAGGTGATTTCGGAGGTCTAGATTCTGTAGGTAATTGCTTGAGTATCTTGAAGGCAGAAGCTAATTCACACTACATTACATTAAATCACCCTTTTCTCAGAACTATTGATAAAAAAGGTCTTCTTATTGGAGTGCCTTCAGCTTTAAAACAGAGGCAACAAGTAAAAAAAGAAGCAAAACCCATAAATATTCACTGGTCAATATATAGACCAAGTCCTTCAGGTTTAAGTGAGTTAAGCCGATTAGTAGAGGCAGAAGTAATTAAGCCAGTAATAGATTCAGTTTATTCTCTAAAGAATATAATAGAGGCACATGAAAAAGTTGGAACTTCACATGCCAAAGGAAAAGTAGTTATAGAAGTAGATACAAATGA
>JAKUUL010000067.1 GCA_022447025.1 SAR86 cluster bacterium | reverse complement strand
GAAAAATGGGGAACCGCTGTTAATGTTCAAACCATGGTTTTCGGGAACACTGGAGAGCAGTCTGCTACTGGCGTCGCCTTTACAAGAAACCCCGCTACAGGCGAAAATAAATTTTTTGGTGAGTGGCTTACAAACGCTCAGGGTGAAGATGTAGTAGCAGGCCTTCGCACCCCTAACCCTCTCAACGAAGACACTAAAACAAAAGATACAAAAAATTTGCCCTCTTTAGAGGAATCAATGCCTGATATTTATAATCAACTATATGATATTAGAACAAGGCTTGAAAAACATTACTCAGACATGCAGGATATTGAGTTTACAATTCAAGATGGAAAATTATGGATGTTACAAACCAGAGTAGGTAAGCGTAATGGTGTAGCCGCAATAAAAATGGCTGTTGACATGATGAATGAAAATATGATTGATAAAAATACAGCCCTAATGAGAGTTAATCCAGACCAGCTAGATGAGTTGTTGCACCCTACTTTAGATATAGAAAGTGAACAAAAAGCAACAATATTAACAAAAGGTCTCCCCGCGGGTCCAGGCGGAGCAAAAGGAAAGGTTGTTTTTACAGCAGATGATGCCGAGGCCTGGAAGGCCAAGGGTGAAAAAGTAATTCTTATTAGAGAAGAAACCTCCCCAGAGGATGTTCATGGAATGCACGCGGCTGAGGCAATATTAACAGCAAGGGGCGGAATGACATCTCACGCGGCTCTTGTTGCCAGAGGATGGGGGAAATGCTGTATTGTTGGTTGTAATGAATTAAATATTTCTGTCGACAAAAAAGAAATGAACGTCGGTGATATGGTGGTAAAAGAAGGAGAATGGATCACAATGAATGGAACAATAGGCAAGGTCTATCTTGGGCAATTAGATCTTACCCCTGCTGATCCTGACAAAAACCTTGAGTATAAAGAATTAATGACATGGGCAGATGAAACTCGGAAACTAAAAATAAGGACTAACGCTGAAAGCCCAGATGATGCTAGACAGGCGATTAAATTTGGCGCCGAAGGAATCGGGCTTTGTAGAACGGAACACATGTTTTTTGATGAAACT
The DNA here is from genome assembly GCA_022447025.1 of SAR86 cluster bacterium. Classification (GTDB taxonomy): domain Bacteria; phylum Pseudomonadota; class Gammaproteobacteria; order Magnimaribacterales; family Magnimaribacteraceae; genus AEGEAN-183. The sequence goes on along the minus strand of JAKUUL010000067.1, from coordinate 2,909 downwards.
CGTATTCTTGCAATGAGAAAAATGATTCTTTCTGATAATGAAAAAGATAGGAGAGCAGCCGTAATGGAGCTTTTACCTTTTCAAAAAGAAGACTTCAAAGGAATCTTAAAAGCAATGGAAGGAAAACCAGTCACCATAAGATTGCTTGACCCCCCACTTCATGAGTTTATCACCTTAAGCGATGAACAAATAATTGAACTAGCATCAAGTATTGGAATCGATGAATCTATTGTTAAACAACGAATTACGAGCCTTCACGAGCTAAACCCAATGCTAGGGCACCGTGGCTGTAGGCTTGGTATTGCCTATCCTGAAATAACAGAGATGCAAGCGCGTGCAATATTAGAGGCAACCGCAGAACTAACAAATGAAGGTGTCAAGGTCTTTCCAGAGATCATGATTCCCCTAGTAGGTACAGTTACTGAATACACTGATCAAGAAAAAATTATACGAGAGGTGGCAGCAACTATTGAAAAACAAAATGGTATTACATTAAAATATCTCGTTGGCACAATGATTGAGCTGCCAAGAGCTTGCTTAACAGCTGATCAAATAGCAGAGCACGCAGAGTTTTTCAGTTTTGGAACAAATGATTTAACCCAAACCACATACGGCTTTAGCCGGGATGATATTGGATCTTTTTTACCAGACTATTTAGATAGAAATATATTATCTGGAGATCCTTTTCAAAGTCTTGATGTTCAGGGTGTCGGAAAACTGGTCTCGATGGCAGTTCAATATGGTAGAGGGGTTAAACCCTCACTTAAAATAGGTATATGTGGTGAACACGGAGGAGATCCTAAGTCTATACATTTTTGTAAAAACAACGGACTCGACTATGTCAGCTGCTCACCCTATAGAGTCCCCATTGCCAGACTTTCAGCCGCTCAGGCGGAATTAATTTAGATTATAAAAAAGCCCCATCAAATGACGGGGCTTAATAACTAAAAAATAGTTAAGGTGTCATGAAAAAACCACCACTATTCAATCATCTCTCCGCCACCCATCATATCGGCAAGATTAAATGCACCATCTTTTTCCATCTGCTTAGCAGATGATACAATAATTTTTCTAGCATCATCAACCTCACGCTTAGGCTGTGGCCCTTCAACCGGCTCAAACATAGCTTGTTTCTTTTGAGGTAAATTTCCTATTACTTTGTCAACAGTCTCTTGTTCTACACCTTTCATTGCCATAGCTAATGCGTCAAGTTCAACACTATTCATTAGGTCTCGTAGAATCCCATCTGGGAAGTTAGCTAGTATGTCTTCAAACGTAAGAACAAGTATTTTCACTTCTTTATATAGTTCTGGGTTTTCATTCTGCAATGTCTGCATATATCTTTCGCCTTCATCAGCATCCATCTCACCAATTAAATCTGCTATCTCTTTCGCACCACCGCGTGAAAACTCAACTGGCTTTGGTAAATAAGAAGCTTTATCTTTAAGTTTTGCGGCTACTTCTACGATGGCCTCAAGTGGTATATCTTGTAGACTGCCTAGTTCAATAAGAGTTTTTCCTTTTTCCTCCGGCTCCATTCGCTCAAGAATTGTCATTCTTTTTTCTGGATCTAGCTGTGCTAATGCAATTGCTATTACAGGCACATCTTCATTAGCTAATAAAGCAATAAGCTGCTCATCTGTCATTTCTGCTAAAAACTCAAATGGTTTAATTGGCCCTTCTTCTTCTTCGCTTCCTTCTTCTTGGAATTGTTCACTAAGAAAACCAAAATAGAATTCTTCCATTATTCGTCTCTTTACGGTAAAAGAAACTTCATCCATTTCACGAATTGTGGCACGGATTTTCCTAATCTCAGTCCGAGAAAGACCTTTTATTAGAGACATTGCCAAGCTCTCCCCCAATACAGTAAAGAGAATGGACACTTTGTGGAGCCCTGATAGGCGGTTATAATCAGTAATCATATCTTAACCTCTATTCCTATTTTTCTTTCTCTTCAGCTTCTTCAGCTTCGCTATCTCCAGAAGCCTCTGGCTCTGCTTCAACCGGTGGCGCAGGCTCAGGCTGCTCTAGCCACTCTTTCACAATAGTGGTAGTGCGATCAGGTTGGCCAACGCTCATTGACACAACCGACTTTCTAATGTCATTAATCTCACTACGAACCACAGAAGGATCATCATCGCTTGAAGGCGGTGATGAACTTTCTTCAGACTTCTCATTGTTGCTTTCAGCACTAGCTGATTGCTCAGGCTGAGGTGCAGCTGGCGTAACTACAGGCTCCTCAGACTGAGCCTCAGACTTAGATGCTGGTTCTTCGGTTTTTTGCGCTGGTTCTGAATTTTTTTCTTCTTTTTTAGCCTCTTTTTTTCTTGGTCTTCTTGGTCTTGGTGGAGGTGGCATCATCCACGGAGGGACAGGGGCTTGCCTGTTGTTATTTCTTAGCATAACAAATATTAAAGCAACTAATAAAAGAAACACTAATGCGCCAAGAGCGATTAATATTATTGCGGTGTTGCCACTTTCTTTTTCCATGTTTTCATGAAGCCTGTCAAGCTCGGCCTGAACATTATCCAGCTCACGAATTTTATCACCTATCTCTTTTTCACGGGCTGCTTTTTGTTTCTCTCTTTCCGCCATTTCTTCCTGAATCTTACGCTTCGCTATAACTTCTTCATCTTTAGACTTTTTTGATACCGCTGTCTGCAGAGATTTAGCTAAATCATCAAGCTCACTACTTAGATTAGCATATCGGAGAGAGTCTATTCGTTCTTGCTTGCTAATACTCTTAAGGCTGTCTCTGCGCTCAGAAGACTTTAACATTGTCTTAAGCGCAATAATTTCATCATTAAGTTTTTTTAGCTTTAGAGAATCACGCAACTGAATTTCTTTTTTCTCTTGAGCATAGGCTCTATTTTTTGCTTGGTGCTCAAGCTGTGATATCTGTCCCTCAA
>JAKUUL010000066.1 GCA_022447025.1 SAR86 cluster bacterium | reverse complement strand
AGTTAACTCTTTATGGCGATCTACTAAATCTTGCTGAACTTTAGCAGAAGGTTTAAATTCAAATAGCTCCACTCCTGCCTGCTCCAAAGCTTCGCGTTGTCGATGATAACCACTAAAAGCCATAAGGTTATCTGTGGAAGCCAGTGAATTTGTAGAAATTTTTTTTTTTACCCCTCTGGATACCAAGGCAGATAAGTGCTGAATCACTTCATCGGGCAGTATTAGATAAGGGGATTGAATAATTAATGATTCTTTAGCTTCTAAAACCTCATTAATTAAGAGAGTATAGCTTTTACTACCCCCTGAAAGACTTACAAAGTTTTCTATTTTCCCTGGCCTATCACTGATAAAACTTACGTCTTCCCAAATAAGATTCTTAGTTAGCTCTGAAAACTTCTTAGGAAGATTTTCTAATGCCATCCTTATTTCAGATGTGAAGTTAGTTTCATTCAAAGCGTACTCATGTAAAAAATTTTTGTACTCAAGGATTAAGTTTTGATCCAAATCTTCAAGCTCTGCTTGTAACAACTCTTCAACTGATACAGAAAGATCAGAGTTCCAGAACTCTTCAAAATTTGTGCTCATATCAGCAACAACTTTTCCTAAAAGAAGAATATCTCTATCTCTAAAATTATACTCATGGTCAAAATCGAAATACTCATCAGCCATATTCCTCCCTCCAGTAATTCCAATGCTTCTGTCAAATATGACTACCTTGTCATGCATTCTTTGATTACTTGAACGAAATGATCTTATGACATTGAATAATCTACGAATTGAAGAAACGCCAACAGAGTGTTTAGGGTTATAAATTTTTATATCTACGTTAGGGTGATCAGTTAGACCTAAAATAGTTAATTCTTCTGCGTCAACAAGAAGGTCATCAACTAGCACTCTCACTTTTACTCCTCTTTCTGCTGCTCTTAAGAGAGCCTCACTAGCTAGAGTTCCTATATTGTCAGTACTCCAAATAAAGTACTGAACGTCTATTGAATCTTGAGCCTTATCTGTCAACCAAGCCCTAGCCATTAAAGCTTCCTCACCTTTTTCTAAAATAAAAGTGCCTGTTTTAGTTTTCATTTTCACTTGGCATTCAGCACAATATTTGTCTAGCCACAAAAGTGAAGTGTCTTCTTCACCTTGTAAGTGAAAACCTAAAGTTAGAAATAGAAATAAGATAACTCTATAGAACAACATCTCTATTAAGGCCTTACATTTGTATCAATAAAGTTAAATATCTAGGTGGCTACCTAAGAAAGACTTGAAATTATCCGAATAAAATTTGTTTCTAATTTCTTCCCTCAGGCCGTCCATGGTTTTTTCAAACCTTCCAATTGGATCATCAGTTCCTTCATGGTGTGGGTAGTCGGAAGCAAACATTAGTAGATCTTCTGCCCCTGAAGTGAGTATCCACCCAATATCTTCTCCAGCAAAAGGGGTAACTTTTATTTGTCGTAAGACATACTCTGAAGGTAGAAGTTTTAACACTGACATATCCTGTAATTTTCTAAATGCTTTATAGGATTGATCTAAGTGTTTCATCCAAGAAATAATCCAAGAGGCACCTAGCTCTATTACTCCTATCCTTAATTTTGGAAACCTTTCTAATACACCATCAAAGATCATAGCTGCTAAAAACAGTTCAGCATTATATTGAATGGCCATATAAGAAAGAGCATCTCCAGGAGCATCCCCTTCTTTGTGGGCGGGAACTGAACTGGCATTTTTATAAAACGATTTAGGAACTGGACTATATCCTCCATCAACCCCGACATGTAAGGTAATCGCCAAATCAGCTTCTTGTATAAGTGACCAGACTTTATCGTAATCTGGGTGCGTGAAGGAAATACCTTCTATAGGAGCAATAGTATCAATCAGAACTACAGAAAAATTACTGTTTATAGCTTCTTTTAAGAACTCAAGGGCTTTATTAGGGCCTAAACCTAAAGGTATGTAGGCACAACCGTATAATCTAATATCATCCTTACAAAAATCTGATAAACCTCTATTTAAAGCCCTTACCCCTCCTTCAAAAATTTCTTGATCTTTTGCTTCTATTACTTGATTGAAAGCACTGGTAGGGAAAACAATTTGACCCTTAAATCCCAACAGATCATTAGCAAGGCTCCTTTCTTTTTTATCAAAAGCTCCAAGACCATTCCAGCCTTTATGCTTCATAGACATAAATTCCTTCTGTGCTTTCTGAAAAATTTCAGGATCCTTTTGACGACTTTCAAAGTCATTAATGGCCTGCTTAATTTCAGCCAGTGCTCGCTTTCTTCCTCCGACGAAAGGTTCTAGGTGAGGTCTAATTTTGGGGTCAGCATAATTTGATATCCAATCCGGTGTCTCCATCATATGAGAGTCAGCATCGTATATTTCTTTTCTATGTGCGTAGACCATTTTCTAATTTTCTGAAAACATTTCTTTATAGAACCTGTACCAATCACTTTGAAACATCTCTTCAGGGTCGTACTTAAGTTTTAATTTTAAAAATCTAGGGAACTGTGGGTAGGCTTCTAATAATTGATCCTTTCTTGCCCACTTATGATAAGTAAGGAAGTAAGAACCTCCATGGCTTAACGCTACATCTATTAAAAGCCTAAAATCGCTTTTACCTTTCTCTATGCCATCTTCAGTGTGTTCCACCCTAAGATTTAAGACTATGCAAGCATAATCTTTCTTAGCCCAGGGCAAAAAAGTTTCATTATCAGTCTTAATTAAACGGACGGTCCCGTAGATGATATCCATATTCTGAGTTTTATTAGCCTCTGAAAGATCATCCATGAAATCGTATATTTTTTCTCTGGGAACATAAACCTCGCTGATCATTAGAGATCCTGGTTTGTAGCCAGCAAGGTTCTTTGCTAGAAAACTTTCGTAATTCTCATCGTAGTAACCCAGCTGATGAGTGTCTGTCCAATATATCTGGCCATCCGTGCTTAGGTAATAATTAGTATATTGATCGAACACTTGAGACTTATCAGAATGTGCTAGAACTATAAGATCTTTCCATCTATCGCCTGATATTTCTCCTTGCTGTTCAGGTATGAGAGTTTCCAGAGGGACTGGTTTATAAAAAGAATAGACCCCCTTCTTCAAGAAATCTTCAGAGCTGCCATCAGTTTTAAACTGGAGATCACCGTAAAGATAACCATCAGCTATCCTTTGAGCAGTTTTCTCAGGAAAGTCGGCTAAATCAATGACTTCAACTACTCTTACAATTTTCTGTCTTGGAGTTAACCTAACATCGACTTCCGTAATTACACCAAAAAGACCATAGCCACCTATAACTAAACTAAAAAGTTCAGAATTCTCTGTTCTACTTACATTGAGGACTTTTCCTTTAGCATTTACCAGTCTAAAGCTTTCAACATCTTGAACCATGGGTTGTAATGCCAGACCTCTTCCATGAACATTGGAAGACAGGGCACCGCCTATTGATAAGCGATCAGCACCTGTTTGTTTTTGAGTTATTCCCCACTGTCTTCGAGAATATTTTTGAACTTTTATTAAATAATCTATCAACTCGGGCCATTGAATTCCAGCTTCAACAGTCACTATCCCTTTGTTTCTATCAAAGTTAAGCACATCATTCATTTTTGACATGCTTATATGTAAAGTCCCCACCCCATACTGTTGACCGCCCATAGAGTGTTGGCCTCCGGAAATACTTATAGACTTGTTGGTCTGTTTAGCTGTTTTTATTAAACGTAATACATCAAGAGTAGACTTAGGATAATGTATTGAATCTACTAAAGAAGGATTCAGTCTTGAATGTAAGTCATTCAATAAATTGGGGTTAGATCCAGTATCACTGAATCCAGATTGGTATAAGCCAAGCCCTAATAAAAAATAACAAAAGTATTTGATGTCTTTACCAAGCTTCAACTTCTTACCCTTTATATATCTATCTACTAATTATCAAAATCAGCGGCTTGAGTTTTGTGAACTCCACCATAATTGGCTCCAGAGTAATGTTGACTCTTTACGAC
>JAKUUL010000065.1 GCA_022447025.1 SAR86 cluster bacterium | reverse complement strand
TATACGAGCCGTTTAACTTGCACCCATTTCCAGCTGGTAACAGTTGCTGTCAAATGGGGGGTTGGTTTAAAAAGGAAATTAACTCCTTAGAAGATCTCAAGGGATTAAAAATGAGAATACCTGGATTGGCAGGAGAAATCTTTTCACGAGCAGGTGCTGAAACTGTAGTTTTACCTGGAAGTGACATTTTTTTAGCATTACAACAAGGAGTAATAGATGCTGCAGAGTGGGTAGGTCCTTTCAATGATTTAACATTTGGGTTTCATCAAGTTGCAGATTATTACTATTATCCAGGTTGGCATGAGGGGGGGTCGACTTTGGAGATAATAATAAACAAAGGAGCCTATGAATCTCTTCCTGACGACTTGAAGGCTATAGTCAAATATGCAGCAAGGGCAGTTAACCAAGAAATGCTTGATGAATACACAGCTAATAACAACAGGGCGTTAACAGAACTGATTGAAGTGCATGGAGTTGAACTAAGAAAGTTGCCAGACGATGTTTTAGTAGAGCTAAGAAAAATATCCAGAGAGGTAATGGAAGAATTTATAGAAGGCGATGAAATGGCAACAAAGATCTATAACTCCTATGAAGCTTTTAAGCAGGATGTGATTGAATATCATGAGATTTCCGAAAAGGCCTTTATAGAAATGAGAGACCTAGAAGACTAAAAAGTAAAAAATTGAACCTTAAGTTAAGAAAACTAGGCACGCAGGATTATCGCAAGACTTGGGCTTCTATGCAGAACGTTATACTTTCAAAGGGCAAAGAAGACCCAGATGAGCTTTGGTTGCTAGAGCACTTTCCTGTTTATACCTTGGGATTTGGAGCTTCTGAAGATCACTTATTAAGGGAGAACAACATACCAGTTATACGATCAGACAGGGGAGGAGAGGTAACCTATCATGGCCCAGGTCAAATCGTAGCTTATTTTTTGATCAATCTAAGAAGAAAAAATTGGGGCCCAAAAAGGTTTGTAAATGAACTAGAAGCCTCAGTAATAGATTTTTTAAAAAAATACAATATTTCCTCTTCAAGGCAATCTGGAGAGCCAGGGATCTACGTTAAGGATAAAAAAATATCTTCTGTGGGCTTAAAAATAAAAAGAGGCTTTTCATATCATGGGCTGAGTATAAACATTGATATGGACTTGAGTCCCTTTGAGAACATCAATGTTTGTGGGAATGAAGGCTTAAAAGTAACTCACCTGAATAAATTTGCAGAAGTTTCAATAGACAGGGCATTTAAAGATTTTGAAAAAACGGCCAAGGAACGATTTGAAGGAATTATGAGCAGATGAATCAGGTTATTCCCATTAAGACTATAAAAGATAATGGCACTATAGCCATAAGAAATGGTATTAAACCCAATAAAAATAAGGATATATTACCTACAAGGAAACCGGATTGGCTTAGGCTCAACCATTCCTTTACACCTAAATTCAAAGAAGTTAAAAGTATTGTTAAAGAAAATCACTTGAACACCGTTTGTGAAGAGGCAATGTGTCCAAATATCAACGAATGTTGGAGCCACGGAACAGCTACTTTCATGCTCTTAGGCGATGTTTGTACAAGGGCTTGTAAATTTTGTGCAGTAGACACAGGGAATCCAAGGGGCAGGCTGGATAAAAAAGAACCTTACAAAGTAGCTCAATCAATTAAAAAAATGTCACTCAAATATGCGGTATTAACTTCAGTTAATAGAGATGATCTTGCAGACGGGGGAGCAAAACACTATTCAAATACAATAGAAGCCATAAAGTATGCCTGTCCTAAAGTTATGGTAGAGGCACTTACTCCTGATTTTGAAGGAAAAAATAAATCTATTTCTATTTTGCTTTCTTCAAGCTTGGATGTCTTTGCTCAGAATGTAGAGACCGTTGAAAGGTTAACTGCAAGAGTCAGAGACCCAAGGGCTGGCTATCAGCAAACGCTTAATGTGTTAGAGAAGGCGAAGAAGCTTAACCCTGAAGTTTTAACCAAAACTAGCTTGATGTTGGGTTTGGGGGAAACAACAAAAGAGATTCAGTCAACCATGGTGGATGCTTGCTCTGTTGGCGTGGAGATTTTAACGTTGGGTCAATATTTAAGGCCCACCCTTAATCACTTGCCCGTCGAAAGGTATATCCCTCCAGAAGAATTTCTTCACTACAAAAATATGGCTAAGGAAATAGGCTTTAAAGAAGTGGCTTCAGGGCCAATGGTTAGGTCCTCATACAGGGCAGATAAGGTTGCTCGCCTATTGCAAGATAATTAAAGTCCGTAGACTGCGTTTGGTAGCGCTGTGACCAGTGAAGGGAATATTGCTAGGCATAATAAAACTAGAATCTGGATTACGATAAAGGGGATAACGCCTCTATATATTGCTCCTGTAGGAACGCTATCAGGTGCAACCCCCCTCAAATAAAACAAAGCAAATCCGAAAGGGGGAGTCAAAAAGGAAGTCTGTAGGTTGATTGCTATCATAATTCCCAGCCAGAGCGGGTCTATGCCCATTGCAAGCAAAACTGGACCTACAATAGGTACGACAACGAAGGTGATTTGAATAAAGTCTAATATAAACCCTAGAAGAAAAATTATAATCATCACTATAAGCATGGCTCCGAAAACCCCGCCAGGCATTTGATTAAAGATACTGTTAACTAATTCATCACCCCCAAACCCTCTAAAAACAAGAGAAAATATTGAAGAGCCCAGCAAGATCATGAAAACCATTGAGGTAATTTCAGTGGTGCTTTGCACGGCCGCGGTTAAGTTCTCGCGATTTAAACTGCCCTTGCTGAGCGCCAGACCCATAGCACCCAAGGCTCCTACGCCCGCAGCCTCGGTTGGTGTTGCTATACCCATCAATATGGATCCCAAAACAGCCACTATCAAAACTAAAGGGGGAAGTAAGGCAGTAAAAATTATCTTAGCTCTATTCCCAACTATCTTAACTTCTTGTGCTGGAGCAGTTGCAGGCTGCATGTAGGCTCTAAGTAGAACATAAGAAATGTAAGCAAAAACTAAAATGAGACCAGGAACTAATGCTCCCATAAATAAATCACCCACTGAAATAGTCCTTGCTGAAAATATACCAAGAGTTAGTTGGGATTGTTGATAAGCCGCGGACAGAACATCTCCTAAGAGAACTAAAGCAATAGAGGGAGGAATGATTTGGCCCAAAGTGCCTGTAGCACAAATGGTTCCAGTGGCTAAGCTTTGATCGTAATTTCTTTGAAGCATGATTGGCAAAGAAATAAGCCCCATGGCTATAACAGTTGCACCAACAATACCTGTGCTGGCAGCAATCATTGCCCCAATAATGATTACAGACACGGCGAGACTTCCCTTAAAGCCTCCCAAGACATCTGCCATATTGCTCAATAAGTCTTCGGCTAGATTAGATTTCTCAAATAGTATTCCCATGAAAATAAACAGGGGTACTGCCACTAAATTTGTATTGGTCATATCCCCAAACAGCCTGTTGGGTATAGTTCCTAGCAAGGAAGAATCAAAATTTCCTGAAATAATTCCTATGCCAGCAAAGATGAGGGCAGTGCCAGCTAAAGAAAATGCCACAGGGAAGCCTGCCAAGAGAACTAAGCAAATAACTCCAAACATCAACAAGGGAATAAATTCAGCCATTTTTAATTCTCAAGATATTTTTTAAAATTTCTGAAAAACTTTGGAGAGCCATAAAGACACATAAGGCAATTAATAAACTTTTTTGCATATACACGAAAGGGAGCCCATCAGGCTCAGCTGAGACCTCCATAATTCTCCAGGAAAATTCAACAAAACCCCATGAAAAGAAGAAAACAGCCCAACAAACAGGCTGTAAAAAAAGACAATGACCAACAAGGTCAACAAAGGCTTTTCGTTTATCTGAAAACTCCCTATAAAAAATATCAACTCTTACATGGGCATCTCTTTTTAGAGCAAAAGAAGAGCCTAAGAGAAACAAAGCTCCGTGCAAATATAGAACAACGTCTTGAAGTAAAACTGATCCCAAGTCCAATCCATATCTCATTACAACCAC
>JAKUUL010000064.1 GCA_022447025.1 SAR86 cluster bacterium | reverse complement strand
GCCGGAAGATCGGTTGATGCAACTTTAAGTGCCATTGGTGGCGCTCTTTCTGGAGGAGATAGTGTTTCTCTTGTAGGTTTCGGAACTTTCAATGTTCGTCATAGAGCAGCGAGAATGGGTAGAAACCCACAAACCGGTGCTGCAATACATATCAATGCTTCAAAATCAGTAGGTTTTAAAGCAGGTAAAGCATTAAAAGAAAGTCTTTAAAAAGACTTTTTAAAAAAAAGAGCGCGCCTTAGTGGCGCGCTTTTTTTAGTTAATTAGTCATGGCAGTAATACAATCCATAAGAAACAATCTTACTGGAACAGCAGCCAAGATAGTTGTTGGAATTATTGCTGTTACCTTTGCACTATTTTTCGGCGGAAATTATGTTCTCTTCGATAATGATGCCAATGTTATAGCTTCAGTAAACTCTAAAAAAATAGATGTGTTTGACTTGGACCTTGAAATGGCAAGGGTCCAATCAATTCTAAGGCAAAGATTTGATGACCCTGACTTTTCTATTGAAGAAGAAGCACTGAGGTCCTTAGCATTGAATTCACTAATATCTGATGCCTTAATTTTAGATTTTCTTGAACAAAATAAAGTTGAGGTGTTAGACCTGTCTGCTTATAAGCTCCTTGCAAAAAATGAAATTTTTCAAGAAGAAGGAAACTTTAGCTTAGGAAAAGTAAATACCTTTGCAAGACAAAATGGATTTTTACCAGGGAAGTATGTTCAAAGTATCAGTGAAGATATAGCATTAAATTTTTGGCGAGTAGGTTTGGGAGCTAGTTCTTTCTTAACTTCATCAGAGTTAAATCAAAATATTAAATTAGCTAATCAAACAAGAGATATAACTTTCACAAAAATTAACAAAAAGGATATCGAAGAGAAAATCAAAGTAAGTGAGGAAGAAATATTAAAGTTCTATACTCAGAACCCTTCTTATTTTCGTTCAGAAGAAAAAGCAAAATTAAGGTTTATAAATATTTCGTTGGAAGACCTTAAAGAAAATCAATTGATACAAGAAGAAGAAATTAAGAGGGAGTATCAAGCTTATTTAGATTCTTTTGATTTAGTAGCTAGGCGTTCTGCTTCGCATCTTATGATAAATATTTCCTCGGAGAGAACTAAAGATCAAGCCCTAGATCTTGCTAACCAGATAAAGAAGAAAATAGATTCTGGAGATGACTTTACGAGCTTAGTAGAAGAATATTCTGAAGATGAAGGAACAAAGAACACAGGTGGTTCTCTAGGAATTAGCGATGGAAGTGCTTTCCCAGAAGAATTTGAAATAGCTTTAGAGCAACTGAAGGAAGGACAAGTTAGTAATCCAATTGCTCTAGAAGAAAGTGTGCATTTGGTTAAGCTTACAAATTTTCAGGCCCCAATACCCGATGAATATGAATCGAGGAAAGAAGAGATAAAACAGAATCTGATAGAGCAAGCAGCAAGTGCAGAATATGTGGATTCTCTAGAATTAGCTGCCGAATTAACATTTACGAATGATAGTTTAGATAGTTTGTCTCAGGAATTAAATTTAGAAATTAAAACAAAAGACTTTTTCTCGAGGGCCGAGGCAGAAAAGCCTTTTAAAGATACTGAATTGTTAAACCTCATCTTTAATGACCTTTCAATAAAGGAAGGAAATTTAAGTGAACTAATAGAAATAGATAATCAGTATGGAGTCATTTTTGAATTGGAAGATTTTCAGGAAGAGAAAACTAAAGATTTTGAAAGTGTAAAAAATCAAGCCCAGGATCTTTTAACAAACAAATTAACTGAAGAGAAGATAGAAGGGCTAAAAGCGAAATTACTAGCTGGATTAGAAGCTGGTTCTTCTTTAGAAGTCATAGCCAAGGAAAATCAATTAAAAGTAGACTCATATAAATCTATTAACAGAGATTCATCTTTGTTTACGAGAAACGTACTGTTAGAGATATTTAATGAACCTAAATCTAGTATTGGAAAATCTTATTCTTACGCCTCTATGCTTAATGGAGACGAGATTGTCTTTAGATTAGATAAGGTTACTCAGCTAAATACTGAAGTTTCTGATGAAGAAAAAGATTCTTTAAAAAACTTTTTTCTTGAGGATAGGGCTGAAACTGAGTTAGTTACTTTGCAGACAAGTATGCAGGAATCTTCTTCTGTAACAGTTAATTAGAGTCTTCTAATGATCCCATGGCAGTTATATTGAAGCCAGCATCAACATAAAGTATTTCTCCTGTGATTCCACTGGCTAAGTCAGAAGCTAAAAAAGTAGCTGCGTTTCCAACTTCTTCAGTAGATACATTCCTCCCCAAGGGAGCTCTATTAGCATTATAGGAAAGCATTTTCCTAAAGTTTTTAACCCCAGAGGCTGCCAAAGTCTTAATAGGTCCAGCAGAAATTGCATTAACTCTATGACCTTCTTTACCCAAAGAAGTGGCTAAGAATCTTACACTGGCTTCTAAGCTAGCTTTTGCTAGTCCCATTACATTGTAATTAGGTATAGTTTTTTGTGACCCTAAATAAGATAAAGTGATTAGAGACCCATTTCTCTCATTCATAAGGTCCTTTCCAGCCTTCGCAAGCGCTACAAAACTATAAGCACTTATATCATGTGCAATTTTAAAACCTTCTCTGGTTGTAACATCAACGAAATTTCCATCAAGTTCATTTGAAGGAGCAAACCCAACTGCATGCACTATGCAATCTAGACCATCCCAATCTTTTTTTAATTCTTTAAAAACTTGGTCAATTTCTTCATCTTTTGATACATCACAAGGAAAACAAGTCTTAGAACCCCATTCTTCAGCTAATTTCTCTACTTTTTGCTTAAATCTATCATTTTGATAAGTGAAGGCTAAATTTGCACCATGTTTAGCCATGGAAGCCGCTATACCACTGGCTATAGAGTGTTTATTGGCAACACCTACGATTAATATATTTTTTCCTTTTAGAAGCGACATAGAATTTCCTTTAAATAGAGCAAATTAAAGCTTTTCATCATTAAAGAAGGGTTATTTAGAGAGGTAAATTATATAGTATCTGGTTGAAGCTCGGTTTTATTTTTTTAATTAAGTTTTATTTCAAAATATCAAAATGACAAAAAAGTAGCAAAAATCTGATAATAAGCTACAATTCGGGCATTATTTGGGCAAAGGCTCGGTTTGCCCTGTTTTTTAACTACTTAGAAGTTTTTAGGGGAGTTATATGAAAACTAGATTTAACTTAACAAAGACTTTAGCGTTTTCAGCTTTAGTAGCTATGTTTTTTGCACCAGCTACTTTAATTGCTGCTGACGATGACGAAGCCGATGTAGAAGAAGTAGTTGTTACTGGTTCTAGAATTAAAAGGGATTCTATTAATTCTGCTCAAGTAATTACAACAATCACAGCTGAAGATATAGAGCAGAGTCAGGCTCTCATCACTGCTGATGCTTTGAGACTTTCTACTTACAATACTTTTGGTTCAAGTCCTCCGACAGCAGGTAACAGCGCTATGTCAAACACTACTATCAGCCTTAGAGGGCTGGGTGGTGGAAGAACATTAGTTCTTATGGATGGCAGAAGATTACCAGGTTCACCTCATTTAGGTGGTGCTGGTGCTGCTAATATTAATATGATACCGACTGTATCCGTTGATCGTATTGAAATACAACCAGACGGAGCGTCAGCTATTTACGGATCTGATGCGATCGCTGGTGTGGTAAATGTGATCACAAAGAAAGGCTTTGATGGGATGGATATCCAAGTCAGAATGGGAGATCGTTCTAGAGATGACGGAACTGAAAGTTCCCTATCTATGCTTTTTGGATCTACCAACGAGAAAGGTTATATCACTGTTGCTCTTGAGCATGACGAAAGAGATGAGATTTATCTTAAAGACAGATGGTATACCGCTGCTAGAGCAGCCGATGGTAATGGTGATGGAGTCATTGACCTTTACTTTGAAACTTATGGTTTAAGTTGGTATTCAAGAAACCTAGCGGATCCTGTAACTGGAAATATTGCTGCTGCACCAACGTGTGAAGGTAATATTGACGGTTCTACGACTCCTTGGTGGGGACCTAATTTTGGTGGTGCTGCATTTGGACAGCCTGCTACAACTACAGGTTCATATCCAGGAGCGCAACCAAGAGGTATTTGTGGATACGCTTGGGCGGACATCATGGTTCAAGATGCTGGATTATTTAGAGATACAATCACAGCTAATGTTGAGCATGAAATCAACGATAATTTAACTTTCTACAGCAGAGCTTCTTTCGTAAGAAATGAATCAGTAGGTCGCTATGCTCCTCCTGCAGCAAGTTATCCTGGAATTT
>JAKUUL010000063.1 GCA_022447025.1 SAR86 cluster bacterium | reverse complement strand
TAGCCGGTACTTATTCTGCAATTAATGTCAAAAAAATAAGGTATTAACTTATTTTTCTTCTTCGTTGCTTAAAGTGCTTTACAACCCTAAGGCCTTCTTCACACACGCGGTATGGCTGGATCAGGGTTTCCCCCATTGTCCAATATTCTTAACTGCTGCCGTCCGTAGACGTCTGGGCCGTGTCTCAGTCCCAATGTGGCTGATCGTCCTCTCAGACCAGCTAAAGATCGTAGCCTTGGTAGGCCTTTACCCTACCAACAAGCTAATCTTACGCAGGCTCATCCAATAGTGAGAGCATCAAAGATGCCCCCTTTCCCCCTAAGGGCGTATGCGGTATTAATCCGAGTTTCCTCGGGCTATCCCCCGCTACTGGGTAGATTCCTACGCGTTACTCACCCGTTCGCCGCTCGTCAGCACGAGATTCAGCAAGCTGAATCAAAATGTCTGTTACCGCTCGACTTGCATGTTTAAAACCTACCGCCAGCGTTCAATCTGAGCCATGATCAAACTCTTCAATTAAATTGAAGTATGTGTCTTTAAGACACAAAAAAAACCAGAAAATAAAAAACTTAAACTAGTCAAGAAATATTAACTGGTTGGTAAGTGCGCCTAAAACAGGCGCCCACACGAATTACTTGTTTTAATAATTTTAAAGAACTCCCCTTTATCACCTAAAGGGAGCCGCAGTATACATCAAATAAGCCTTATTCAAAGCTATTTTTTGGCGATCTTGATCTTAGAAAACTTTCTCTTTCCAACCTGGTACAAAAGAGAAGAATTTAGATTAATTTCATGCTTTGAATCCAATATTTTTTCTCCCTCAATTCTAACCGCACCCTGTTTGATTAGCCTTAATGCCTCTGAGGTACTAGGTACCATTTTGGCTTCTTTAAGCACTTTGGCTAAAGTTATAGATTTTTCCTCAAGATTTATTGTAATTTCTTTTATATCTGAAGGATTATTTCCTTTTTGGAATCTAGATTGAAACTCTTCTTTAGCGCTGTTTCCTGAACCTTCTCCATGAAATCTATTTACTATTTCTTCTGCCAGTAAAAACTTTATATCTCGCGGGTTTGAGCCTTCTTTTTGTGATTTTTTTAACTCTGTAATCTCTTCTTCATCTCTAAAACTAAGCAGTTCGAAATATCTCCACATTAAATCATCTGAAATAGACATGATTTTTCCAAACATTTCATCTGCATCGTCTTCGATAGCAATGTAATTATCTAAAGACTTTGACATCTTCATCACTCCATCAAGGCCTTCTAATAAAGGCAAGGTGAAAGCAACCTGCGGTTCTTTACCATAAAATTTTTGTACTTCCCTCCCTAAAAGCAGATTGAACTTTTGATCTGTTCCTCCAAGTTCAATGTCAGCATCTAAAGCTACTGAATCATAACCTTGTAATAAAGGATAAAGAAATTCATGTATTGAAATGGGTTTTTGAGCGCTATATCTTTTACTGAAGTCATCCCTTTCAAGCATTCTTGCTACAGTTTGCACTGAAGAGAGTCTGATAAAGTCTTCAGGTGAGAACTGATTCATCCACTCAGAATTAAATCTGATCTCGGTTTTCTTCTTATCAAGAATCTTGAATACTTGTCTCTCATAAGTCTTAGCATTTTCTTTAATTTCTTTCTCAGTTAAGACTGGACGGGTTTCATTGACTCCAGAAGGGTCTCCCACCAATCCAGTAAAATCCCCTATCAAGAAAATTACCTGGTGACCTAAATCTTGAAAAAGTTTTAGTTTATTTAAGATTACTGTGTGCCCTAAATGCAGGTCAGGTGCAGTAGGATCAAAACCTAATTTAACTCTTAAGGGTCTTTTTTCATCTAATTTCTTATGAAATTCCTTTTCTGGAACAATTTCCTCTACTCCCCTTAATAAGAGCGCTAACTCAGAATCTTTCATTTTCTATATATTATAAGCTTACTTGAGGAAATTAATCTTAGACGAAAGCATCTAATATTGGTTAGTATAAAGTGTTTTTGTCTGACCTTATGTTAAGAAAAACCTTAAAACAGATAAGACTTATTCTTTCAACTTACCCAAGAAGGCATCTATACCTTCTTGCAACGGGATTTGCTCTGATGTTATGCATAGTCACCTTTTCTAGCATGGAATTAGATTCTGACTCTTCTAAAGAATCACTCTACAACCAAATATCCATCGTAGATCTAGACTCTGAGGTGAATAAAGATGTATTTATTCCTGAACTCATAGAATTCAAAAAAGCAGAAATAAAAAGGAATGACTCTCTTTTTTCAATACTTAGGCGACTCGGAGTAATCGAAAAAAATATAATTACCTTAGTTAACTCAGATACAAATAACTTGCTAGCACAAATAAAGGTAGGAAAAATCTTAGAAGTTGAAATAAATGATTCAAATAAAGTTTTATCTCTAAATTATATAAAAGACTTCAAGTCTGGTGTAAGAGCACAGAAGACAAATGAGACTTATAAAATTGAAGAATATGAATTACTTACAGAAAAATCTCTGGTCTTTAAAAAAGTTGAAATAAACAATTCCCTTTATGCAGATGGCCTTAGGGAAGGACTGCCAGATAGCGTCATAATGGATTTGGTTTATATATTTGGTTGGGATATTGATTTTATACATGATATTAGGCCTGGAGATTCTTACAGTCTAATTTATGAAGAAGTATTCGTTAACGGAGAAAAAAAACTTGATGGAGATATCCTGATTGCTGAATTTTTAAATCAAAACTCAACACACATAGCCATAAGATATAAGTTAAGTAATGGAACTTCTGAGTATTTTTCTCCTGAGGGAAGAAATGTTAAAAAAGCTTTTTTGAGATCTCCAGTAAAATTTAGCTACATAAGCTCAAAATACAACCTGAAAAGGAAACACCCTATCCTACACACTATTCGTTCGCATAATGGTGTTGATTATGCTGCTAAAAGAGGTTCACCTGTGCGAGCTACAGGAGATGGAACAATCTTTTTTGCAGGTGTAAAAAACGGCTGTGGTAATGAAATAGAGATTAAACATTCTGAAGATTATTCAACGAGATATTGTCATTTACAAAAATTTAGTACAAGAATAAAAAAAGGCAAGAAAGTAGAACAAGGACAAACAATTGGTTATGTAGGAAGTAGTGGATTAGCCACTGGACCACACTTACATTATGAATTTCATGTAAATGGAAAACACACCGACCCCCTAAGAGTTAAGTTCCCAAATGCTGAACCTATAAATACAGGTGACAGAAAAGAGTACATTGAACATGCAAATAATATGCTTTCTTCACTAAAAAACTATCAAATCTTAACTAATTCTTTAGCTTCAAAATAATGGCTGAGTTGTTTATAGGTTTGATGTCAGGTACTAGTGTTGATTCTATTGACTCTGCACTAGTCAACTTTGATAACGATACTGTTGAACTTTTAGAATGGAGCTCTTCATCAATAGAAAAAACATTAAAGGAGAGAATTTTTAATGAAGTAAACAACGATAAAATATCTAAAGTTGAAATTGAGAAATTAGATCTAGAGCTTGGAAAGGTTTTTGGAAATGCAGCTAATAAATTACTACAAAAGGCTGAAGTAGATAGTTCTGACGTAGTTGCAATTGGCAGTCATGGACAAACCATAAAACATGCTCCGAACGCTCCTTCTCCCTTCTCCTTACAAATAGGAAGCCCTAAACAGATAGTCGGTATAACTAATATAAAAACTGTAGCTGATTTCAGAACTGCTGATATAGTCGCAGGGGGTCAAGGTGCTCCTCTCGCACCACTCTTTCATAGTTTTATTCTTAAAAAAAATAAGGTCTCTGAAGGATTAGTCATCAATATAGGAGGTATTTGTAACTTAACTTACTTTAATGACTCTACTGAAAGCATTATTGCCTATGACTGTGGACCAGGAAATTGCCTTATAGATTCATGGTCAAGATCAAATAACAGAGGAGATTTCGATGCTGGAGGAGCTTGGGCTTCATCAGGAAAGGTTGTGACTAATCTCTTAAAAGAAATGCTTAAAGATGACTTCTTCAACAAGCATCCTCCAAAGAGTACTGGAACTGATTATTTCAATTTAAAATGGATTAATAAAAAAATTTCAGAGTTTGGTGAGGTTTCTTCAGAAGATATCCAAGCAACCTTAACTGAGTTATCTGCCCAAGTAATATTTAAAGAACTTAAAGATTTAAAGGCTGAAAAGAAACCTATATATCTCTGTGGTGGAGGAATTCATAATTTATTTCTAGTAAAAAGGTTAGAAGAGCTGATTGAGAATCGGATCTCTACTACTTCTGAAATTGGTATA
>JAKUUL010000062.1 GCA_022447025.1 SAR86 cluster bacterium | reverse complement strand
GTGCTTACTCAAGACAGCAATGTGTATGAATCTATAGATTCCTTTGATATCCACTAGGCACTAAATTTTTGTTTAAATTTAAGAACCTCTTTAAGTTTCCTATTAGTTAAATGTTAGAATGCAAAAAAATTGGTGGGTGTAGCTCAGTTGGTAGAGCTCTGGCTTGTGGTGCCAGTGGTCGTGGGTTCGAGCCCCATCACCCACCCCAAAATACATAGGAAAAGAATATGAGATTCTCTTTTGGAAATAAAAACGAGGTAGAGCAAAGCCTTACTATTTCGGTTGCTGCAGATGATATTGAGAAACAGGTTAAGAGTAAGCTAAATTCAGCACAAAAAACGGCAAAAATTAAAGGCTTTAGGAAAGGTAAAGCTCCTTTGGATGTAGTTAAAAAAATGTATGAGCCTGAGATAAGGCAAGATGTGATTAATGACTCAGTAATCAAGAAATTTTATGAATTAGTTGAAAAACAAAATTTAAAACCTGTAGGCCGACCTAACTTAATACCTGAACGGATAGAAATAGAAAAAGATGTCATCTTTAAAGCAACTTTTGAAGTTTATCCGGAAATATCTCTAGGTAACTTAAATAGGCTGAGCTATACAAAAACTGTGAGTTCAGTTACCGAAGAAGATGTAAATAAAACTATAGAAAACATAAGAAAGCGGATGTGCTCTTGGGAATCGAAGGAAGGCAATGCCTCTTCAGGAGATCAAATCAAAATTGATTTTATTGGGAAAATTGAGAATGAAGAATTTGAAGGCGGCTCAGCCAAAGATTTTGTTGTGGAGATTGGATCTAAATCAATGATTGAAGGTTTTGAAGAAGGGCTTATAGGACTAAAAAAATCTGATAAAAAGGATTTAGATCTAACCTTCCCAGAGGATTATGGAAAAAAAGATTTAGCTTCTAAAAGTGTAGTCTTTAGTGTTGAAGTAAAAGAGGTTCTTAAACCTAAACTCCCCGCATTAAATGAAGAGTTTTTTAAGTCCACTGGGTTAGTGGCTGAAAACTTAGAGGAGTTTAAAAAAGAAATAGAAACAAAGTTACAGGAAGATCTGGAAAATCTTATAAAAAATAAAAGTAAAGTCAGTGTATTAGATTCAATAAGGGAAGCTAATGTCTTTGAAGTTCCTAATGCAATGATAGAGTCAGAAGTAAACAATATGAGAGAAGATGCTGCTAGAAGAGTAGGCATGGATCCAAAGGATTTAAAAGAAGATCTTTTTCCTAAAGAAACTTTTGAAGAAGAAGCAAAGAAGAGAGTTAGTGTCGGTATAATTTTAAATAAGATAATTGAGGAAAAGAGCATTAAGGCAGATGGAGAGAGGGTAAGAAAAATAATTGAAGATCGTGCTGCAATGTATAAGGAACCTCAACAGGTGGTAAATTGGTTTTACTCAAATGAAGAACAATTAAGGAGCATTGAATCCATCTCTTTAGAGGAGCAAGTTGTAGAAATTCTTTTATCTGAAGCTAGCGCAGTTGAGGAGGAACTAACTTATGAAGAATGTGTCAGTGGTAAGTAAGAGACTTGAATTTTTAACCTTTAACCCAAAATAGTATTAAATAATAGGTATGAGTAGTACAAAAGACACAACTTCTATCAATCAATTGGTACCAATGGTGGTAGA
The DNA here is from genome assembly GCA_022447025.1 of SAR86 cluster bacterium. Classification (GTDB taxonomy): domain Bacteria; phylum Pseudomonadota; class Gammaproteobacteria; order Magnimaribacterales; family Magnimaribacteraceae; genus AEGEAN-183. The sequence continues at coordinate 2,737 of JAKUUL010000062.1, read as the reverse complement.
ACAAACTCCTAGGGGAGAAAGGGCTTATGATATTTATTCTAGATTGCTTAAAGAGAGAGTGATCTTTTTAACAGGTCCAGTCGAAGATATTGGAGCAAATTTAGTAGTCGCCCAAATGCTTTTCTTAGAAGCAGAGAATCCTGATAAAGACATATCTCTTTACATTAATTCTCCTGGTGGTTCTGTCACTGCTGGTCTTTCTATATACGATACTATGCAGTTCATAAAACCTGATGTAAGCACGTTATGTGTTGGTCAAGCAGCTAGTATGGGTGCAGTTCTCTTAACCGGAGGTGCAAAAGGGAAAAGGCATGCTTTACCAAATTCTAGGGTTTTAATACATCAAGTAATGGGAGGCTTTCAAGGACAAGCAAGTGACGTTGAAATACATGCACAAGAAATACTTTCTATTAAAGAAAAATTAAACACTATTCTTTCTACTCATTCAGGCCAAAACATAGATAAAATTGCAAAAGACAGCGATAGAGATAATTTTATGTCTCCGGAACAAGCAGTTGAATATGGACTGATTGACAGCGTTATGGAAACTAGGACTTAGAGGAATAATGGCAGATAAAAAAGACAATAACGAAGAAAAGCTACTTTTTTGTTCCTTTTGCGGTAAAAACCAAAATGAAGTAAGAAAGTTGATAGCTGGCCCATCTGTTTATATCTGCAACGAGTGCATAGATCTTTGTAATGACATTATTCAAGAAGAGATAAATGAAGCAGCTGACACAACTGAGGAAGAGAGTTTTCCAGTACCCAAGGAAATTAAAGAAAAATTAGATGAATATGTCATCAGTCAGGAGGATGCTAAGAAGAACCTTTCAGTAGCGGTATACAACCACTACAAAAGACTTAGAGAAGAATCTAAACAAGATGAAAAAGAAGAAGTCGAACTGACCAAAAGTAATATTTTACTGTTAGGGCCAACTGGTTCCGGAAAGACATTACTAGCTCAAACTTTAGCTAGACTGCTAGATGTGCCTTTTACAATTGCAGATGCTACTACGCTGACTGAGGCTGGTTACGTTGGAGAAGATGTCGAGAATATTATTCAAAAACTGCTTCAAAAATGTGATTACGATATTGAAAGAGCACAACTAGGTATTGTTTACATAGATGAAATAGACAAAATTGCACGGAAATCTGACAACCCCTCTATTACAAGAGATGTTTCTGGGGAAGGAGTGCAACAAGCCCTTTTAAAGTTAATAGAAGGCACGGTTGCTTCGGTTCCACCACAAGGAGGGAGAAAACATCCGCAACAAGAGTTCTTGCAAGTAGATACTTCAAATATCCTTTTTATCTGTGGGGGTGCTTTTTCAGGCCTTGAGAACATTATCAGGCATAGATGTGAAGAAACTGGGATTGGTTTTGGAGCCACAGTTACTTCAATCAACCAATCAGGCAAATCAGATGAACTAATTAGCCAGGTGCAACCAGAAGATCTTATAAAGTACGGTTTAATACCTGAATTTGTAGGAAGGCTTCCAGTAACCTCTACTCTCAAGGAGTTAGATGAAGAAGCTTTAGTTAAGATATTAACTCAACCAAAAAATGCTTTAACAAAGCAATTTAAACGTCTATTTGAAATGGAAGGAGTAGAGCTGGATATTAGAGAAGAAGCGCTTCATGAGATTGCAAAAAAGGCAATGGAAAGAAAAACTGGTGCCAGAGGATTACGATCAATTATTGAAAGAATATTAATGGAAACAATGTATAAAGTGCCATCTGAAACTAATCTACAAAAAGTAGTTCTAGATGCCTCTGTAATACAGGGTGATAATGAACCTTTAATGGTCTATGAGAGCACGGAAGAAAAACAAAGCGGCTAATTATTGAATAAAACTAAATATGTCTAATCCAAGAACAGAAAATTTACCTCTTTTGCCATTAAGAGATGTGGTTATTTTTCCTTCCGTAGTAACACCATTATTTGTGGGTAGAGAAAAGTCAATTGTTGCTTTACAAGCATCCATGGCAGCAGATAAACAGATAATGCTTGTGGCTCAAAAAGATCCTCAAAAAGATGACCCTAACCTTAAAGATATTTATGAAGTTGGAACCATTGCCACAATATTACAATTAATAAAACTACCTGATGGAACAGTAAAAGTTCTAGTTGAGGGATTCCAAAGAGCCAAACTTAATGAAATAAAAAACTACAAAGACTATTACGCTGCTGATGTAAGTCCACTTGAAGAGGAAGAAGAAACTAAAGATTTAAAAAAATATGTACCTAGTTTAAGAAAGAATTTTCAAGAATATGTAAAGGTAACAAGGAAGGCTACACCGGAAGTTTTGTCCACAGTTAATTCAATTGATTCGTTAAGTAAACTCTCTGATACTCTGGTGGGGCACTTATCAGCTGATTTGAAGGAAAAGCAAGATATTCTTGAAACCTTTTCTCTTAAAGATAGAGCTGAAAAGATCCTTTCCCATCTCGCTTCCCAATTAGATTTAACAAAAGTTGAGAAAAAGATAAGAGGGCGTGTAAAGAAACAAATGGAGAAAAGCCAGAAAGAATATTATTTGAATGAACAAATGAAAGCTCTTAAAAAGGAACTAGGTGAGCTAGATGATTCCGAAGAGACTGAAGTTTTGGAAAAACAGATTCTAGAGGCTGGTATGTCAAAAGAAGCTGAACAGAAAGCTCTTACTGAATTACAAAAATATAAGATGATGTCCCCCATGTCAGCTGAGGCTTCTGTGGTTAGGGGCTATATTGATT
>JAKUUL010000061.1 GCA_022447025.1 SAR86 cluster bacterium | reverse complement strand
GATCATGTAACAACAGAAGTAGGCACGGGAATCGTACACACTTCGCCTGGTCATGGACTAGAAGCTTACGTGGTAGCTATGGAATATGATTTAGAAATACTAAGTCCAGTAAAAAATAACGGAACTTTTAATTCGGATGAGAAACATGTTGGAGGATTATTTGCTTTTAAAGCCAATGAAAAAATAATTGAAGTTCTAAAAGAAGAGGGCACGCTATTGGCTAGCGCTGATTATGAGCACAGTTACCCTCATTGTTGGAGACACAAATCTCCTCTGATGTTTAGAGCTACCCCACAGTGGTTTATAGGTATGGATAAGGGTTCTTTGTTACTAAATGCCAATGAGGCTATTAAAAAAGTAAATTGGGAGCCAACTTGGGGCGAAACCAGGATGGCCAGTATGCTGGATAGACCTGATTGGTGCATATCAAGACAAAGAGCTTGGGGTGTTCCCATTACGCTTTTGGTTCATAAAGAAACAAGAGAACTGCACCCAGATACCAATACATTAATAGAAGAGATAGCTAAAAGGATTGAAAAGTCAGGAATCGAGGCTTGGCATGACATAAAAATAGAAGATCTGATACAAGATTCATCTAATTACGAAAAAATTACAGATATTTTAGATGTGTGGTTTGATTCTGGAGTGACTCATGCATGTGTTTTGCATGATGACGAACTAGAGTTCCCAGCAGATCTTTACCTTGAAGGCTCTGACCAACACAGAGGTTGGTTTCAATCATCCTTGTTAACAAGTATGGCTATTAATGACACTCCACCTTACAAGGGAGTATTGACTCATGGTTTTGTTGTTGATGCTGATGGAAAAAAGATGTCAAAGTCACTGGGGAACACTATTTCACCACAAGAAATATGGAACTCTAGAGGTGCAGACATATTAAGAGCATGGATAGCTTCAACTGACTACAGGAATGAAATGGTTATATCCGAAACCCGGTTACAAGGCGTTTCAGACACCTACAGAAGAATCAGAAATACTCTAAGGTTTTTGCATGGAAATCTGCATGATTTTGATTTGGATAAACGCGTAGAGGAAAAAGAACTAACCGAAATAGATCGTTATATGGAAATAAAAACTCAAAATCTTCAAAAGGAATTAATAGAGGATTATCAAAACTATCAATTTCATGCAGCTTTCAACAAAATTCATAATTTTTGCGCGAATGATTTAGGCGGTTTTTATTTAGATATCCTTAAAGATCGGCTATACACCTGTAAGAAAGATTCTTTAGCAAGGAGATCTTCCCAGACAATTTTGTTTCAGATTCTCGAGGCTTTAGTTCGATGGGTCTCTCCTATTTTGAGCTTTACTGCTGAAGAAACTTGGCGTTTGTATCACAAAGATCTTGAATCTGTTCATTTATCTGAATGGTATGAAGACTGGGTTTGTTCTTCTGAAGGGACCATTACTGAAAGTGATTGGCTTGAGGTACTTAATGTTAGATCGGAGGTAAATAAGGTTATTGAATCTTCAAGAAATAATAGTGTAATCGGTTCAGCACTAGAAGCTGAAATTGAGCTGTTGTGCACCAGTGACTTAGAAAAAGTCCTTAGTAAGTTTTCTGAGGAATTAAGATTTGTGTTTATTACTTCTGAAGCAAAGGTTTTACCTGAAAATGGTGAAGGTGAGGAAACAGAAATTGAAGGGTTAAAAATTAAGATTTCTAAGACTCAAGAACAGAAATGTGAAAGATGCTGGCACAGCAGACCCGAGGTTGGTTCAATAAAAGACCATCCCACTTTATGTAATCGATGCCTTGACAATATTGATGGAGAAGGGGAGGACAGGCTCTTTGCTTAATTATGAAAACAACCACAACAAGCCTTTTAATCATTTTCTTGGTTGTTCTGGATCAAATTTCTAAGATACTAATTTCTTCCTTCTTGTCTTTAGGTGAATCATTAAACTTACTGCCTTTTCTTAACTTTACTCTGATTCATAATACAGGCATCGCGTTCAGTATTTTTGGTGGGGGAGGTCTTATTTCTCGTTGGCTCTTGGTAGCGGCTGTCTCAGGTATTTTGGCTTACTTGTTGTTTCAGATGTATAAGAAAACACCAAAACATCAGCTAGAGTTAATATCTCTTATTTTTATTATTTCAGGTGGATTAGGGAACTTAGTTGACAGGGTCTTTCTTGGTTATGTTGTGGATTTTGTTCATGTTTTCTATCAAGATTACTCTTTTTACGTGTTTAACATGGCAGACAGTTACATTACTGTGGGAATAATTCTTTATCTTAGCTATTTCTTCTTTATAGAAAGGGTTAAAAAAACATGAAAATAATTTTAGCCAATCCAAGGGGGTTCTGTGCGGGAGTAGGCCGAGCTATTGAAATAGTAAATAAAGTCTTAGAACAAAAAGGCCCTCCTGTGTATGTCAAACACGAAGTCGTACACAACCAAACTGTCGTTGATGAGCTAAGAGAGCTGGGTGCTATCTTTGTAGAAGAGATTTCTGAAATTCCTTCTGGCGCTACAGTAATTTACAGTGCGCATGGCGTTTCAAAAGAAGTGCAAGATCAATCCGATGCAAGCGACTTAGGTATTTTTGATGCTACTTGTCCTTTGGTAAGTAAAGTCCATTCAGAAGTTGAACAGCATTCTAGAGCTGGCCGAGATTGTATTTTGATAGGGCATAAAAATCACCCTGAAGTTGAGGGCACAATGGGCCAATACAACATTTCTAAAGGAGGCAAAATCTATCTTGTTCAGTCTATTCAAGAAGCAAAAGAAATAGAAGTTCAAGACCCAAACAATATATCTTTTGTAACACAAACTACTTTGTCAGTGGATGACACTCAGGAAATTATCAAAGTACTGCAAAAAAGATTTCCTTCAATCTTGGGTCCACGCAAAGATGATATTTGTTATGCAACACAAAATAGACAAGATGCAGTCAAACAACTCGCATTGGAATGTGATCTAATTTTAGTTATAGGTTCAAAAAATAGCTCAAATTCTAATAGGTTAAGGGAAATAGCAGAAAGATCTGGAGTAGAGTCTTATCTTATAGATACATCAGCAGATCTGAATCTAGACTGGTTTCATGAAAAGAAAGTCTTGGGAATAACTTCTGGCGCATCAGCTCCAGAGCATTTAGTGGAAGAGTTATTAGATACATTATCCCAAAACTTCGACATTGACTTAAAAAAGGGTGAAGATAGACAAGATGAAGGAATTTTCTTTAAATTACCAAAAGAATTAAGAAATTGATAATTTTTGAACCCATGGATTTGTTATTTGTCTATAGGAATAAAATCGAGGAAAAAAATGAAAAAAATTAATTATTTAGTTGCTGTAGGGGTCCTTTTTTCTTTGTCTTTAAGCATTCAAGCTGAACCAGGCAAAAAACATAAAAACTCAATGTTTATGGATAAGGATAGAAATGGAGTTATAAGTTTCTCAGAATTCAGTTCCCGTACTGAAAAAATGTTCACTTTTTTAGATCAGAACTCTGACGGAAATATTACTAGACAAGAAATGGATGGAGATGAAAACCTAAAAAAACAGAAAATGCTTTCGAGGAAAGCTGACAAACTAGACAGAAATGATGATCAAAAAATAGATCAAAACGAGTTTATTGCTGGATCCAAGGGACGCCCACCTGAACCAAGACAAAGGCCTCAAAGAAGGGGACCGCCTAAAGGACCAACACCTGAAGGAAAAAAAGAAGTGAGCGAGGCTATTTTTAAAGCTTTAGATAAAAATGAAGATGGGTATTTAAACTCTGAAGAACTTTCCAAGGGCAGAGAGGTTGGTCCAAAAGTAGCTAAAGATCTAAAATTTCAAAAACTGGATTTAAACTCTAATAATAAGGTTTCAAAAGAAGAATTTATTTCCCCTGTAAAAAAGAGATTTTCTGCATTGGACAAGAATTCAGACGAAGTTTTGGATAGAAGAGAGCTTATGGACTCCTCTAGAAAGAAAAAAGACGACAAGCGTAAGTATAAAGACAACATGTGGAAGGGAAAGCCTCCCACTATGCATAGAGAGAGGAAAGGACCTTAGGAGTTTCATTGTTTACCGTAACTGATCATCGCGTAGATCAAGCTGATTTTATACAATCTCCAAATTTCTCTGACAGACCAGAAGAAGTAGAGCCTTCTCTCTTAGTAATTCACAATATTAGTCTGCCTCCGGGTGAATTCGGAGGTCCTTTTATTATTGATTTTTTTCAGAATAAATTGGATATCTCTAAACATTCTTTTTTTGAAGAGATAGCTGATCTTCAAGTTTCTAGCCACTTGTTTGTAGATCGAGAGGGTCACTTAATACAATTTGTAGATCTTAACAAGAAGGCCTGGCATGCAGGGATTTCTGAGTTTGAGGGACAGAAAGAATGTAATGACTTTTCAATTGGGATAGAGCTTGAAGGGACTGATACAGACTCTTATTCTGATAAACAATATCTTTCTTTAATTAACTTAACTAACTGTTTAATGGAAACCTATCCTGGAATATCTACGGAAAGAATAGTAGGGCACAGCGATATAGCTCCTAGTAGAAAAACAGATCCGGGAGAGTCTTTTGATTGGAATAGATATAAAAATTCTTTAGATTAATCACTCTTGATTCCATATAA
>JAKUUL010000060.1 GCA_022447025.1 SAR86 cluster bacterium | reverse complement strand
AAAATTAGCGTCCAAATTACAGAAACTTAACGGCTCTCTTCCAGACAATTTATCAAAAACCCCAAAGCCTCTTTAGTAAAAGAAAGCATATTTTGTTCTCTTTCACCTACGCCTCTCTCATTGGACATGGCCCGCGCCACCGGCCCTCCGCCCCCAACCCATGAATGCCCTGCGGAATCTCCGTACCTGTTTCCAGAAGGACCCGTTGCTCCAGTCTCACTCAAACCCCAGGTAGTCTCAAGTGTTTCCTTAATTGTTTTGGCATTCAAGGAGGCATATTCTTCGGTAGATGCTCTCAAGCCATCCATCTGTCCATCTGTTACTTTCAATAAACCCTTTTGGGCCACGCGAGTATAAATAACTGACCCACCAATGAAATACCTAGATGCACCAGGTATAGCCAGCAAATGGGCTGAAATCAAGCCCCCTGAAGAAGATTCAGCGATCCCGATAGTTTGATTGGATTCTTTTAAGAGAGTTGCTGCCCTATCAGCCAATCTCAAAATTTCCTTGTCCATATTTAACCTACTCCTTGCCTTTCTGCCTCATTCTTAAAATAGCCTCAAAATCTAGCTGTAATGCGTTTTAACCTTTAAGATAAATGCTATATTCATTTAATACAAAGGGAAATAGTCTTTGAATAAAGGTTGGTTCATTTTAGTCGCCGCATTTTCCTTGTCTTTAGGTCTTGTCACTGGAGGTCTAATAAAGGGCAATATAGAGCTCACTGCGGCCGGATTTGTCATCGGAATTATTATTTTTTTAGCCAAAAATTGGTTCAAATAAAAACACCAACGTAATTACTGCCTTTACATTAAATATTCATGAGTAAATACAGAATCTTAACGATACAGTTCAACCTGAGCTTTTAAAGCCCAGTATGGATTCCTTAGTAGTTCTCTTCCCAATAAAATAGCGTCTGCCTCCTCGTTTCGAAGAGTTTGTTCAGCCTGATAAGCGTCTGTAATCAACCCTACTGCCCCAGTTAATATATCGACTTCCTTTTTTATAGCGGATGAAAAGGGCACTTGATACCCCGGATACGGATCTAAATCTTGTTCTGCCGAATTTCCTCCAGAAGAACAATCTATCATGTCTACTCCTTCCTCCTTAAACCAGCCAGAAAGTTCTATAGAATCCTCAAGCGACCAACCATCCGTCATATATTCTGTCGCAGATATCCGAACCAACAGGGGCATAGATTCAGGAATGGATTTCCTAACAGATGAAACAATGTCTATCGGGAAACGACATCTATTCCGTAAGGACCCACCATATTTGTCATTCCGTTTGTTTGAAAGTGGTGACATGAATTCGCAGGCCAAGTACCCGTGAGCCAGATGCAGCTCTAGTACCTTGAAACCAGCCTGAACAGATCTGACTGCTGATGCAGAAAAATCAGAAACTATCGAATCAATGTCTTCTATAGACAATTCCTCAGGAACCACCCAACCATTGTCGTATTCTAAAGACGATGGTCCGACTATATCCCAACCTCCGCTCTCTTTTCTTAAAACATCGCTTCCTTCCCAAGGCCTTTTATGGGAAGCCTTCCTACCGGCGTGAGCTAACTGAATAGAAGGTGTTGCACCTTGGGATTCAATGAAGTTTACTATTGGCTCCAAGACAGAAGCATGTTTGTCGGACCAAATACCCAAGTCTTGAGGCGAAATTCTTCCTTCTGGCGATACCGCAGTTGCCTCAGCCATCACTAAGCCGGCTCCGCCCACAGCTCTGGTACCTAAATGAACCATATGCCAATCAGTGGCCATACCATCTTCTTCATTTACAGAATACTGGCACATAGGAGCAACAAAAAGCCTATTTCTTATTTTCTCTCCCCTTATAGTAATGGGGGTAAACAAGTTACTCATAATTTTGTAACCTTTCTCACTTTCTAACCAGCCCTAATTAATTCGAATTCAACTTTGCCTTGTTCAACCAAGTTTTTTATTTTCCTTTGCCTACCAGACATCTGACTGAAAGAGGATTTGAATTCGACAAGAATTATCCTGTCTTCTTCAAACTGAATACCGTCAATCGGACTCCCTAAAAACCTAAAGTGCTTACTGTCCCAAGGATAAGAATCCACCAAAGGTAAAAATTGTTCAGTTATCTGGCCATATCTAGTTGATTGACTCCTAATTTGAGATTTCAATTCAGCCGATGAAGACCTCATCTTAAAACACAGTTTCCCGAGAAGAATCAAACAACCCAATAAAACAACTATTATCGACCACGGTACTAAAAATTCCATACATCCACCTCTTGAATTATGGCAATTCTAATTATTGGAAAGACGATAGTTTTTCTTCTAATTTATTTCCAAATTCCAACCGTTGCCAATTTCTTACTTCTGGTTCCGAGACCTCTGATATAAAAGTGTTAGGATCTCTAGAAAGTCTATTCAAGCTGCTTGTCGGCCATAGTAAGCTTGGGTCTACATCAAGATTCTGGCCTATAGCCTTTCTCCATTCTTTTAGCTCTTTCAATCTGATATTAGCCTTTTCTCGCTCTTTATTTGACATAGGACTTTTTCTGGTAATTTTACTTGGTGGTCTTTCAACAGGTTCCTGGGCAAGAGCATCAGTCACTATTTTTCTAATACGTTTAGATACCCCTGGGCGTCCCCAAGCACCTATTCCTTTTATCTCTGAATAGTCAGAATGAGGGTTTCTAGCTATGCCCACCAAAACTGAATCGCCTACAATTTTAAAGGGAGGGCGATCTTTACCTATGGCTTCATCTTCCCTAACTGCATACAAAGACTGGAGTACAGAGAGAGAACGGCCATCCAAATTCTTACTACCTTTAACATCCAAGAATGCAGTGTCTTCGTCTTTGGGGTGAAATTTTACTTGTTGTAACCTTTCGCATTCCTCTCTCAACCATGAAAGCCTACCTAGATTTTCAAGTCTTTTATTCATGACTTGCATTGCACTATGTAGATATCTCACATCATCTGCAGCATAAGTTCGAGCCTCTTTACTAAGTGGTCGAATAGTCCAGTCGCTTCTTTGAAGCTTCTTGTCTTTGGTAACGTTAGCGTCAATATATTCCTTCAACACCGAATCAAGACCTAATTTCTTGGACCCCAGTAGTGCTGCACCCAAACTTGTATCGAAAACATTAGAAAATGAAAATCCGTAGTCTCTATTCAAACTTCGAATGTCGTAATCACCAGCGTGAAGAATTTTTGTGATTTTATGGTCTCTAAAGATCTCACCAAGAACAGAAATATCTTCTATTGCTAAAGGATCAACCAGATATATATCTTCATCTATACAAATCTGAATCAGACACACAAATTCTGGGTACCTAAAAAACCCATTTCCTTCTATGTCTATGCTCACATAGCGGGTGGCAATTGAATCTTTGACGATTTTTTTTAAATCATCAGAAGAAGTTAGGGTTTTGGGTGTCTCTTTTATGACTTTCTGACTCATTTACGCATTGTTGTTCTTGATAGAAGTATAACCCAATAAAATACAAGCGCTAAATTTGCACAATTTTTCAACTTTATGTAAGTTTCCAGTCCATACAGTAATCAAGGACCGAAGACATGGTGAAAATACCTCCGTGGAGTAGAGATGAAACAATACTCGCTCTTCACACGTACATAAACCATGGTAGAGTGCGTGAAAACAGTCCTGAGGCCCAAAAACTCAGCCAGTATTTGAGACATCTTACTGATCCCAAAACCACCCCGGATCCAATTAAATTTAGAAATCCTGACGCTGTGGCCCTTAAACTTCGAAAATTCGCGACCTTAGACCCAGGAGAGTCTTCAGGAATGCAAAAAGGCAGTCGAATGGAATCAGCTGTTTGGAAAGAGTTTTCTTCTGATCCCCACCTTCTATCTAGAGAGGCTAAAGCAATTATTAGTACGATTGATCTTCCCAACAACCCAGATGATGGAAATTCATTAGATCCCAAAGAGAAATATATTCAAAACGTTGTTGAAGCGGGAAAGGGAACTTCTTTATCTATAAGAAATAGACTTTCACCAATATACAAATCAGCCAGAAAGCATCAGATAAAAGTCGCTGTTGGATCAGCTTTTGGACTGATTTCAACAGCTGCTGCTGTCCTTCTGATCAAAAAAAAGAAATGATTTATTAAAAAAAGGGAGACTGACTTGAAAATCACCGACATTACAGTAAATCGTATCCGAGCACCCCAAGGCGAGAATGCTAGACCCTTCGTAGGAAGACCTGGCCGTCTTCTCTTACAAGTACACACTGACGAAGGAATAACTGGAATTTCAGAAGCCGGTAGGAATCTAACGGTTTTAAGGGCCTATCTAGAAGAGTTAATAAAGCCACTGCTTATTGGCGCCGACCCGACCCGACCTAGAAAAATATGGGAATTACTTGCTTTGGGAGAAGGTCAGCAAGCAACTCGCTTTCCTTCCCAAATTGTGGGTGCAGTGGATGTGGCACTCTGGGACATAGCGGGGAAGGCTGCTAATTTGCCTATTTATCAACTTTTAGGCTGTGCTAGAAGAACCGACATACCCCTTTACTGGAGTAGAGGCAATGGCTGGAGCAAAAGCCCAGAAGAGATGTTGGAAGAGTTAAAAGATGTTTATGAAAAAGGTTACCGAGCTTTTAAGGGGAGAATGGCGTGGAGGGATTACAGACAGGATTCAGA
>JAKUUL010000006.1 GCA_022447025.1 SAR86 cluster bacterium | reverse complement strand
TAATCTACATTTTTTTAGGTGGTTTTGTGGCAGTTTGTGCTTTTATTCTTCCTGGGATTTCTGGAAGCTTCATATTATTACTTTTAGGAATCTACGAATTAGTTATTCTTTCCCTTAAAGAATTTAATTTGATAATTCTCTCAAGTTTATTTTCTGGATGCCTTATAGGGTTATTGCTGTTTATTAGACTAGTCAAAAGAGCTTACGAAGATTATCCAGAGCATCTTTTAGGATTTTTCTACTCCTTAGTGTTATTGAGTATTCCTTTGCTGTGGAAATCTGGTGAATGGAAGATTTCTTTACCAAACTATCAATTAGGGTATATCGAAGCTTTCTTAGGGTTAATTATTGGTATTTTGTTTATTTTACTTTTACAAAAATTATCATCTACTTTTCAAGATACTTGATTTTATTTTTTACTTCTCTCCAATCATCAGCATCTTCAGGAGGATCTTTTTCTTCAGTAATATTTGGCCATTCCATACAAAGTTCCGCATTTAACTCAATAAATGGGATTTGATCTTCTGGGACTTCATCCTCTGAGTAGATAGCATCTACTGGACATTCTGGTTCACATAAAGCGCAATCAATGCATTCATCAGGGTTTATGACTAGCATGTTTGGCCCTTCATAAAAACAGTCAACAGGACAGACTTCAACGCAGTCAGTGAGTTTGCATTTGATACAGGATTCTACAACTATAAAAGCCATGGCATTATGGAAGGCGGATTCTATCAACTTATGTAACGAACTACTATCTGGACAATAATCTGAATTCTGGTCTAATTGCGTTTTATCCGTATAGAGGGACCTATTTTGAATCAAGAAAAGTTAGAAACAATAAGTTCAGAACTAGGAGAACTACTTAAATTAAAAGATTATTCTTTTACCTGTGCAGAGTCTTGTACAGGTGGTTGGGTAGGGCATGCACTAACTTCTATCCCCGGGAGCTCTGAGTGGTTTGGATCTTCTTTTGTGACATATTCCTATGAAGCCAAAACTCAAATTTTGGGAGTTTCTTCAGAAGACTTAGATAATTTTGGTGCTGTGAGTGAAGAAATTGTGGAACAAATGGTCTCCGGTGCTTTACACAAATCAGGTGCTAATGTTGGAGTTGCAATAAGTGGAATTGCTGGTCCTGCAGGAGGAACAGATACAAAACCAGTTGGAACAGTATGTTTTGCTTGGAAGATGGAGGGCCAAGATGTAATAACCTCCACAGAGTATTTCGCTGGGGAAAGGAATGAGATCAGATATTCCTCGGTTGAAAGAGCTTTAATGGGTACAATTGAGCTTGTAAAAAAGAATTGAATAGTACTGTTTATTTATACAGTATTATGTATAATCGCCACGTAAACCCTGAAGGAGGTAGACATGGCGCAAAAGAAGGTAACGAATATCAAAGAAGCAGATAAAAACAAGCAGCTAGACGCAGCACTCGGACAAATTGAACGACAATTTGGAGCGGGAACTGTTATGCGTATGGGGGATAAGAAACTAGAGAAAATACCAGCCATACCAACCGGATCACTTGGACTAGACTTAGCGCTGGGAATCGGTGGCTTACCAAGGGGAAGGGTTGTGGAAATATATGGTCCTGAATCTTCTGGAAAAACAACTTTAACCTTAGAGGTTATTGCTCAATGTCAAAAGCTTGGTGGTACAGCGGCCTTCATTGACGCAGAACATGCCTTGGATCCTATATATGCTGAGAAACTAGGAGTGAATGTTGAAGAATTACTTATCTCTCAGCCTGACACAGGAGAGCAAGCTTTAGAAGTGGCTGACATAATGGTCCATTCCGGTGGAATAGATATTTTGGTAATTGACTCCGTAGCCGCATTAGTACCAAAGGCTGAGATTGAAGGAGAAATGGGAGATACCCATGTTGGCCTTCAAGCTAGGTTAATGTCGCAAGCGTTAAGAAAGATTACAGGTAATGTTAAAAGATCTAATACTTTAGTCATTTTTATTAATCAGATTAGACATAAAATAGGAGTAATGTTTGGAAGTCCCGAGACTACTTCTGGAGGCAATGCTCTTAAATTTTATTCCTCAGTTAGATTGGATATTAGAAGGATAGGTACAGTTAAAGAAGGAGATGAGGCTGTAGGTAATGAAACTAGAGTTAAGGTTGTAAAAAATAAAGTTTCTCCTCCTTTTAAACAGGCTGAGTTTCAGATTATTTACAATAAAGGGATAAATAGACTTGGAGAGCTTTTAGACAGAGGGTCTGATTTGGGTATCGTAGAGAAATCAGGAGCATGGTATAGCCTAGAGGGTGAGAAGATAGGACAAGGTAAGGCTAACGCAGTTCTATTTCTGGAAGAGAACCCTAAGATAGCTGAAAAAATAGAAAAACAGATACTAGAAACTCTAACTGACAAAGAGTAATTATTTTTAAATTTAGTTAAAGAGTCTTATTTATAACTTCGTCTAGGTTGAGTAAGGTTATTTTATCTTCACCTCTTATTTTGATTTCAACCTTGCCTTCTTTGAAAGACTTTTCCCCAATGATAATCATTTGAGGAATGCCTATTAACTCCATGTCTGAAAATTTCACACCAGCACTTTGGTCTCTATCATCCCAAAGAACTTCATGACCGTTTTCTTTAAGTGAGTTGTATATTTCACTGCATTGGGTTTTTAGCTTAGTATCACTTTTAGGATTAATCTCAATTAAAGCAGTTCCGTAAGGGCTAATCTCCTTAGGCCAGATGATTCCTTTTTCATCATGGTTTTGCTCAATAGCAGCAGCAACTATTCTTGATATGCCTATTCCATAACATCCCATTTCAGGATGAATATTGCCTTTTTCTGTTTGTATAGTAAGTTTCATGCTTTCAGAGTATTTCTTTCCTAATTTAAAGATATGACCTACCTCAATGCCTCTTTTTAATCGTAATTTACCTTTCCCATCCGGACTGTCTTGTCCCTCTAAGCTTTCTGGATTTTGGTCAGACATAGATTCAATTAATAATTCAGCATTTATTGCATAATTACTCTTATCACTAAATGCTAATAGGTCTTCACCTGAGTTCGCTAACACATGAAATTCTTCTGAATCGGATCCTCCTATGGCTCCACTATCAGCTTTTACTATCCTGTAATCTAAACCAAGTGAATCAAAAATCTTTATATAGGCTTCTCTCATAGATTGATAGCTATCATTCATCTCATCCTCAGAAAGATCAAAAGAGTACGCATCTTTCATTATGAATTCTCTAGACCTCATTACTCCGAATCTAGGTCTAATCTCATCTCTAAATTTAGTTTGTATTTGATAAAAGGTAATTGGCAGTTGTCGATGACTTCTAATTTCATTCCTACACAAGTCAGTAATTACTTCTTCATGAGTAGGACCTAAACAAAACTCTCTATCATGTCTATCCTCAAAAATTAGTAATTCTTTGCCATATTGTTGCCATCTTCCTGTTTCTTTCCATAGTTCACTTGGCTGGACCATTGGCATCAAAACTTCTTGAGCCCCTGAATCGTTCATTTCCTGTCTAACTATATTTTCTACGTTTCTTAGAACCTTTATACCAAGAGGTAACCAGTTATATACACCTGAGGCTACTTTCCTTATTAGCCCAGCTTTTATCATCAATTGATGACTTATAGTTTCAGCATCAGAAGGGTTTTCTCTTTGAGTAGCTAAGAGTAAATTACTAGTTTTCATCGTTAATTTTCTTTATTTAATATTAACATTTAGTAAAACAGTAAACGAGATAATAAGTAAATAAGCTTAAGTTGGTATAATCCTCAACAATTAATATGCCCACTTACGTTTTTAAAGAAAAAGGTAAAAGAAAGTTGATTGAGATTCAGATGAAGATATCTGAACTTGATTCTTTTAAGGTAAAAAATCCTAAACTTAAACAGGTACCGACTGCCCCTTCTTTTAGATTAAAAGGGACAGGTTGGTATGAAACTGATTTTAAGACAGGAAAAAAGAAGAACTTAGCTAAAAATGATGATGATAAGCCAGCTAACAAAGACAAAACTAAGGATGAAAGCCCAAAAAAGAAGGAACAGAATAAAAAGAAAGAGGTCAAATCAGAAAACTCTTAAAATTTAAACTATGAAAAATTTAGAAAATATTAGCTGTGGATCTTTAACCAAAAAAGAAGTTGGTTCTGTTATTAAGCTTTGCGGTTGGATTCATAGAAGGAGAGATCATGGAGGAGTTATTTTCTTCGATTTGAGAGATGAATCTGGTGTAGTGCAAGTAGTTTATAACCCAGATGACGAGGATAGTTTTGCTCTAGCAGAGTCTTGTAGGAATGAGTATGTAATTTCTGTAGAAGGAAAAGTGAGAGAAAGACCTGATGGTACAGTCAATCCTGAGATGGATACAGGAGAAATAGAGGTAGTAGGTTCTTCATTAGAAATTTTAAATTCTTCGTTACCTACACCTTTCCAACTAGATGAATACGCTTCAGTAGGGGAAGAGACGAGACTTAGGTATAGATTCTTAGATTTGAGAAGAGAAGAAATGCAGAAGAATCTTAGATTAAGATCAAAAACTTCTAAATGCGTTAGAGATTATCTTGAAGCCAATGAATTTATTGAAATTGAAACTCCATTGCTTACAAAAGCAACTCCAGAAGGAGCAAGAGATTATTTAGTACCTAGCAGAACTTATCCAGGTTCATTCTTTGCGCTTCCTCAGTCTCCTCAACTATTTAAACAGACATTAATGGCTTCAGGTTTCCAAAGATATTATCAATTTGCTAGATGCTTTAGAGATGAAGATCTCCGTGCAGACAGACAACCTGAATTTACTCAAATAGACCTGGAGTGTTCATTTGTTACTTCACAAAACATTAAAGATTTAGTTACTGAATTATTGAAGGAGGTTTTCTCACAGATTTTAGGAGTTAAGTTAGGTAAGTTTCCTGAGATGACATACGCGGAAGCAATAGCAAAATTTGGTACCGATAAACCAGATTTAAGGAACCCACTTATTTTAGAAGATGTTTCAGAATTATTTATAAATACAGAATTTAAAGTCTTTAAGGAACCAGCAAATTCTCAAGATGCAAGAATTGCATGTATGAGAGTTCCTGGAGGGGAAGAATTAACAAGGAAACAGATAGATGACTACACAGATTTTGTATCAAACTTTGGTGCTAAAGGGTTAGCTTACATAAGAGTAGAAGATCCTAAGAAAGGCAAAGAGGGTTTGCAATCACCTATTATCAAATTTTTAGAAGATGATATTGTAAAAGTATTACTAAAACAGGTAGGAGCAACGAAAGGAGATATTATTTTTTTTGGAGCTGGTCCTAAAAAAATAGTTAATGACTCTTTAGCTGCATTGAGGGTTGAGTTAGGAAAAGACTTAAATTTATTAAATAAAGATTGGGCTCCTTGCTGGATAACAGATTTTCCTATGTTCGAACTTAATGCAAGTGGAGAAATTACACCTCTTCATCATCCTTTTACATCTCCTAAATGTACAGAAGAGGAACTTAAAACTGATCCTCTTAACTGTTTATCTAATGCATACGATGTTGTTCTTAATGGCCTAGAGCTAGGAGGTGGGTCGGTTCGTATTCATGATCATGAAATGCTGTCCTCGGTGTTACAAGTATTGGGAATAGACAAAAAAGAGAGTGAAGAAAAGTTTGGATTTTTACTATCTGCCTTACAACACGGATGTCCTCCTCATGCTGGATTGGCTATAGGTTATGACCGTTTAATTATGCTTTTGACCTCCTCTGAATCTATAAGAGATGTAATAGCTTTCCCAAAAACCCAAACAGCTTCATGTTTATTGACTGACGCACCAGGTCAAGCTTCTTTAGAACAACTAGAAGAATTAAAGATTGTTGTTGATGAGGATGACTAGTTATGGCTGGGCATTCAAAATGGGCAAATATAAAGCATCGAAAAGGCAGACAAGATGCTAAAAGAGGAAAAATATTTTCGCGCTTAATAAGAGAATTGACTGTTGCTTCGAAGCTAGGAGGGCCTACTCCAGAAGATAACCCCAGATTAAGAACAGCCCTTGATAAAGCTTTAACTGCCAATATGCCAAAGGATACCATTGAAAGAGCTATTAAAAGGGGATCTGGTTCAGCTGATGGGGAGGATTTAGAAGAAACTACTTATGAAGGATATGGTCCTGGTGGTGTTGCAGTTATTGTTGAATCAATGACAGATAATAATAATAGAACTGTAGCTGAGGTTAGACACGCTTTTACTAAAGCTGGTGGAAACTTAGGCACTGATGGCTCAGTTTCCTATCTATTTATTAAAAAAGGATTAATACAGATAAGTAATAATTCAGATTTTGAACAAGTGATGGAAATTACAATAGAAGCTGGAGCTGAAGATATAGAAGAAAATTTAGATAATTCGATGACTATCTCTACCTTGCCTGAAGACTTTGAAGCAGTTAAAAAAGCACTGATAGAAGGAGAAATTGAGATAATAGAATCAGAAATTAGTTTAATACCAGAGACAAGTGTTTCAACTGATCTAGAAACTTCGTTAAAAATTTATAAACTTTTAGAAGCTCTAGAAGATCTTGACGACACTCAAAATGTTCATTCCAACGCTGATTTTCCTGAAGAGATTATTGAACATCTAAATTAGAAATGACAAATTCAAGAAATAAAGGCGCTTCATTTGAAAGAGAAATAGGGAACCTATTGACCGAGGACCTTGGTCTAAAAAATAATATCAGAAGGATTTTAGAACAGACTAGAGAGAAACACCTCCCAGATTTAATGTTAGGAAGATGGTACATAGAGTGTAAAAGGTATGGTTCGGGTGCAGAGCCTCTGGAAGCGTGGTGGCAGCAAGTGCTTGATGCTACCAGTGAACAAGGCATCCCGGCTCTGGTATATAAGTTTGATAGGAGGCCTATAAAGGTGAGAGTTCCCCTTGGGGCAATTAATTCTGAATTAAATATTAATGCTCCGTATACCGCAGATTTACTTTGGGAAGATTTTATCTTTCTTCTAAAGAATCTTTATAAGGAAGATATAGAAAACCATGATTTATAAAGATGCATATATTACCCATTAAGATTTACTATGAAGATACAGATGCGCAAGGAGTGGTCTACTACGCAAACTATTTAAAATTTTTTGAGAGAGCTAGAACAGAGTTTCTAAGAGAGATAGGTTATAAGCAGAAAGAACTAATGGAAAAAGGTGCAATTTTTGTTGTTAGAGAAGTTTCTGTTGAATTTAAAAAACCTGCCAGCCTAGACCAGCAAATTGAAGTTCATACTCAAATAATTAAAGCCGGAAAGGTCAGTTTTGACTTCAATCAAGAAGCTCTCACCAAGGAAGGCAATTTATTGTGTGGAGGAGTTATTAAATGTGGCTGTCTTGCTTTGAAAGACTTTAAGCCCAAAGCTCTCCCTAGTAAGTTATATCAAGGTATGAAATCATTGCTATAGAAATTATGTCATATTCAGTCATCGATCTTTTTATCAATGCTAGCTTAGTAGTTCAGCTGGTTATCTTTTTGCTCTTATTAGCTTCTATATTCTCCTGGATGGTAATTTTTGAAAGATGGATATTTTTAAATAAATCTAAAGAGGAACTGGTTAGATTTGAAGACTTGTTCTGGTCTGATGCAGGTTTAGAAGCTGTTTTTGATCAAGGAGAAGATGAGAACCATGTTTCCATTGGAGCTGAGCGCATTTTTAGATCTGGTTATCAAGAATACAAAAATATTAAAAGCCAGGACCTAGAACCTGAAACTGTTTTAGAGGGCGCTGAAAGGGCTATGAGGATATCTCTTTCTAGGGAGCAGACAACCTTGGAAAAACACTTACCCTTTTTAGCCACAGTAGCTTCAGCATCTCCTTATGTAGGTTTATTTGGAACTGTCTGGGGCATAATGAATTCTTTCCGGGGCTTGGCAGAAACAAATCAAGCTACATTGTCTACAGTAGCACCAGGCATCTCTGAAGCTTTGATAGCTACAGCCATAGGTTTATTTGCAGCCATACCAGCTTTAATTGCATACAACCGATATACGACTTCTGTTGAAAGCCTTCTCTCAAGTTTCGAAGATTTCATGGATGAATTCTCTATTGTTCTTCATAGAGACCTTTACAAGAAATGACTTCAAGAAGACGAAGAAGGACACTACTTTCAGAGATAAATGTGGTTCCCTATATTGATGTAATGTTAGTGCTGCTAGTGGTTTTTATGATAGCAGCTCCTTTAATGGTTCAAGGCGTTCTAGTAAATCTCCCTGAGACTCTTTCTGAACCTCTTCCAAGAGAAAAAAATGACCCATTAATTATTTCTATAAAATCTGAAGGTACATTTTTTCTTGAAACCCAAGCTACTAAGAATATTCCTCTTGGTCTAGACGAGATTTCTATACAGGTAGAGAAGATTCTTAAAGCAAACCCTTCTTTGCAAGTAGTAGTAAGAGGAGATGGGGGAGTCAAATATCAGAAAGTAATGGAGTTAATGTCAGTTCTTCAAGCTTCAGGTGCTGAAGATGTAGGTTTAATCACTCAACCGCCATCCTCTTAGACTGTGCAAAACTATTTCTCTGGTTTTCTAGTTTCTTTTGTTCTTCATATGGGGTTAGTTTTATCTTTTGCTAATTTCTTTCAAATTGATAATCTTTATTCGCTAAATAAAATTGAGCCTATGCCTGCTTATCTTGTATTTGAAAAACCACAAGTCCTTAAAAAGATAACTAATAATAAGATGGTCAAAAAGCAGATTTATGAAGAACCAGTAATAGCTTCTCCAATTATAGAGACAGCGGATACAAGAGCTGAGTTAGAAAATATAAAAGTAGAAAAGGATTTATTGCTAAAAGAGATTATAAATAATGAGACAAAAAGTTCTGTTGAAGAAATCTCTTTTTTTTCAAATCTTATCAGAGATCAAGTAATAAGGAATTGGAAACAACCAAGTTCAGCGCAAAAGGGAATGACAGTGGAAATACTTATAACACTCGTTCCTACTGGAGAAATTATTCAAGTTAATCTAACTAAATCCAGCGGTAACCAGGCTTTTGATAACTCTGCTTTAAATGCAGTTCAGAAAGTCTCTAAATTCGAAAATTTAGATATGGGAAGAAAATTATTTGATAACCATTTTAGAAAGTTTACTCTAGTATTTAATCCCGATAATTAGACCTATGATCTTAAGGATTTTGACATCTTTATTTATTATTTATAGTTCTTTTTTATCCTCTGATCTGAGAATTGAAATTACTAAGGGGATAGAAGATCCAATTCGGATAGCAATTGTTCCTATAGCATGGAATCTTGAAAATCCACCAAGAGAATACCTGCATCAAATTATTTCTTCTGATCTTGAGTCATTTGGTGAATTTGTATCTTTATCCCCAAAAGAAATGTTAAGTTTGCCTAATTCTGAACAAGAAATATTTTACCGAGATTGGAAGCTCTTAGATGTTGACTATCTAGTTTTAGGAACAGCTTCGAGAGGAGAAAGTCTGCAAGAAATCGTAGTGAATTTCTCACTCTTTAATGTTACTAGAGAAAGATTAATGAAAAGATCAATTAGTGTCGGATCTGCTTCTTATTTAAATGCTCTTGCTCATATTATAAGTGATAGAATATACAATGAAATCAATGGTTTACCAGGTATATCTTCTACAAAAATATCATATATAAACCAAAATAGGGAACCTGAACAAAAATACTTCCTGAGAGTTACCGATATAGATGGAAGAAATGACTCTAGTATTTTCTCTTCTAGCGAGCCTTTGATGTCACCTAGCTGGTCATCTGATGGAAAGCGTTTGGCTTATGTTTCCTTTGAAGAAGGTACTTCAAGAATATTTATCCAAGAAATTTATACAGGGAAAAGAAAAGGATTAAAACTTGAACGAGGCATTAATAGCTCTCCAAATTGGTCTCCTTCAGATAAGTATTTAGCAGCTGTTCTTTCTAAAGAAGGCAATCCAGATATTTTTAGATATGACTTAGAAAATGATAAATGGAAGCAGCTAACAGACCATTTTGGAATTGATACAGAACCAGATTGGTCACCAGATGGAAGAAAAATAATTTTTACTTCAAATAGAAGTGGATCCCCACAAATTTATGAAATGAATGTTACCAATAAGAAGATTAGAAGAAAAACTTTTGAAGGAACCTACAACGCTAGAGCTAGATATACTCCTGATGGAAAGAGCTTTGTATTTGTACACAGAAGAGATGGATTGTTTCATATTGCTGTTCAAAATCTTAGAACGGGTAAGTTACAAATTTTAACGGATACTACTCTTGATGAATCTCCCACTATTTCTCCCAACGGAAAAGTAATCATTTATGCCACTAAAGATAAAGAAAAAGATATTCTTGCAGGAATATCTATAGATGGAAAAACAAGATTTATTCTACCGACGAATTCAGGAGGTGTGAGGGAGCCAAGTTGGTCCCCTTTGTTGGTTTCCACAGGCAACTAATTCCTTTAAAAGTAGTCTAATTCCAAGAGGTTATTTTAAATAAAAAAAAGTATAATTAAGAAAAGGAGCTTAAATATGAGTTTATTTGATCAATTTTTAGTCTTGGCAGCCATAATATGTTCTTTTAGTGGATGTGCTGCAATTTCAATGGATCGAGCCGTGGAAGTTGAAACTGTTTCTGCTGTTGCAGAACCTGGATACTCAGATTCTGATAGCCCAGTAGGAGGTACAATATACTTTGATTACGATAAATATAATCTAAGTTCTTCTGCTATATCAGAAATTCGTGAGCTTGCTAAATCTATAAAATCTAGTTCGAGTAAGGTAAGAATAGAAGGGCATTGCGATGAAAGAGGTACAAGGGAATATAATTTAGCTTTAGGCGAAAGAAGAGCTAACGTCGTTTCTGAATTACTTCAAGTCAACGGGGTTCCTTCTAGTAGTATCACAACAGTTAGTTATGGAGAAGAAAGGCCTGTTGCTTACAGTTCCAATGAATCTTCTTGGTCTAAAAATAGAAGAGCAGTAGTAAAAGTATTGTAAATTTAGAACGATTTGAAAAGATCTCTTTTTTTATTTTTTCTAACTATTTTAGCTTTTCCGCTAGGGGTTTTTTCTGAAGAAGAGGAGTCCCTAGACTTAATTTACCAAAAAATAAGTGATTTAGAGCAGGAAATCGCAACTCTTAGAAATCTGATTGAAGAAAATACTTATCTGATAGAACGCTATCAAGAACTTCAGCAACAAAGATATCTTGATTTAGATAAAAGGTTGCATAATCTTCTTTCAGAAGAAAAAGAGGATCTGGCTACTGAATACTTAAATGGGCAACAATACAACTCGACCGAAGAGATTGATTTATATAAAGGTGCTTTGGAATTATTTGAGGCATCAAGATACGCTGAAGCCTTAGAAAGTTTTCGCGAGCTGATAATTTCTTATCCTGAAGGGGCCTATTCTGCTGACGCATATTTTTGGTCTGGAGAGCTTTATTTAGTTCAACAACTTTTTGAAGATGCTAGAGAGCATTATTTGGTAGTAGTTGAAAAATTTATTGACCATCCAAGGGTTGCAGATAGCTTATTCAAACTAGGCGTACTGGAGAGAGCCTTGATGAATGATCAGATAGCTAACTCTTACTTCTCAAGGGTTATTTCTGAATACCCAGATACCGGAGCAGCTGAGTTAGCAAAAAAATCCATAGAAGCCTCTAATCAGAAACCAAATTAACTTTTTTAAATATTTCAATTTAAAACATTGAAATCTTAAAGGTTTCAGTTTACGGTAAATCAACGAAAAAATAATAAATTGGGGAGGTTTATTATGGGTTTATCACAAGAAATAAAACCAGTTAATACTGAATTAATGGATACTTTGGTGGAAGCATCAAAGATGGATTGGATGCCGTATGTTGAAGGCGATGACAGGGCATTTGCTAAGATTCTTTATACTGGTTCAGAAAGCGGAACTTGGGCAGTTCTTTTTAGATGGCTTAAAGGATTTTCAGCTGATCCTCATAAGCACCTGGCTGGTTCGCATACATTTATTCTTTCCGGGAAATTACAGGTTAGGGATGGTTTACTTAATGCAGGGGATTATGTCTATGAACCAAATGGAATGCTTCATGATGAAACAACTGCTTTGGAAGATACTGAATACCTCTTTATCAGTAATGGGCCTGTCATCTTTTTTGACGATAAGAACTTTACCGGTTATTTAGGTTGGGAAGAGTGGCAAAGAATGAAGGGATGATACTTTATTACTTAGGGAAACTCAGAAGAGTTTTTAGGTAATAATCTCGCTACTTTGAATTAATTACGTATGTATAATGCCCGCTCATGGGCCGTTAGCTCAGTTTGGTAGAGCAGTTCCCTTTTAAGGAATTGGTCCGGCGTTCGAGTCGCCGACGGCCCACCATTTAAAAGATGAAGTATTTTCTGATTCTCATAGGCGGTGCCACAGGAGCTCTTTCTCGAGTTATTATTTCTGAACTAATAGAAAAATCCCAATTTCTTTTTTTCCCATTAGGCATTATTTCAGTAAATATACTTGGCTGCTTCTTATTAGGAATTCTAATTAATCTTATTGGTCCTAAATATGAAGAGATCTATGAACCTCTTTTATTAATAGGTTTTCTAGGGGCTTTTACTACGTTTTCTGCTTTCTCAAAAGAAACCTTTCAATTAATAGAACAGGGAAATTGGTTAGCAGTATTAAGTTATATTATTTTTACCGTAATTGGCTGCCTAATTGCTACTTGGATTGGTATGCAGTTAATCAAAAACTAGAATTAATCTTTTCTAATTCTCATTCCTTTTGTGTCTCTTTGTATTTGCCTATAGCTATAACCTTTCTTTTCGGCAGAACTTAATAGAGTAGAAGCTCTTTTTCTTAACCAGGTTATACCTTTATCTGGGTTTTCTTTTGCCAATTGCCTAATTGTATCTATAATTTTTTCCTTTTTGACTGCCATATTCATAGTGGAAGTTTCGGCTTTCATCTTCTTAAAATTTACTTCAGAAGTAGGTGGGATATATCCCTTTATATTAGCAACCTCTAGGGCATCCATCATTAGCATTGTGTTATAAACAATATTGTGTAACGAAGAGTCTTTCTCCATTTCTTCTAACACCAACTTAGCTCTAAAAATAATATGTGCAGCTAGTCTTAATCGCTCTTGAATGTGCTCATCATCCAACATGGGTAAAATATCATCCCAATGAGTTGAAAAACCTGCACTGGCTATTACCTCTGCTGCCGATGCAGCTAAGTCTTGAATATTTCTTTTAGGATCTAAGGTTTCAATTAAATCTTGTAACTCCTTTTGAGAAATTTCTAGTTCAGAATCTTTATCTTTATTCTTATTAGCCATTATTTTCTATAATGATACTTGAGAATTAAAAATAAGTAGAAATCTATAAGTTATGTATTTAGTCGTTAAAACAATCATTACGGTAATAATCATTGTTGCCATTTCAGAAATAGCAAGAAGATCAAGCTTTATTGCAGGAATATTAGCTTCGATACCCCTAACCTCTGCTCTGGCAATAACTTGGTTGTATTTTGATACCAAGGAAATTAAACCTGTGGTTGATCTCACTAACTCTATACTCTTATTAATCCCTCCTTCTTTAACTTTCTTTGTCGTTTTACCTTTAGCCTTAAAAAAATTAGATTTTATTTATTCCATTTTTATTTCAATTATTGCCACTGTTTTAGTTTACTGGTTATATATTGCTTTACTTTCACGTTTAGGGATTCGTTTATAAATTTGAATAAAATTAAATAAGGTTAAGTTATGAATTTATACATGGTGCATGTTGGTTTCTACGATCCTTCAATTGGAGAAGGGCTTTATGAGGTTCATATGAATTTCTTCACTGTAGCTGAAGACCCTAAAAAAGCTAAAGATAACATCTTAAATCTAAAAGAATTTAAGGATAAGAAAATGCATATAGATGGAATAAAAGAGCTATCTTATGTTGATGGATACAAGGTTTCTTTAGAGGAAGGAGAAAATTCTAAACAAGAAAAAATTCTTGGGTATGATGAATCAAAAAAGTTATAGAAACTTATGAGTGAAACGATATTTCAAAAAATAATTGATAAAGAATTACCTGCAGATATTGTCTATGAAGATGAAAGTTGTTTGGCCTTTAAAGACATCAATCCTGTTGCTCCCATACATATTTTAATAATCCCCAAAAAAAGGATAGAAAAAATTTCTGATTCGAATACAGAAGATAAGGAATTATTGGGACATCTATTTTTAGTCGCAGGTAATATAGCCAGAGACCTTGGTATTGAAGATGCTTTTAGATTAGTAGTAAATAATGGGGCAGGGGCTCAGCAAACAGTTTTTCATCTCCACGTTCACCTTATAGCTGGAAGGGAATTTAACTGGCCTCCTGGTTAAGTAAAGTCCTTTAGTTCTTCTTTCGTAGCAAAGACATTCTCTATTTTAGTTTGCAGAACTTCATTTAGTTGAAAATTATTTCCTGCTAGCTCTAAGGCGTATCTCAGGTGTTCAATAGATCGATCATAATTGCCAGTGAGATAAAAATATTCAGCTCTCGATTGGTGTAAACCTATTATTTTTCTTGCCAGGCCTTGAACTTCTGCTAACCAATACCAAATTTGAGGATCTTCTTTTCTTTTTAGCAACAAAGTTTTTAGTACCTCTTCAGCTTCATCGTATTGTTTTTGATTCATAAGTGCCCTGGCATAAAGCATTGAAATAGGGTAATTGGATGGATTCATTTCTAATAAACTTTTTCCCACGCCTACTGCCTCTAGTCCATTTCCTGCATTTAAGTGAATTTCCAGTAATGCTGTTTGTAATATCAAATTCTCTGGATCTAACTTAAGGGCTTGCCTTATTTCATCAAGGGCCTCACTGTACTTATTATCTCTAGATAGTGCCAAACCAAGTCCGTATGCAGAAATAATTTTTTGTCTTTCAGTTTTTGCTCTTCTTTGTTCTTGTTTTAATTGCGTTACTGCTTGGCGTGAAGTTTTAAAAAAACCAATGTTTATTCTTTGTTTTATTAATTCAAATTCCAAACTATTTTTATAATTTGAGCCCTTTATTTCTTGAGCCCTTATCCTCGATTCACTTATCCTTCTCTTTGTAAGAGGGTGAGATCTAAGGAATTCAAGTTCATTGGCTCCACTTAATCTACTCAGAGCCTGTAACTTTTCAAACATTTGAGGCTGTCCTTCAGGATCAAAACCTGCAGAAATCATGGTTAAAAAGCCAATTCTGTCTGCTTCCAGTTCGTTTGTACGACTATAGGATAAGGCTTGTTGAGTTAAAATTTGTTGTCCAGCCACAACGGCTTCAGGGTTGTTGGAAGAGGCTGCCACTGCAATGCTAGCTAATAAGATTAAAGCATTGGAGATACTCCTGTCTTGTTGTCTTTGCAGGTTTCTTGCGAAATGCCTTTGACTTAAATGAGCTAATTCATGTGCTAGAACTGATACAAATTGACCTTCGGTTTCAGAGTGGTAA
The DNA here is from genome assembly GCA_022447025.1 of SAR86 cluster bacterium. Taxonomy (GTDB): domain Bacteria; phylum Pseudomonadota; class Gammaproteobacteria; order Magnimaribacterales; family Magnimaribacteraceae; genus AEGEAN-183. Next base: position 29,377 of record JAKUUL010000006.1, on the reverse strand, counting down.
ATAAGACCCGCAAAAACCCCTATAATTCCTCCTGGCGCAGCAAAAGCATTTACACCTTTATCCCTAGCTAGCACTATGTTCAATCTTCTGTCTTGAAGTTGACTGTATTCACCCACTCTGTAAATGAGATGTTCAGTGTAATCTTGAACTATTGGGTCTTGTAAATCTGGCAAGGATCTCCTGAGTTGAGCCATATAAAGTCTGCCCAATCTATATTCAGAATCTAATGAGATGGCGGAAGAAGAAGTATCTCCAAGTTCAGGTAAAGATTCTTCTGAAACGACTTGAAGAGATGAAGTCATCAAAGTCATCAAAAGTAAACTTCTTTTTAGCGTTGAACTTAAAGTTTTATTCCAAGTCATATCGTTATAATGGCCCTAATTAAAATATTGACTTACATAATAGCAATGAGTTCAAAAACTATCCTTAAATATGGCGAATAAATACTTAAATGCCAATGACTTAGATTGCCCTTTACCGTTGCTAAAGACCAAGTTATCACTTGCTGATCTCAAGAGCGGACAAATTCTTGAAGTAACGGCAACTGACCCAACTTCTTGGGAAGATTTTGCTTCTTATGCGAAAATAAGTGGAAATGAGCTTGTTCATGCAGAACAGAACAGTGGAAAGTTCATTTACCGAATAAAAAAGAAGTAATTAATGTTAGATCTTTTAAAGAAATTAATTGAAAGATTCTTCTTCAATGAAGAGACCGTATACTTTGCAATTTTTTTATTAGCTTCTTTTCTCCTTCTTTTTTACTTTGGCGGAATACTTCTGCCTATTCTTATAAGCTTAGTAATAGCTTTTTTATTAAATGGTTTAGTTCACGCGTTAGAAAATTTGAGATTTCCAAGATGGTTGTCCCTTACTACTTCATTGATAGTTTTCTTTGCTTTATACACCAGTCTTTTTTTGATTCTGCCTGTAATAGGTTCACAGATAAATTCTTTTATTCAAACCTTACCGAATATAGTTGAATCTCTTCAGGATGTACTTTCTAATTTAGCTAGTTCTTACCCAGAATATTTTTCTGAAGATGAATTACCCAATCTTTTTGCTAATTTAGGTTCGCAATTAAATACTCTTTTAGCACAAGCCTTGGGTCAAATTGCAGGGACTATTAGCTTTGCTTTTAGTGCTTTAATCTATGCAATTTTGATTCCACTGATGGTTTTTTTCTTTGTTAAGGACAAGGAAACTCTTTTACCTCTAATTAGCTTCTTTGCCCCAGAACAAAAGGGTTTGATGGACTCAATCTTCAATGAAATGAACGATCAACTCTATAACTACGTAACTGGGAAACTAATAGAAATTTTTATAGTGACTTCAGTTAGCTACTTAGCTTTTAGTTTTTTGGGACTTCCGTATACCTTTTTACTTGCTTTATTAGTGGGCCTGTCTGTGATGATTCCTTTTTTTGGAGCTATTTTAGTTACTGTTCCCGTTTTACTAGTAGGGTTATATGAATGGGGAATATCAACAGAATTTTGGTGGCTCCTCGGCATGTACCTAATAATCCAAGCTCTTGATGGTAATGTGCTGGTGCCTTTACTTTTTTCAGCCAGAAATAAACTTCATCCTGTAGTCATAGTAATAGCAGTATTATTTTTCGGTGGTATTTGGGGTTTTTGGGGGCTCTTTTTTGCCATTCCGCTGGCAACATTTGTCAAAGCCATAATCAATTCTTGGCCTAAACCTCTTTCAGAATAAATTTTATTTCATGGCTTTTATTGTATCCAGTACTTCCTGAGCATGGCCTGTTACTTTTACTTTTCTCCACTCTTGTACCAATTTCCCTTTTTCATCTATTAGAAAGGTACTCCTATCTATGCCCATGTACTTTCTTCCGTACATACTTTTTTCTTTAATTACATCGTATTGATTGCATATTTTTTCATCTGGATCTGAAATTAGTTCAAAAGGGAAAGATTGTTTGGTTTTAAAATTTTCATGAGATTTCAAAGACTCTCTGGAGAGACCAAATATTAAAGCACCTTCTTTTTTAAAGGCCTTATATAAATCCCTAAAATTTTGTCCCTCTGTTGTACATCCTGGGGTGCTGTCTTTTGGATAAAAGTAAAGGACCACCTTTTTTCCTTTAAGCTTAGAAAGGTCTACACTTCCCTCTCCAGTACAAATTCCTTTAAAAACAGGTGCTTTATTGCCTACTTTTGGTGTTGCCATATATTCTCCTTATTATTGATATAATAAATTTATTAGAAAATTATTTAAATAACCAGAATTACTTACCCGATTAGTTTGTTGTGTTTAGTGTAAAAGGATCGATAGTTGCCTTAGTTACTCCAATGGAAGCTGACGGTAATATTAGTTGGCAGTCATTATTTGATCTAATAGATTGGCATATAGAGTCTGGCACTTCTGCTATTGTTTCTGTGGGAACAACTGGTGAATCAGCGACTGTAGATGTTGCTGAACACGTTCAAATAATAGAGCAATCTGTAAACCACTCAGGCGGAAGAATACCGATAATTGCTGGCACTGGCGCTAATTCAACAAAAGAAGCTATCTACTTAACTTCAGCAGCCAAGGAAGCTGGTGCTACAGCTGCTCTTCTTGTTACCCCTTATTACAATAGACCAACTCAAAAGGGGCTAATTGAACACTATTCGGAAATAGCTTCGGATGTGGATATCCCACAAATACTCTATAACGTACCAACAAGAACGGCTTGTGATCTTTTACCTGAAACTGTTGCAATCTTATCCCAAAAAGAGAATATTGTAGGAATCAAGGAAGCTTCGCCCGACCCACAAAGATTAACTGAATTGAAAAGTTGTATCGAAGATGAATCCTTCCTTTTTTATTCTGGTGATGACTTAACAGCTTTTAAATTTCTTAGTGAAGGGGGTCATGGAATAATTTCAGTTACAGCAAATGTAGTGCCAGAAAAGATTTCAAATATTTGTAACTTGGTTTTAGAAGGAGACTTTAAAGGAGCTCAAGAAATAGATTCAGAATTAACTGATCTTCATGAAGTGTTATTTATTGAAACCAGTCCAATTCCTGTAAAATGGACGCTAAACAAATTGGGAAGGATTCCCTTGGGCATAAGGCTTCCACTTACAGTTTTAGATAAACAGTGCATACCTGAAATTGAACTTATACTAAATAAATTAGGTCTTACAAATTAAATGAAAGTTTCTTTAGAAAAAAAATATTTCTTTTCTTCGATAATAGTTTTAACACTTAGTTCTTGCGGATGGATATTGGAAGATCATAGATATGATTACTTAAAAGAGAGGCAATCTGAACCTATAAAAAGTTCTTCTGAGGAATCCACCAGACCTATAGTTGATTATTACCCGATTCCCAATACTACAGAAAATCTAGTAGGAGATTCTTATCAAATTCCATTACCTGCACAGGTATTTTCGTCTGGGTCAACAAATGAAATAAGAATGCATAAATTAGGTGAAATTAGGTGGCTTTATGTTGAGGCACTTCCGAGCAGTGTTTGGCCTTTAATGAAAGACTTTTGGGCATCAAGTAATTTTGGTTTGTCCTACGAAGATCCTAATACAGGTATTTTTGAGAGTGACGAACTTTTAGTAAGTTCGGAGCAAACGAAGTTACAAATGAAAATAGAGCACGGTATAAGACAAGCAAGTTCTGAGATCTTCCTTTCTCACCTAATTAAAGATGATGATGACAACTGGGTTCGTGTCAATATGGAAGACAACCTTGAAGATTCTGTTTTAAGAACTGCTCTCGAATTTTTATCAGAAGCTCCTTCATCTGGGGGTACTTCTTTAGTTGCCTTGAACCTTAATGTAGGTCAAAAGGCTGTTCTGAAACAATCCGAAGATGGCTCAAACTTCATAGAAATGAACTTAGAGTTTCCAAGAGCTTGGGCTGCAGTCGATAGAGCACTTAAAGAAGCAATGATTACTGTAAATGATTTGGATCGCACAGAGGGAGTATTTTTTGTTACTTTTTCTCAAGAACAAGAAGAACAAGGGTTTGCTAAAAGATTGTTTAAAAGGAGTCGTAATACAAGCAATAATCCCGACTTTAAAATTTACATTAAAAGGTTAGATCAGAATAAGTGCACTGTGACAGTAGACAGTGCTGATGAAGAGGGAGAGATATTTGAAAGAGATGTTCTCTCAGAGATTAACCAATCATTATCATAGTTAATGTTATGGAAAATATTGAAAAAGGAAAATTAATCAGTTCAGGTAAAGCAAAGTCATTATATGAAAGTTCTAATCCGGATTATTACTTTATGCATTATAGAGATGACACCTCTGCTTTTGATGGGGTAAAAAAAGAAAGTTTAGAAGGAAAGGGTTCTACTAATAATAAATTCAATGCTTTCATCATGGATTTTCTTGAACAGAAAGGAGTTCCTACTCATTTTGAAAAACTAATTTCAGAAACTGAAAGTCTTGTTAAAAAATTAGAAATGATTCCGGTTGAATGTGTTGTTAGGAATATAGCAGCAGGTAGTATTTGTAAAAGGCTTGGCGTAGAAGAAGGCATAGATCTAAATCCTCCAACTTTTGAATTCTTTTATAAGGATGATGAACTCCATGATCCAATGATTAACGAATTTCACATTAAATCTTTTGGCTGGGCCTCAGAGGAACAAGTAAAACAAATGCAAGAAAAAACTTTTCAAGTAAATGACTTACTCAAGGAGTTGTTCGCCGAAGCTGGAATGATACTTGTAGATTATAAGTTAGAGTTTGGCTCGTTTAATGGCGACTTACTCTTAGGTGATGAATTTACTCCCGATGGCTGTAGGGTATGGGATTCTGAAACAAGAGAAAAACTTGATAAAGATAGATTCAGACAAGACTTGGGAGATGTTGTTGAATCTTATCAAATAATAGCTAAAAAACTGGGTATAGAGTAAATCAACAAAGATCTTTGTTGATTGCTTGTAATTTCTCTGCCCCAGGACACAAATCCTTTTCACTGAGTTGATTTAAAGGCTTATCTACTACATTTAGAGTCTCTTTTAAGTCTTTAGATTCTGTATTGATGTAAAGGAGCCCCGTTAAAACTTTACCTTCCTCTTCCGCTTTGTTAATTTTTGCTAAAGAAGAAGCTTTATTGCTCGGATCAAAATCTTTGGATAATTTTTCTAAAGAGATCAATGAACCATCATGTAAAGGAACTTGAACACTTTGACCTTCTTCATAGCTGGTAGTTATCTCTTTCCCTAAAGGAACAAAATCTGGTTTAGAAACTGATTCATTATGTTCTCTAATGTAGTCATAACTTTTAGTCGAAGTACCGTGATTATTAAAGGTTACACAAGGTGAGATAATATCTAGGAAAGAAAACCCTTTATGTTTCATTGCAGCTTTTAAAAGAGGGACAAGTTGTTCTTTATCTCCTGAAAAACTTCTTGCAACAAAGCTCGCACCAAGCTGTATTGCCATTGCAGCCAAGTCAATTGAAGGAAAAAGATTGTCTTCTCCGTATTTACTTTTTGATTCTAGGTCATTAGTAGCAGAAAATTGCCCTTTAGTTAGTCCATAAGTTCCATTGTTTTCTACTACATAAACAACATTTAGTTGTCTTCTAGCAGCATGGACAAATTGACCTATACCAATAGAAGCTGTGTCTCCGTCACCTGAAATTCCTAGATACAACATTTCATGATTAGCTAGATTTGCTCCAGTAGCTACAGAAGGCATTCTTCCATGAACTGAATTAAATCCATGTGACTGGTTTAAAAAATAAGCTGGAGCTTTTGAAGAACACCCAATTCCTGATAATTTTGCAACATTGTGAGCAGATATATTTAGCTCAAAACAAGCTTCTAAAATAGCTGCACTAATGGAATCATGTCCACAACCAGCACATAAGCTAGAAATTGAGCCTTCATAGTCTCTTCTTGTTAGCCCAAGCTCATTCTTTTCTAGGTCAGGATGATGGTTCTTCGGTTTAACTATATAAGTCAATTTATTTTCCTCCAACAGCTGTTTTAGATGGACTGCCTGTTAAGTGGGAGCTTATTTTATTTGAGATGAAATCAGCAGTTATAGGTTGGCCATCAAAACATAAAACTGAAACTAGCTTATCTGGAATAATTCCTCCTTCTGCCATAATTAGAGTTCGCATTTGACCATCTCTATTTTGTTCAACTATAAAAAGCAAATCATGGTCTTCTATAAATTCCCAAACTTCCAAGTTAAAAGGGAAAGCTCTTAATCTCATGGCATCAAGGATTACTCCTTCTTCATGCAGCAGGTCGAGAGCTTCTTGCATGGAAGCCTCAGTACTTCCATAGTAAATGACTCCTATAGAGCTTGTATTTGTTTCCTGTTTAAAAATAGGATTTGGGACTAATTCTGAAGCAGTTTGATACTTTTTGAGCAAACGAGATAAGTTTCTGGCATTCACTACTCCATCTTCTGTATATTTAGCGTACTCATCGTGCGATGTCCCTCTTGTAAAATAGGCACCTTTCTCTGGGTGGGCACCAGGATAGGTTCTATAAGGTATTCCATCTCCATCCACATCCAAATATCTACCAAAATTCTCTATTTCTTCAAGATCTTTTCCATGCAAAACTTTACCTTTATCAAATAATTTAGTGTCATCCCACTTGAATTCTGGACAGGTCCAATCATTCATTCCTAGATCTAAATCCGAAAGAACAATAACCGGTGTTTGTATCCTGTCTGCAAGATCAAATGCTTCAGCTGCAAACTCGAAACATTCTTTTGGGTCTGAAGGAATCAGTAAGACATGTTTTGTATCACCATGAGAAGCGTAAGCACAAGACAAAACATCAGACTGTTGTGTCCTCGTTGGCATGCCTGTAGAAGGTCCGCCTCTTTGAATATCAAAAAGCACTAGAGGAACTTCTGCAAAATAGGCTAAACCTATGAATTCACTCATTAAGGATATCCCCGGACCACTAGTTGCAGTAAAACCTCTTGCTCCATTCCAATTTGCACCTATAGCCATCCCTACTGCTGCTAACTCATCTTCGGCTTGAATAATGGCGTATTTATTTTTATTGGTTTCTTCTTCCACTCTCAACTTTTCGCTATAGTCTGTAAACGCTTCAGCTAAAGAAGTGGATGGTGTTATTGGATACCAAGCACAAACTGTAGCTCCACCATAAACACATCCAAGTCCTGAAGCATCGTTACCGCTAGTTAGAATCATTCCTTTTGTTTTATCAGATGTTTCTATTTTAATTTCACAAATTTCTTTAAGATTTTCTCTAGCGTAGTCGTACCCAAGATTAAGTGCTTTAACATTTGGATCTATGAGTTTTTCTTTGCCTTTAAACTGTTCTTTGATAAGGATTTCATAAATTTCTTTATCCATATTCAATAGATATGAAAGCGCTCCTACATACACAATATTTTTGAATAATAATCTTTGCTTGGGGTTTGAGAATTCTTCTACACAGAGTTTTGTAAGAGGAATTTCAATTACATTTATATCAGTTCTTTTAAAGTCCCTTTTCCATGAAGAGTCATACAGTAAATACCCTCCAGAGTTCAATTCCATCAGATCTTGGTTATAAGATTGAGGATTCATCGCAACAACTATATCCACACCCTCTCTTCTGCCTAAATATCCTTTTTCACTAACTCTCACTTCAAACCAAGTAGGAAGGCCTTGTATATTAGAAGGAAAAATATTCTTCGGACTTACAGGCACTCCAGATCTGAAAACTCCTTTAGCAAACATTTGATTAGCGCTTGCAGATCCTGAACCATTTACGTTTGCAAATTTTATGACAAACTCATTTGTGCTCTTAATATTGCTCATCAATAAACCTTTGCTTCTTCATAAAGATAAGTCTGCATGTCCCAAGCTCCAGTTGGGCACCTTTCTGCACAAAGTCCACAATGAAGGCAGACATCTTCATCTTTTACCATTACTCTTTGGGTTTGTATTAGTTTGTCTGAAACAAGCAGATCTTGATCCAGATTTAAAGCTGGTATTCTTAAATTGTTCCTTAAATCCTCTTCATTTGAATTATCAATGAAATTAATACAATCTGTTGGGCATATATCTTCACACGCATCACACTCAATACATAAATCTTCTGCAAACACTGTTTGTACATCACAATTAAGACATCTTTGAGCCTCTTCAAAAGCTTGCTTATCGTCAAAACCTAACTCGACCTCAACTTTTATGTCTTTTAAAGATATTGATTGGTCAGCATGGGGTACTAGGAATCTCTTAGCTTGAGAGATGTCATTATCATAAGACCACTCGTGCACGCCCATTTTTTGACTCACAATATTTGTTGTAGGATCAGGCCTGTCATAGAGATCTTGGTTATTAAAGAATTTATCAATAGAAATTGCGGCCTGATGGCCATGAGCTGCTGCCCAGATAATATTTTCTGGTCCCCAAGCAGCATCCCCACCAAAGAAAACTTTAGGATGGGAAGACTGAAAAGTAATCTTATCCACAACAGGCATATCCCATTCACCAAATTCAATACCTATGTCTCTTTCTATCCAGTCAAATGCATTGTCTTGACCGATAGCAACAAGAACATCATCACACTCAAAGATTACTGGATCTTCACCTGTAGGAATTAAAGATCTTTTGCCTTCTTCATCAAAGACTGCTTCAACCTTTTCAAACTCCATACCCACCAGCTTCCCTTCATTTAAAAGGAATTTTTTAGGTACATGGTTTTCAAATATAGGTATATGTTCTTCCATTGCTTCTTCTATTTCCCATTCAGAAGCTTTCATCTGGTCAAATGGACTTCTAACCACTACTTTTACATCTTCAGCCCCTAGACGCAGCGAGGATCTGCAGCAATCCATAGCCGTATTTCCTCCGCCTAGAACTAACACTTTTTTCCCTATAGAGTCAGTGTGTTCAAAAGCAATACTGGTTAGCCAATCAATACCAATGTGTATATTATTTTCGGCTTCTTGCCTTCCTTCAATACTAAGATCTTTACCCTTAGGTGCGCCTGTTCCCACAAATATAGCGTCAAAGTCTTCTTCAAGTAATGACTCCATACTCGTTATTTCAGAGTTAAACCTCGTTTCAATTCCCATGTTTATAATTTGATCAACCTCATCATCTAGAACTTCAACTGGTAATCTGAAAGCTGGGATATTAGTTCTCATCAGTCCTCCTCCTTGAGGATCCTTTTCAAAAAGTATGCATTCATGACCAAGAACAAGAAGGTCTCTAGCCACAGTAAGTGAAGCTGGGCCTGCACCAATAAGAGCTAGTCTTTTTCCTGTTTTTTCTTGAGGAACTTCGGGTAAAAGATGGGTTATATCATCTTTGTAATCGTAGGTTACTCTTTTTAGTCTACATATTGCTACAGGCTTTTCATGAGTTCTAGTTCTTCGACAAGCTGGTTCGCATGGTCTATCACATGTTCTTCCTAAAATACCTGGGAAAACATTTGATTCCCAGTTAATCATATAAGCCTCTGTATAGTTTCCTTGTGAGATTTGTCTTATGTATTCAGGAACAGGAGTGTGAGAAGGGCAAGCATATTGGCAATCCACAACTTTATGGTAATACTGAGGGTTAGTGGTATCAGTTACAGGCATAAAAGTCTCTACTGATATGTTTGTTTCTTCTTCCTTATGATCTTGGAGAGGAGATTGCCTAGTTAACTCAATTTTCTCCTTTAAGGACTCAATAACTGACCACCTTAAATCTTGAGCTTCTTCTAGATTATGGGTTTTTAAAGACTGTCTGAGATCATATCCCAACTGGTTACGTAAGGTTCTTGGAACAGCTACCTTAACCCACCAAGTGTTATGCCTTTTAAATAGGTATCTAGTATCCATACTGGTTAATTTTTAATCTCCCTTTAGTTAGACTGTACCTTACTTTTTTTGTATGGTACATATAAATGCTGATATTGAAAGCTTTTTTTAGAAAAAATACTTGTTTTTTTAATAGAAATAAAGCTTTACTTTATTCTTTTTATATATTAAAAGGTACATATAGCTAATTCTTGACAAAATTACTCGGAAATATAAAATTGCGTTCCTATGAGGCTTACTACTAAAGGAAAATATGCTGTAACTGCTTTGCTTGACCTTTCTTTGCACCAAATAGACAGGGATTACATTTCACTTTCAAAGATTGCAGAAAGACAAGACATGCCAGTTTCTTATTTAGAGCAGTTATTCAGAAACTTGAGAAAATCAGGTATTGTGCAAGCTTCTCGAGGACCAAGAGGAGGATATAGGTTAGCTAAACCCAGTACAGAAATAAACATTTCTGAAGTAGTAGTATCTGTAGAGGACACGCTAGATGCTACACAATGTGGAGGATCAGCTGATTGTCATTCAGGAAATAGGTGTTTGACACATGATCTTTGGTCTGAACTTAACAGCCAGGTAGGTAATTTTTTGGTTAATAAATCTTTAGAAGATGTTATTGCTGACAAAAGGGTCTCTTTTCAAAAAAAGAACAAGGATTTAATAATTGCAGGTTAATATGAAATTACCAATTTATCTTGACTATGCTTCGACCACTCCTGTGGATCCAAGAGTAGTTGCAAAAATGCAAGAGTGCCTTTCATTAGAGGGCAACTATGGTAATCCTGCTTCCAGATCACATGAATTTGGTTGGAAAGCTGAAGAAGCTGTTGAAGAAGCCAGGGCAAATGTTGCTTCTCTGGTTAATTGCGATAACCGAGAGATAGTATGGACTTCAGGAGCAACTGAATCTGACAATTTAGCTATTAAAGGAGCGGCAAGGTTCTACAGAAAAAAAGGAAATCATATTATTACTTCCAAACTTGAACACAAGGCTGTTTTAGACAGCTGTAGGCAACTAGAAAGAGAAGGCTTTGAAGTAACTTATCTAGATCCTGATACTACAGGAATAATTAAACCAGAAGAGCTAATTAAAAATATTAAAGATGAAACTATTTTAGTTTCTTTAATGCATGTTAATAATGAAATAGGCGTGATTAATGATATTGAGAAGCTTGGCGAAATCACTAGAGAAAATGGATTAGTGTTTCATGTGGATGCAGCTCAAAGTACAGGTAAAGTACCTATAGACTTAGCTAACCTAAAGGTTGATTTGATGTCATTCTCAGCACATAAGACTTACGGCCCAAAGGGCATTGGAGCGCTTTTTGTAAGGAGAAAGCCAAGAGTGAGGCTTGAAGCCATGATACATGGTGGAGGACATGAACGTGGAATGAGATCAGGTACTCTGCCCACACATCAAATAGTAGGAATGGGAGAGGCTTTTAAATTAGCCGAAGAAGAAATGAGTTCAGATAATGCTAGGATTAGTGCATTACGGGAAAAATTTTGGAAAGGGTTGAAAGATATAGAGGAAGTTCATCTTAATGGTCATGAAGAAAAAAGAGTGGCAGGATTTCTCAATGTGAGTTTCAACTTTATTGAAGGAGAGTCTTTGATTATGGCTCTGAAAGATATAGCTGTCTCTTCAGGTTCAGCTTGTACTTCAGCTAGCTTAGAGCCTTCATATGTATTGAGAGCTTTAGGTTTGAAAGATGAATTGGCTCATAGTTCTATCAGGTTCGCTTTAGGAAGGTTTACAACAGAACAGGAAGTTGATTACACAATCGATCTAGTTCAAGACTCCGTAACAAAGTTAAGAGAGCTGTCTCCACTTTGGGACATGTATCAAGATGGTATTGATTTAGATAAGGTTGAGTGGGTTCAGCATTAATTATTAAGGGAGGTGCTTAATGGCATACAGCAAAAAAGTAATAGATAAGTTTGAAAAAACTTTAAAAGAACCAGAAAAAAATAGCGTGGGAAAATGGGATCCATCGGAAGATGATATTGGTACAGGAATGGTGGGAGCACCGGCTTGTGGTGATGTGATGAGGCTGCAAATTAAATGTGAAGCTAAAGATAATACTCATGTAATAAAAGATGTGAAATTTAAAACTTATGGTTGTGGGTCTGCAATAGCGTCATCAAGTGAATTGGTTGACATGCTGAAAGGAAAAACCCTAGAAGAAGCTAAAAAGATAAAGAATGTTGAAATAGCAGAAGCTTTAGATCTGCCGCCGATAAAGATTCATTGTTCGGTATTGGCTGAAGATAGTATTAAGCAAGCCGTAGAGGATTACGAAACAAAGATTTAAGCATACCAATGAGTCAACCAAAATCCTTTGATCCTAACGGATTCTCGCTTTCAACTGCTGCAGTAAAGCATTTTAAAGACAGTCTTTCTTTAGAGAAAACCGTTAGAGGCATAAGATTTTCTGTTGAAGAAGCTTCCGGTTGTTCAGGTTATACCTACGCTATGGATTTTATAACCGATATACAAGATGAAGACTTAGTATTTAACTGCGAGGACCTACAGATCTGTATAGATCCTCAATCTTTTACCTATCTTAAAGGGACAACTGTTGATTTTGTCACTGAGGGGGTTAATGAGGAAGTTAAGTTTTTAAATCCTAATGTAAAAGCGGTCTGTGGTTGTGGTGAAAGCTTTGAAATAGATTAGTTATCTTTTTTCTTTTCTAAGTTTAAAAATGACAAAAGTAAAGCTGTATCCCCACGAAGAAATATGTCCTGAGGGTATCGAATTAGAAATCTCTCCAGGTGAGTATCTCTGTGAGAAGCTTTTAGACAATGGAATTCCTGTAGAACATGCTTGCGAACTTTCTTGTGCTTGTACAACTTGTCATGTCATTGTAAGAAAAGGTTTCAATTCATTAGAAGAGGCATCTGATTCAGAAGAAGATATGTTAGATAAAGCTTGGGGTCTTGAACCAGAATCTAGATTAAGTTGTCAAATAGTAATCGGTAACGAAGATTTAGAGGTCGAATTACCAAAATATACTATAAATATGGTTTCTGAAACTAACTGAGCTTTTTATGAGATGGGTAGATATAAACGACATAGCTATAGACTTGTCAGAAAAATTTCCTGAAGTTGACCCTAGGTATATCCTTTTTACTGACCTACATAAATGGGTTACAGAATTAGATGATTTTGATGATGAGCCAAATAGGTCAAATGAAAAAATCCTAGAGGCCATTCAAATGGCTTGGATAGAAGAAGTTGATTAACTATTTATCCACTTAATAAGTATAATGCCGCGCAAAACCGGCTTCTAAAGGAAAATAGATGCAAAATACGCTCTCAATTATTAAACCTGATGCAGTAAAGAAAGGGTACACAGAACAAATTTGTGCCAGGATTGAAGATTCTGGTTTAGATATTGTACTCAAGAAGGAGTTATTACTAACCCGGAATCAAGCTGAAGGCTTTTACGCTGAGCATAAGGGAAAGCCTTTTTTTGAAGCATTAATTAATTTTATGACTTCTGGTCCAGTTCAGGTTCAAGTAATAGAGGGCAAAGAAGCTATATTAAGATATCGTTCTTTGATGGGTAGCACAAACCCAAAGGAGGCTGATCCAGGAACATTAAGACATGATTTCGCAGAATCTATTGATGCAAACGCAGTTCATGGTTCAGATTCATTAGAATCAGCAGCTAGGGAGGTTGCCTACTTTTTTCCAGAACATTAAGTAGAGAGCGGCCAATGTCCGAAAAAGAAGAAAGAATTTACCCCGGACAGCTTCTAAAAGAAGCGAGGAAAAAGACTAGACGAAGATACAAAAGACTTTCTTCTGAACTAAGCATTCCAGAAAAATACTTGGAAGCTTTAGAAGAGAATAACTTTTCTATCATGGCTGGGCCTACTTATGTCAAAGGATACTTAAGAGCCTACGCAAAGAAATTAGATTTAGACCCAGAAACAGTCATTGCAGCCTTTGATAGATACTTAAAAGATCAAAGAAGGCTAGAGAAGAAGGGTATAAAAAAAGAGCAGAAAAATGAAACCAAGAAAAAGGTTTCCTACATTTATGCACTTATTTTCTTCTTAATTGCTTCTATAACCTTGTTAATTGCTTTCATTCCTGAAAGAAATAATGATTCTGAGAAGAAAGAAGATAGAAGTTTTTCAGAAACTGAAATTCAAAACTCAAATGATATCCCACCTATTTTAAATACAAAACCAGCCTTAAGTATTGAACTTGAACAAGACACTTCACAGAATATTCCAGATTTAAATATCCAAGAAGAAGTAATTGCTTTAGAGATAACTGATGATGTAAAAGATGAAACCAATAAGCTTTCAATTGAAACAATTAATACTATAGAAATGAATTTCTCAGGAGATTGCTGGATTGAGTTAATGGACAAAAATGGAATTATTGAATACAGGTTAGCTAAAGCCGGCACTTCAATGTTTTTTGAAGGACTAGGTCCGTTCAAATTACTGATAGGAAATAGTAAAAGAGTAGAGTTATTTTACAATGATGTAAAAGTTAGCCTTGCCTCTACCACAAATGTTAAAACTAATGTAAGTTGTTTGGTCTTACCTGAAGGGAGATGTAGTGAATTTACCTTGTCAAATTAAAAGGAGAAAATCCAAGCAAATAATGGTTGGTGATGTTCCTATTGGAGGGGGAGCTCCTATTTCAGTGCAAAGTATGACAAACACTGATACTCGAGATGTGAAGTCTACTCTAGCTCAAGTTAATAGCCTCCAAGAAACTGGAGCTGACTTGGTAAGGATTTCCGTACCAGACGAAGACTCTCTTGCTGCTTTCTCCAAAATAAAGAAAGAATCAAAAGTACCACTTATAGCAGATATTCATTTTGATCATAAACTAGCTTTAGGAGTAATTAAGAACGGAGCAGATTGTTTGAGAATAAATCCAGGCAATATAGGAAAAAGAGAAAAGGTAGAAGAAGTTGTTTCTTCAGCGAAGGATCATGGCGTACCAATTCGAATTGGAGTTAATGCGGGGTCATTAGAGAAGAAGCTACAAAAAAAATACGGAGAGCCAACTGCAGATGCATTAGTTGAATCAGCTATGAATCATGTTGAAATTTTACAGTCTCTTAACTTCAATAACTTCAAACTGAGTATTAAAGCTTCTGATGTTTTTCTTACTATGGATAGCTATAGAAAGATTTCTAAACTAATTGAACAACCTCTTCATTTAGGCATTACTGAGGCTGGAGGCTTTAGGTCAGGAACTGTTAAATCTGCTATAGGCCTGGGATCACTGTTGTTGGAAGGAATAGGAGATACCATAAGGATCTCTTTAGCCTCTGAACCAGAGAATGAAATAAAAGTAGGTTTCGACATACTCAAAAGTTTAAAGCTAAGATCTCGAGGAATTAATTTCATTGCTTGCCCTAGTTGTTCAAGGATGAATTTTGATGTTATAGGAACGATGAACGAACTTGAAAGACGTTTTGAAAATGTAGCTGAAGACTTGGATGTTGCGGTAATAGGATGTTACGTAAATGGTCCGGGTGAATCTAAACATGTAGCTTTGGGCGTAACTGGTGCTTCACCAAAAAACTTAATTTATGTTGATGGCAAGCCTGATCATAAAATAGAAAGTGAAAATTTAGTTGATCATCTTGAATCTTTAATAAGAGAAAAAATTAACAAGCAAAAGGATAATCAGGAAACACTTATAGCAAAATCAGATTGAGAAATGACTAAATTTAAAACAATAAGAGGCATGAATGATGTGACCCCAAGCGAAGTTTCAGTTTGGCAATTTGTAGAGGCAAGTATTCGATCTATCTTTGCTTCATATGCTTATGATGAAATTCGGTTTCCTATAGTAGAACAGACAGAATTGTTTTCTAGGTCTGTAGGGGAATCAACAGATATTGTTTCTAAAGAAATGTATACATTTGAAGACAGGAATGGAGATGGCATTGCTTTAAGGCCAGAAGGTACAGCAGGTTGTGTGAGAGCTTGTTTAGAAAATGATCTTTTAAGAGTTGATTCTCCAAGGCTCTGGTATATGGGCCCGATGTTTAGGTACGAAAGACCCCAAAAGGGCAGATCCAGGCAATTCCATCAGGCTAGTGCGGAAGTTTTTGGTATAGATAACCATAATGTAGATGCTGAGCTAATGATGATGGCTACTAACTTATGGGATGTTCTAGGGATAAAAAACCAGGTTAATTTAGAGATAAATAGTATAGGCAATTCAGATACTAGAAAAAAATATAAAAATCTTTTACAAGAGTTCTTTCAATCATTTTCTAGCGAATTAGATAAAAATTCACAAAGACAACTAACAGAAAATCCACTTAGAATTTTAGATTCTAAATCTAAAAAAATTAAAGAAATTTTAGTTAATGCACCTTCGATTTTAGACCAGCTAGATTCTGAATCTGAAGATCACTTCAATAAGTTAAAAGATTTACTTACTAAATTAAATATTAATTTTGAGGTAAACGATAAGCTGGTTAGAGGATTAGATTATTACAACAAAACTGTCTTTGAGTGGAAAACAAAAGATCTTGGGGCTCAAGACACTGTTTGTGGAGGGGGAAGGTATGATGACCTGGTAGGCCAGTTAGGCGGTAAAGATAGCCCTGCAGTTGGATTTTCTATGGGGTTGGAAAGGTTAATCTTACTTGTTAAAGAGTATTCTAAGGATAATGTAACGACAGAAACTGAACTCGACTGTAATTTCATATGTCTAACTGATGACTCGGTTTCCTATGCTCTTATCAATGCTGAAAAAATTAGAGAAGCAATTCCGACTATTAACTTGAAGGTAAACTTACAGGTCACAAGTGCTAATTCTCAATTTAAAAGGGCGGATAAATCAGGATCCAAAATCGCATTGATTGTGGGTGAAGAAGAGTTAAAGGATAATACGATCTCAATTAAGGACCTCGCAATAAAAGAATCTCAAGAGACCCTTAGTTTGGACCAAATTATAAACAGACTAAAAAAACTATACTAATAATCAAATGGTTAAGCTTTCTTCAACGGAAGAAGAGAACACAGAATTCCTGAGTTCCTTGTGGGATAAGTATAAGTATCTGATATTGCTTTCATTGGTTTTGTTAGGTGCAGGAATTTTTGGGTGGGAAAGTTGGTCACAAAATAGATTAAGTAACTTACAAGATTCTGCAGACATGTATGAATCTTTCGTTAATTCACTAAATGATGATGATTTAGATCAAAAAGTATTAGCTGACCAGATCATTAAAAAATATCCAAATACACTTTATGCAGATTTAGTAACTTTTCATCTTGCTAAAATTTCTGTTGAAGAAGAAGATCTTAATAAAGCTGAAGAGCATCTTATGTGGATATTGCAGAGGCACGATTCAAAATGGGGGTCAGATTTTGATCCAATTGAAGCAACTGCACGTTTAAGACTAGCTAGAGTTTTGATAGCAAACGATAATTCCAATAAGGCTTTAGAAATAATTAACGAATCTGAAAATATGAGTAGTTCACTACATGAAGTTAAAGGCGATGCTGAAGAAAAATTGGGCTCCTATGCAGAAGCTAAGTTAAGTTATCTCAAAGCACTTGAATCAAACCAAAGTCAGTCGGTAGAAGCAATTTTAAAAATGAAATTAGCTAATCTGGATATCTGAAATGCATAAAACCCTAAAGCTTTTTACAATTTTCCTGTCACTAATAATTTTAAGTGGCTGTTCTTCTTTAAGTGGGTTGAAATTCTGGGGAGATGATGAAGAGGAAATAGAACTTCCAGCTGTCTTAGAAGAAATAACTCAAAAGATCAGTATCAGTAGCTTGTGGGATGCAAAGGTAGGAAAAGAAAAAATTCAGGGGAGAATTTCTCCTTCTATAAGCGGAGAAAGAATTTTTTATATAAATGCTGAAGGAGAATTATTTGCTTTTGAAAAAAGTAATGGAAGAAAGCTATGGGAAAAGGAAACAGATGATCAAGCTTCAGGAGGAATAGAGACTGCTTTTAGAAAAATTATTTATGGAACTTTGGATGGTGAAGTAGTAGTTTTAAACCAAGAAAATGGAGAAGAGACTTGGAGAGCTCAAGCTACTAGCGAAATACTTTCTTCACCGATTACAAATGGCAGTGTTGTTGTTGCGCAGGGAGCAGATGGGAGTGTAACGGGATTTGATTTTGATGATGGGGAGCAGAGCTGGATACACCAAGTTACTGTACCTAACTTAAGTCTGCGTGGAACTTCTACTCCAATATTAGAACAAGGGTTTATTTTTACAGGATTCGCAAATGGAACAGTGGCAATGATCTACCCGGATTCAGGTGCTGTAAGATTAGAATTGCCCATCACAATTAATGAAGCTGCTTCCGAGCTGGAAAGAATTGTAGATATAGATGGGAAAGTTGTAGTTGCCAGTGATGTGTTAGTGTCAGCCTCATATCAAGGCCATATAACTGCTATAGATCTGCAACAGGGCAGGCCTATATGGCAAGAAAAGGTTTCAACCACCAAAGACTTAGTTGAGGTTAGATCTAGAGTTGTTGCTATAGATGATAAAGATATCTTAAAAGCTTTTGGTTTGTCTTCAGGCGTAGTTTTATGGCAACAAGAAGGGTTAAAGTTAAGAGGCTTAACTTCTCCGGTAAGCGTTAGAGGGAATATAGCTGTTGGTGATTTTGAAGGGTACATCCATATAATTAATGGCGGTGATGGTTCTTTCTTAGGTAGATTCAGAGCTTCAAAGAATCCAATTGTCGAAATAGTTTCTGAAGGAGACAAGTTAGCAATAACCGATGATAAAGGCAGGTTGTTTTTCTTATCTCTTACATAACTCTTTATAATTACTTATTTTTCATTACTGAACATATTGAGTCATGTCTTCTATAGTAGCCATTGTTGGGAGACCTAATGTAGGTAAATCTAGCTTATTTAATTTATTAACTGGATCCAGAGCTGCACTTGTAGCTGATTTTTCTGGCTTAACTCGAGATAGGCAGTATGGGGGAGACTCTATGTCTTCAGCCATATTAATTGATACTGGCGGCTTAGGAAGTGATTCTTCAAACCTAAGTAAAGATGTTATAAAACAGACAAATTTAGCAATTGAAGAAGCCGACTTCTTGTTTTTTATGGTGGACGGAAAAGACGGATTGGTACCTCTTGATGAAGAAATCGCTAAGAAGCTAAGAAAAACCAATAAGCCCGTTAAGCTAATAGTTAATAAAATAGACAACGCCAAAGATTTTGAATTCAGTACAGAGTTTGATCAACTAGGGTTCCAAGATAAGGTCATAATTTCCGCTGCACATAACCAAGGTTTAGATAGGATAAAGAAAGCTCTACTAGAAATTTCACCAAAGTCTGAACCAAGCCTAGAAAAAAGAAATAACTTAGTTGTTTCCTTGTTGGGTAGACCAAATGTTGGTAAATCGACTTTATTAAATAAATTATCAGGATTCGAAAGAGTCTTAGTTTCTTCAGAATCAGGAACCACAAGAGACTCAATAGAAGTTCCCGTTAAAGAAGGAGAAATAACTTTAATAGACACAGCAGGGGTTAGAAGAAAAAGTGCTGCCAAGGGTAAAGTGGAACAATTTTCTATTTCACAATCTTTAGAAGCAATTAAGAAGTCCAATGTTGTTATCCATATTTTAGATGCTGTAGAGCCACTTGTTGATCAAGATATGCATTTATTAGGACTCGCTTTATCAATTGGAAAGCCGGTTCTACTTGTGGCTAATAAAATTGACCTTTTGAATAAAGAAGAATTATCTAACTTAACTGATCATATATTCAGAAAGTTAAATTTTGCAAAGTTTGTAAGCGTAACTTTAATTTCAGCCAAAGAAGGTAAAGGCTTAAAGGAATTATTAAATTTAGCTGAAGAAGCTTACCTATCTAGCAGCAAGGACTTTGACACATCAGCACTCAATAAGATTTTAAATGAAGCCATAAAAAAACAACCCCCTCCATTAGTAGGAAGATTTAGACCAAAGTTGAGATATGCCCATCAAGGAGGAAAAAACCCTCCTTTATTTATTATTCATGGAAATAACTTGAAAAAACTTCCTTCTTCTTATGAAAAATATATAGAAAATTATTTCAGAGAACATTTAAAACTGAGATCTACACCTTTATTCATAGAATTACGTGAAAGCGATAATCCCTATAAAGACAAACCAAATACATTGACTGGAAGACAAAAAAAGAAAAGAAAAAGAATGATCAAAAGAACTAAGAAATAATGACAAGGGATAACAATAAAATTGTCTTTTTTCTGTTAGTCTGTTTTCTTTTTGTTAGCCCTAATCAACTACAAGCAAGAGATTTGAAAGAATTGAATTCTCCGAAACCAAAAAAAGAAGCTGTCCAATTTGAGGCACATGGAGTAGTAAGAACTGATGAATATTACTGGATGCGGGATGACACAAGAAAGAATCCAGAAGTAATAAATCACCTTAAATCAGAAAATAAGTATCTAGAAGAGTGGTTTAAGGCTGATTTGGATCAGAGAGACGAGTTATTTGAAGAAATAACTTCAAGAATTCCTAAAAAAGAAGATTCAGTTCCCATTCCTTTTGGAACCTACGAGTATTTTAGAAGGTATGAACCGGATAATGAACATGCCATATACGTTCGTAAGAAACTTAAATCAAAGAAAGAAGAGGTAATCTTAGATGTAAATATTTTAGCTAAAGAATCTAAGTTTTACACCCTATCTAATTGGAGCATCTCGCCTTCAGAAGATTTGATGGCTATAGCTGAGGATACAACCGGAAGAAGAAAATATGAGCTGAGAGTAAAGGATATTAGAGCTGAAAAATTTCTAAATGACAGTATTAAAAATACTTCTGGTGCAATGGCCTGGTCTCTTGATGGTCAATATTTATTTTATGTATTAAGGGAAGAAGAAACCCTTCTTCCCTATCAGGTCTATAGGCACAAAATTGGAGATAAACAAACTCAAGACCAATTGGTGTATGAAGAAAAAGACGAAACCTTTTACGTTACCGTTGGGAATTCTCGTTCTATGAAATACATAGAAATAGATATCTCAAGTACAACAAGTAGCGAAACTCTTTTAATTGATGCTTCAAATCCAAAAAGTGAACCAATAAAGGTATTTGAAAGAGAAGATGATCACCTTTATTCAGTAGAAGATGATGCTAATAGATTACTTATCCTCACAAACTGGCAAGCAAAAAACTTTAGATTAATTGAAACTTCATTAAGAAATGCATCTAAGAAGTCCAGTTGGAAAGAATTAGTTCCACACAGAGATGATGTCTTGTTGCAATCTTTTTTAACCTATCCTTCAAACATTGTCTTACTAGAAAGAGAAAAAGGTTTGAGGCAAATTAGGGTAATGAGCTCAAAAGGAAAACTTCTGAGGAAAGTTAAATTTAATGATCCGGCTTATTCAACATATTTTGCAGCTAATCCCGAGTACGACAGCAAGAAATTGTATTTTGGTTATACAAGCATGCGAACCCCTGAAAGTGTTTATTCTTATGACCTAGTAACAGGCAGAAGAAAACTACTCAAGCAAGCTGAGGTACTAGGAACTTTCTCACCCAGTGTTTATAAAGTTGAAAGAAAAGCTATTGTGGCTAGAGATGGTACAAAAGTACCTGTTTCCTTGGTCTATAAAAGAGATTTATTTAAACGAGGTAAAAATCCCCTTTTAGTTTATGGGTACGGTTCTTATGGTAATTCTATCGATCCCGGATTTAGCTCAACCAGACTTACGCTTTTAGATAGAGGATTTGTGTTTGCTATTGCCCATGTTAGGGGAGGTCAAGAACTTGGAAGGCAGTGGTATGAAGATGGAAAGATGTTTAAAAAGTTAAATACCTTTTATGATTTTATCGACGTAACTAAAGGACTTATTAAACAAGGGTATGCTGATTATGAAAGGGTTTATGCAGCTGGCGGAAGTGCAGGTGGAATGCTAATGGGCGCTATTATGAATATGGAACCTGAACTTTATAACGGTATCATTTCAAATGTCCCATTCGTAGATATTATTACTACGATGTCTGATCCTACAATTCCTCTAACTACAGGAGAATACGATGAGTGGGGGAATCCAGAAAACCAAGATGAGTTTGAATATATTATGCAATATTCTCCATACGATAATATTGATGATCTTAACTACCCTAGTACTTTAGTAACCGCTGGATTATGGGATTCACAAGTTCAGTACTATGAGCCTGCTAAATATGTCGCTAAATTAAGGGAATATAATAAGTCTAATAATCCTGTATTAATGAAAGTAAACCTTTCTGCTGGACATAGCGGGGTTAGTGGTAGATTTGCTAGTTTAGAAGAAGTGGCTATGGAGTATGCTTTTTTGTTGCGCATTGATAAGAATAGAAGGTAAAAACTATTAGTTCAGAAGAAAGAAATAAACGAATAATAACCCTGTTAATTCCAACTGTTATTTTTGTAAGCATGGGTCAATCTGTTTACTGGCAAACTATGCCACTTATAGGTCGTGAACTAGGCTTTAGTGTTAAATTAATTACTTCTCTAGTTTCCTTCTCAGCTTTAATGTTTCTAATTTTTACTCCTTATTGGGGTAAATTAAGTGACAGAAAAGGAAGGAAGTTTGTACTTATAATAGGGTTAGTCGGATATATTGCTTCAACCTTTCTTTTTTGTTGGGTAGCTTATTTAGGGCTAATAGGTTACTTCACCTTCACTACCCTTATTTTTCTTATGCTGTTAGCCAGAGTTATTAATTCTGCTTTAGGTGCAGGAATGAGACCTGCAACAGGTGCTACAGTGGCTGATGTTACTACCGAAGAAAATAGATCTGCAGGAATGGGGCAATTTGGAGCAGCTAATAACGTAGGTACTATCTTGGGTCCAGTCTTAGTATCATTTATTGCTTTTCTCTTAGCTAATACAGCTATTTTCCCAACCGCATGGGCGCCTTACGGTCGACTGATGCCTCTTTTGTTAATGTCTTTTCTTATGATGCTTGCTTTGTTTTTTGTATATTTTTATCTACCCGAATCATTTGTCAGACAAGAAAAAAATAGCCCTCAGCAAGGATTTAATTTTGACAAAAAAAATCTCATGCTAATATCAACTGGCGTACTAATATTTTCATCTTTTGCGATCATTCAATCCATCACAGCATTCTATCTTCAGGATACTTTTTCATTATCAATTTTAGTAACTCAGCAAAGTTTAGGTATAGCTTTAGGATTTATGGCACTGACCTCAATAGTTGCACAATTAACTATCGTTCAAAAAATTAAAATACAACCCATTAGACTGGTTCAGTGGTCAACTCCTTTCTTTATAATTGGTACCTTAGTAGCAGTGTCCGCCGACAATTTCATTATTTATGTATTCGGAATGTCTATCATTGGACTTGGAATGGGCTTAGGGACTCCAGGATATACAGCAGCTGCTTCTTTAAATGCAGATTCGGAAAGTCAAGGAGCTGCAGTAGGTTTAGCTATGGTTGCACCTGGATTGGGGTTTTCTATAGGACCTCTTTTAGGTGGTTTTTTATACGAAGCTTCACCAGTACTTCCTTTCCTAATAATCCTGCCTATCTTCGCTCTTGTTTTCTTAATTGCCTCATACATTAGCAAAAGCAAGTTAGCAGAAAAAACTTTATAGCATTAGGCTTACTGCCAAATTATAATCCCAGCCCATTACAGCTTAGAAAGCCTGATGAAAGAAGAAGACAAGCGTCCAATTTACCTAAACCCTTTAGCAACAGACCTACCTATAATTGGAGTTTCTTCAATATTGCACAGAATTTCAGGGTTTGCATTATTTTGTATTTTTATAACTTCTGTGTGGATGTTCGACCGTTCATTATCTTCTGAAGGTGAATTCTTAAGTCTGGTAGCAGATTTAAATAATCTTCTTGCTCTTAAGGCAGTGTTTTATCTGTTTCTAGTTGGTTTTCTTTATCATTCTTTGCTTGGTATAAAAAAGGTGTTATCTGATTTTTTTGGTATAGGAGAAGAACTTAAATCAGGAACGATCATTTCATGGATCTATAATTTAATTTTTTTATTGGTAGCAAGCTTCTTGTTTGTAAAAATATTTATTTAATATGAAAGGAATATTTGGGTCCGGAACTAATGACTTTCTTGTAGTAAGAATAAGCTCATTAATTCTTTTCGGGTATTTTGCTTTTTTAACTTTCTTTATCGTTAGCCATGCACCACTAACTTTTGTGTTGTGGAATGGCTTGTTTGAGAATGTTGTAATGAAGATATCTACTACAATATTTCTCTTGTCTTTTGGTGTTCATACTTGGATAGGTACTTGGGCTATAGGTACTGATTATTTAACCTTGGCTAGATTGGGAAATTTTGGACCTACTATTAACAAGCTTTACAGGATATCTTGTGCTTTGATAATAGGCTCCATAACCCTTTGGTCATTATTAATTGTTTGGTAAACATTATGAAAGTTGATGAAATCATAAAAGCTCAAGACCTACCTATTAAAGATTTTGATGGAATTATCATAGGAGGTGGAGGCTCTGGAATGAGAGCTTCTCTGCAATTAGCAGAGTCAGGGTTGAACACTGCAGTTATTTCAAAGGTATTTCCAACTAGGTCGCATACTGTATCAGCCCAAGGTGGGATTACTTGTGCAATCCAAAGCGATGATCCTGAAGATGATTGGCGATGGCACATGTTTGATACTGTTAAGGGGTCTGACTACATTGGAGATCAAGATGCCATTGAATATATGTGCAGTGAAGGCCCTAAGGCTGTTTTCGAACTAGAACATATGGGGATGCCTTTCTCCAGAACAGAGGAAGGAAGAATTTATCAAAGACCTTTCGGTGGCCAATCTAAGGATTATGGTAAAGGTGGACAAGCTTCTAGAACATGTGCAGCAGCAGATAGGACTGGTCATAGTCTTTTGCACACTCTTTATCAAGCAAATTTAAAAGCAGGAACCAATTTTTTAAATGAATGGTTTGCAATAGATCTTGTTCTTAATTCTGAAGATGAAGTTACTGGAGTAGTAGCTTTTGAAATAGAATCCGGAGAAATTTTCTATATAAGATCTAAGGCAACTGTATTAGCAACTGGGGGAGCTGGCAGAATTTACGCTTCCACTACAAATGCACTTATTAACTCAGGAGATGGAATAGGTATGGCACTACGTGCAGGACTTCCTGTGCAAGATATTGAGATGTGGCAATTTCATCCTACGGGCATATATGGGCATGGGACCCTAGTAACTGAGGGCTGTCGAGGCGAGGGAGGATATTTAATTAATAAAGATGGCGAGAGGTTTATGGAGAGATATGCGCCAAACACCAAAGATTTAGCAAGCAGAGACGTAGTTTCTCGAGCAATGGCTAAAGAAATTCTAGAGGGAAGAGGTTGTGGTCCAAATGAAGATCACATCATGTTAAGACTCGATCACTTAGGTCCTGGGGTGGTGCATAAAAGGTTACCTGGAGTAACAGAACTATCTAAAGCATTTGCGCATGTAGACCCTGCAGTTGAACCAATTCCTGTAGTACCTACTTGTCACTATATGATGGGAGGAGTTCCAACTAATATTCAAGGTCAAGTTACTACTATAAAAAATGGCGCAGATTCAGTTGTAAACGGACTTTATGCTGCAGGAGAAGTCGCTTGTGTTTCTGTTCATGGAGGTAATAGACTAGGCGGAAACTCATTACTAGATTTAGTTGTGTTTGGTAGGGCTGCAGGAATTTCTATTGAAAAATCTCTTAAGCAAGGTGCAAATTTAAAGCCTTCTTCTAATGAAGATATAGAGCAGGCCTTGAGTAGACTTAATAAACTAAATGCTTCCCAAGGAGGCAAAGAAACAGATGAATTGAAAAAGGAGATGCAGAATAATATGCAAAATAACTTCGGCGTTTTTCGAAGAGAAGATCTTATGGAAAAAGGAATACAGGATTTAGGTAACTCAAGAGAAGCTGTAGAAAACATATATTTATCTGATAAATCAGCTTCCTTTAATACAGCTAGAATCGAGGCACTCGAAATGCAAAACTTATTTGAAGTTGCAGAGGCAACAGCAATAACCGCAAATGAGAGGAAAGAAAGTAGGGGTGCGCACGCACGAGATGACTATACTGAAAGAGATGACGATAACTGGTTAAAGCATTCTATTTATTTTTCTTCTACCAAAACTGTCTCAAAAAGAGATGTCAATTTTAGGCCAACTACCGTCCAAGCTTTTCAACCTTCAGAGAGGTCATATTAATGAGTGCAACAATACCATTAGAAGAAGTTAAAACGCTTACCTTAAATATCTATCGTTTTGATCCGGGTAAAGATGAAAAGGCATACATGCAAGATATTGAAATAGAAGTACCTGTGAATAAAGATCTAATGGTTCTGGATGCTCTTCTTATAGCTAAAGAGAAAGATACTTCCCTTTCTTTTAGAAGGTCTTGTGGAGAAGGGGTGTGTGGATCTGATGGAATGAATATAAATGGAAAAAACGGTCTGGCATGTGTGACGCCTCTTTCTGAAGCCGTAAAAAGAGATAAATTAGTCTTAAAACCAATGCCTGGACTTCCCGTGGTGAGAGATTTAATAGTTGATATGAAACAGTTCTTTGATCAGTTAGAGAAAGTTAAGCCATATCTTATAACCAAAGATGAAGACCCCGAACAAGAACGAATGCAGTCTCCAGAAGAAAGAGAGGAATTAGATGGACTCTACGAATGCATCTTATGTGGTTGCTGTTCAACAGCCTGTCCTTCCTTTTGGTGGAATCCAGATAAATTTCTTGGTCCGGCTGCACTTCTTCAATCTTGGAGATTTATTGCGGATTCTAGAGATCAAGCAACGGAGGAACGTTTAGACGATTTAGATGATGCCTTTAGCCTTTATAGATGTCATGGAATAATGAATTGTGTTTCAGTATGTCCAAAGGGACTAAATCCCACAGAAGCAATATCGAATATCAGGAAAAAGCTAATCAATAGAAAGGGCTAAAGGAGATATAAGGGAGAAGTTTTATGGCCAATAACTATGATGTAGCAATCATAGGCTCGGGTCCTGCAGGTTATGTTTCAGCTATACGCTGTGCTCAGCTTGGATTAAAAACTGTTTGCGTAGAAAAGGTGACTCAAGAGAAAGAGGTTGCTTTAGGAGGTACTTGTTTAAACGTAGGTTGCATTCCTTCTAAAGCTCTTTTGGAGAGCTCGTTAGTTCTTTTAAATGCTAATGAAAATCTTAAGGTTCATGGCATAAAAGCTTCGAAAATCTCGTTTGATCTTAATCAAATGCATGAAAGAAAGAATGGCATAGTTTCGACAATGAGCAAAGGAGTAGCTGGATTATTCAAGCTTAACAAAATAGATGTAATCCAAGGTCAAGCATACGTTGCAGATGAACACACTTTACAAATAATTAGCGAAAGTGATGATTCAAATATAACTGCTGAAAATATCATTTTAGCTTCTGGGTCAAAACCTATAGAGCTCCCGGGCCTTCCTTTTGATGAAAAATTACTGTTAAGCTCAAATGGAGCATTAAGGATAGAGGAAGTACCTAATAGAGTTGCTGTTATTGGAGCTGGGGCTGTTGGACTCGAGCTGGGTAGCGTGTGGTCTAGACTGGGCTCCGAAGTAACTATATGTGAAGCTTTAACAGAATTCCTACCTAATGCCGATGATGCCGTCTCAAAAGAAGCTCTAAAAGTATTTAGTAAACAAGGTCTAAATATACATTTAGGGACGGAGGTAGAAAGTCTAGAGCTAGTTGAAAATAAAGTAAGAATGATCTTAAGTAATAAAGAGTTAGGTGATCTTGAAGTAGACAAAGTTATTTTTGCTGTAGGAAGGAAGCCCGCTTCTGAAGGTCTATTTGATCCAAAATTAGGTATAGAGTTAGAAGATCAAGGTTTTGTGAGAGTCAATGAGTTCTGTCAAACCGATGTACAAAATATATATGCCATTGGAGATTTAGTTAGAGGTCCAATGTTAGCGCATAAAGCGTCTCAAGAAGGGATCATGGTTGCGGAAAAAATTGCTGGAAAAAATTCCAGTATTAATTATAAAAATATCCCTTTCGTAATTTATACACATCCTGAGATAGCTTGGGCAGGATACTCTGAAAAGAGTGCACTAAAAAAAGATATAAAAGTTGAAGTGGGCACCTTTCCTTTTCAAGCCAATGCTAGAGCATTAACTTCTAATGAAGGAAGTGGCTTTGTTAAGGTAGTGGTCAATCAAGAAGATGATTCCATAATTGGGGTTCATGCTTTGGGCCCTTCAGCTGCAGATGTTGTTCAGCAAGGTCTAATAGCAATGGAATCTAATTTAAATTCAGAGCAGTTAGGTTCAATCATGTTTAGTCATCCCACAGTTTCTGAAGCATTGCATGAGGCTGTGTTGTCATCAAAAGGTAAAGCAATTCATTTAAATAATAGGAAAAGAAAATGAATCTTCATGAGTATCAATCTAAAGCTCTTTTTAGAGAATACGGTATATCCGTCTCTAACGGCATCCCAGTTAATGACTCTGAGCAAATTAAAGAAGCTATTAATTCTTTAAAAGGTGATAGATGGGTGGTTAAGGCACAGGTTCACGCTGGAGGAAGAGGTAAAGCTGGAGGGGTTGAATTAGTCGATACAGTTGAGCAAGCAGTGGCTTTTGCTCAGAAGTGGTTAGGCAAGAACTTGGTTACTTACCAAACAGATGATAATGGACAGCCCGTAAATACGATATTAGTTGAAGAATGTACTGATATAGCTGAAGAACTTTATCTAGGTGCTGTCATAGATAGGGCTTCTCAAAGGTTAGTCTTCATGGCA
The DNA here is from genome assembly GCA_022447025.1 of SAR86 cluster bacterium. Lineage (GTDB taxonomy): Bacteria > Pseudomonadota > Gammaproteobacteria > Magnimaribacterales > Magnimaribacteraceae > AEGEAN-183. The sequence goes on along the minus strand of JAKUUL010000006.1, from coordinate 852 downwards.
TCAAAAGAGGGGGGCGTTAATATAGAAGAAGTGGCCGCTACTACTCCAGAAAAGATTTTTCAGGTTGCAATTGATCCTTTAAAAGGACCCTCAACTAGTGAAGCTAATGAATTAGCAACAAAACTGGAATTAAATGAAATTCAAAAAGGACAGTTTAAAGATTTGTATCTTTCTTTATCTAAGATGTTTATTGAGAAAGATTTATCATTATTAGAGATTAATCCACTAGTCATAACATCTGAAGGAGACTTAATCTGTTTAGATGCAAAAATAAACATTGATTCAAACGCCTTGTATAGACAGGAATCTCTAGCTGAAATGAATGATATTTCTCAAGAAGACGAAAGAGAGTCACATGCTTCTAAATGGAATCTCAGTTATGTATCTTTAGAAGGCAATATAGGTTGCATGGTGAATGGTGCGGGTTTAGCCATGGGAACCATGGATATTATTAAGCTTCATGGGGGTGAGCCGGCTAACTTTCTTGATGTAGGTGGAGCTGCTGATTCAGAACGAGTTTCAGAAGCTTTTAAGATAATATTATCTGATAAGGCTGTTCAGGCTGTTCTTATCAATATTTTTGGAGGTATCGTCCGTTGCGATGTTATTGCTGATGGAATAATTGAAGCAGTAGAACAAATTGGAGTTAATGTCCCAGTGGTTGTAAGGCTTGAAGGTAATAATGCAGAGATAGGGTCAGATAAACTGGCTGAGAGCGGACTCAATATAATCAGTGCTTCTGGGTTGGAAGATGCAGCTAAGTTGGTGGTAGAGGCCTCTAAAGGGAGCGCATCTTGAGTATTCTATTAAGTAAAAATACTAAGGTGATTTGTCAGGGATTTACTGGCTCGC
>JAKUUL010000059.1 GCA_022447025.1 SAR86 cluster bacterium | reverse complement strand
TTGATCGTTTAAGAATATCTCGCCTGACGAAGGAGAATCTAAGCCCGCTAAAAGGCCCAATAGAGTAGATTTACCAGAACCTGACGGACCAACTACAGCAAGAGACTTTTCCTTTTCAAGTTCTAAGTTAATATCATTTAGGATAATTAATTCCCCTTCCTCAGAAGGAACCTTTTTTGTTAAATTACGTGTTTTAATAATCATAGAACTATTAATCAATGTGAAGAAATTTGTCTATTTCCAGAAGAAGTGCAATTTTATAGTAATTCTGTTCTTGTTACTGGGTTCTCAACATATATTTTCAGATACTGAAAAGAAGATGCTTATCCTTGGAGATAGTTTAAGTGCTGGTTACGGCATTCCTTCTGAAAAACAATGGGTAAAGGTAGTCCAACAAAAACTAGATGCTGATAACAAACAGCTCAAATTAATTAATGCAAGTTTATCTGGAGAGACCACAAAAGGAGGGCTATCAAGACTTCCTGCTCTCTTAAATGGTTTTTCCCCAGACTTTTTATTTATAGAACTTGGTGCCAATGATGCACTGAGAGGTTATCCAGCATCCAGAGTGAGATCAAACTTAATAAGAATTTGTGAGCTGGCTAAAGAAAAGGAGGTCGCAATCATTATTATGCAAATTGTAGTTGCACCAAATTATGGAACCAAATACAAAGAAAAGCTTGCAAGAATTTATGAAGAAGTTGCAACTAAATTTGATGCAAAACTGGTTCCTTCTATGCTTAATAAAGAAATTGTTTTAAATAAAGAGTTGATGCTACCAGACGGTATCCACCCAAATGTTAATGGCCAATATGTGATAGCTGACGATCTATATACTTGGATTTCAGAACTCTAAAAAAAATTTACTAAAATTGTATTTATTGTTAAATCGAGTAGCATGCTTTCATGGGACGTATGGAAAACAAGCTAGATATAGCTAAAGATTGGTTACCCAGGTATACGGGAATGCCTCTGGATAAGTTCGGTCATCACATCTTATTAACTAATTTTTCGGATTATGTAGAAAACTTTGCTAATAAGTTCAATTCGGATATTTACGGAGAAAAAAAACCTATGCAGGCCGCTACTAACTCTGATGGTTTAACCATCATTAACTATGGCATAGGTTCTCCTAACGCAGCCACAATAATGGACTTGTTGGTGGCCTGTAATCCTAGTGGGGTATTGTTTTTGGGTAAATGCGGTGGTTTAAAGCAACGAAGCGAGATTGGCAACTTCATTTTACCGATAGCAGCCATAAGAGGCGAAGGAACAAGTAACGATTACTTTCCGCCCGAAGTTCCTGCCTTGCCTTCATTTAAGTTGCATAAGTTTGTCTCAGATAAGGTTATCGAAAGCGGTCAGGAATACAGAACGGGAGTAATTTTTACTACGAATAGGAGAGTTTGGGAGCACGATAAAGTTTTTTTAAAAAGGTTAAAAAAATCCACTTGCATCGGAATAGATATGGAAACCTCAACAATTTTTGTAGTTGGGCATTATAACGAGATCGCTCGGGGTGCTTTGCTCTTGGTATCTGATGTGCCTGTTACACCTGACGGGGTTAAAACTGAAGAATCAGATAAAGGCGTTACTGAAGAATGGTCTGATCTGCATTTGGAGATAGGTATAAATGCTATGACCGAAATCGGTAAAAGCGGAGAGCAAATCAGACACTTCAGGTATTAAAACGGCTTAATACTTCTCTCCATCTTCTCTTGGCTTAAAGAACTCTGCTAAATCATTAACACTAGGGGGTATTAATTCTTTTCTAGCAAGAATGTCTTCAAAGTGTGCTCTTAGATTATCATCCCAAGCAGGGTGGGGAAGTATATAGAAAACATTATCCTTTATTGCTTGAAAAACAATTTCTGCGATTTCATTGGGTTCTTTGCCTTGTTTAAGCAACAAATTAAATATTTCCGCTTGTGGTTCATTTACCACAGGTTCGCTCTTTTTCTTTAGATGAGAAGGTCTATTTCTTTCCGAATCCATGATATTTGTATTCACAAAACCCGGACACAATACAGAAGCTCCTATCTTAGAATCTCTAGCAATTAAATCTCTATTCAATCCCTCCGTTAAAGCTAAGGCTGCATGCTTGCTCACGCCATAGGTTCCAGCTCCAGATATAAGACCAGCTAAAGACACAGTAGTAACCACATGGCCTTCTTCTCCATGTTCTATCATATGCGGAAGAAAAGCTTGAATGCCATAAAGAACGCCGTAAAGATTGACTCCCATTACCCATTCCCAATCACTTTTCTCTATTTCCCATATAGCCTTATCTCCTGAATTAGCTCCGATTCCTGCATTATTACAAAGGATATGTATATTTCCGTACTCTTCTTTAGCTCGTGCAAAAAGTTCACCAACAGATTCTTCAATAAGTACATCGGCTTTTATGCCTACTACCCGATGCTGATATTGCCTGAGTTGCTCCACTGCTTTATCTAAAGCCTCTTCTTCTACATCTGCTAAAACTACCTGCATCTTCTGCTGAGCAAATTTTTCAGCCAGACCGAATCCTATGCCACTAGCAGCACCAGTCACCACAGCAGTTTTTCCTTCAAAATTTTTCATTAACCTTTTCCTTGTGATTTTTGTATTGTTGATATTTACTTCATAATCTTAGTCTTATAAAGCTTGCAAAGAAATGAAAAAACTTACTTTTATACTATTCACTTTTTTATTATTAAATATTTCAACATCAGGTTATCTTGTAGCAGACTCTAAAGTCCCTTGGCCTGCAACAATAAGTATTCCTGAGCTCGTTGCTGATAATTGTATTTCCTCACCTCGAAAAGGTACTACAGATATAAAGTGTGAAGGTCTAATGTACACACTACATGTACCCGAGATTTGTTTAACTAAGGCCTGTGGTTTAATCGTGGATATTCATGGTTATCAAATGACCGCAGACTTTCAAGACTATTACACTGATTTGGCTGAACGTGGTGGAAATGAAGGCTATATAGTTGTTCAACCAACTGCAAATAAAGGTAGATACGGCAGATCTTGGGAATACAGCCTGGAAAATGTTTCTAAAATTTCTGACTTCATGAATCGGGTTAAGAAAGTTTTTCATGTCATGGAAGAAAGAATTCATGTCACGGGGTTTTCACAAGGGTCTTGGATGAGTTGGCGGTTTGTCTGCAATTACGCTGACCAGGTAGCTTCAGTGGCGCCAATCGGTTTTGGTGCTGGTTGGCCTAAAGACTTAACCAAAGCACCTGTACGAATAAATGTCTTTGGTAATTGCTTCAAAGGAAAACAGGTTGATGTCTTATATGCACACGGCAAAAAAGATGCCCTAGTTCATTACACTGGAGCAATAAAAACAGTAAAAAAAATCGGTGAAGAATGGGGTATGGATAAAAGTGAAATCCTGTTTAAAGAAAAAGATTATCAATGGGTTCGTTTTACCAATCCAAAGGGAACAGTTTTTGAATTTATAAGTTACAACTGGGTAAGTTCAGGATCTAGTTTTTTAGGCAAAGTGGAAGGCCATTGTTTTCCTGGAGTAGGGAGTTATTTAGGTTGCGGTAAGAAGAACCCTTTTCATTGGGGGGATGAAGTAGTCAAATTCTTTTTAGAGCACCCTAAAGAGTCTACAAATTAAGATTTAAGTAACGACAGTGGTAAAATTTTAATCAATGAGCCTATACGATAAATATATCCTTCCTAAACTATTGAATAGTTGCTGTAGTAATCCGCCTATGGTTTATCAAAGAAAAAAAGTTGTTCCACTGGCCGAAGGAGATGTATTAGAAGTGGGAATTGGTTCAGGACTTAATTTACCTTTCTACGATAAATCTAAGATCAATAAACTTTGGGGCTTAGATCCTTCAGAAGAGTTAAACAAAATGGCAGCAGAAGTAGCCAAAGAAGAAAAAATGGAAGTGGATTTTATAATAAGCGGCGCAGAAGAAATTCCTCTTCCTGACAATAAAGTCGACACTGTAATTTTGACCTACACCATGTGTACTATCCCTGATGTGGATTTAGCAAATGAAGAAATTAAACGAGTTCTTAAACCAGAAGGAAAATTAATTTTTTGCGAGCACGGAATTTCTCCAGATGAGAATGTTTATAAATGGCAGAAACGGATCAATCCCATATGGAAGAGAATTGCGGGGGGATGCAACTTACATAGAAATATCCCCGAAATAATAGAAAACTCTGGTTTTAATATAGAAGAAATAGATACCATGTATCTACCAAGCACACCTAGATTTGCAGGGTATAACTATTGGGGTTTTGCGAGACCTAATTCTTAAATCTACAGAACTATTTCCGCAACTTCTCTTAGTCTTTCCTTATCATGGGTAGAAATTAATAAAGAAGTTACCGGTGTGTCTCTCCAGGCTTCTACTCTTTCTTTAACTCTATCTTTGGGTCCAACCAAAGAGATTTCATCAGCAAATTGATCCGGAACAGCTAAGGCAGCCTCTGTCCTTTTTCCTGCTAAGAACAGTTCTTGAATTTTCTTGGCTTCATCCTCAAAACCCATTCTTCCCATTAGATCTGTATGAAAGTTCTTTTTAGCAGCTCCCATTCCACCGATATAGAGTGCCAAGTTATTTTTTATGGGTATTAATCCTTTTTCTACATCGTCACAAATATTGATTATTACCCCAGCTGAGATTTCAAAACCCTCTTTGGCATCTTTAATCTGATCTGCATAGACCTCTTGCCTATAAGGAGAATAATAAAGTGGCAACCAGCCTTCAGCGATTTCTGCAGTCATGGTTACATTCTTAGGCCCTTCAGCTCCCAAAAATATAGGTAAGTCAGATCTTAAAGGGTGGGTAATGGATTTTAATGATTTCCCAAGACCCCAACTCCCTTCACGCGAGTAAGGAAGAGGGTAATGTTCTCCATCATTGCTAACTGGCTCTTCTCTTTTTAATATTTTTTTATTA
>JAKUUL010000058.1 GCA_022447025.1 SAR86 cluster bacterium | reverse complement strand
CCAGATCAATTGTCAGATCAAAAGACGTTCACAGGCTAACAGTCTTTAGGTCAAGTAAGCACATTTATGCTCAAGTTATGTTAAATGATGGATCAAAGGTACTTACAGCTGCCTCTTCAAATGAATCAGATACTAAGAGTAAAAACAATGGAAATATTGAGGCTGCTTCAAAAGTAGGCAAATTGATTGCAGAAAGATCTTTAGATCAAGGAATAAAGAAAGTTGCTTTTGATAGAGCAGGTTACAAGTTCCACGGAAGAGTCAAGGCACTTGCAGAAGCTGCTAGAGAAGCTGGATTGTCATTTTAGATAAGGATTAGGAATGGAAAAAAATATAACAAATGAAAGTCTTGGCTCTGAAGTTCTAGAAGAAAAACTAGTACAAGTAAATAGAGTAGCAAAAGTAGTAAAGGGAGGAAGGGTATTTGGTTTTACTGCTGTAACTGTTGTTGGCGATGGAAATGGAAAAGTTGGTTATGGTAGAGGAAAGGCCAGAGAGGTTCCTATAGCTATTCAGAAAGCCTTGGATAACGCCAGAAGAAATATGGATTCTATAGAACTAAAAGGAAACACAATTTACTATCCCATTAAGGCTAAGCATGGATCTTCAATTATTTTCATGAAGCCTGCTGCTCCTGGAACGGGGATTATTGCTGGAGGAGCTATGAGAGCTGTTCTTGAATTAGCAGGAGTTCAAGATGTTTTAGCTAAATGTTATGGCTCAACGACTCCTGTGAATGTTGTGCAAGCAACTCTGAAAGGTCTAAAGGAGATGGAATCGCCAAAGTCAGTAAGTGAAAGAAAAGGAAAGAAGTGAATTAAATGAGTTCTGAGATACAAGTAAAATTAGTAAAAAGTTTAATAGGTTCCAAAACCTATCAGAGAAACTGTATCAAAGGATTGGGTTTATCCAAATTAGGGCAGGTGGTTTTAGTTAAAGATACACCTGAAAATAGAGGCATGATCAATAAAACAAATCATTTATTGGAAGTTAAGGAATAGAAGATAAATTATGAAATGGTATACCTTAAAGCTAAATAACTTGATTCCTCACAAAAGCTTATCTTCAAGAACTACAGCTAAGCGAAAGAGAAGAGGGAGGGGTACAGGCAGTGGCTTGGGTAAAACAAGCGGCAGAGGACATAAAGGTCTTGGTCAAAGGTCTGGAGGAGGAGTTCGCCCTGGATTTGAAGGAGGTCAAATGCCTCTACAAAAAAGGGTTCCTAAATATGGATTCTTTTCAAGAAAAGGAAGGTTCTCGGAAGAGATAAGATTAAGTTCTTTGATAAAACTAGGAAAAGAAGAAATAGATATGGAAGTTTTAAAGCAAGAGGACTTAATTAATAACAATACTTTTAGAGTTAAGGTCATAAAAGACACTGAGACTTGTCCAAAATTAAATTTAAAAGGAATAAAAGCAACTTCTTCTGTTAAAAATTTAATAGAAGGCGCTGGGGGAAGAATAGAGGTTTAGTTATGTCAGCAAATCCTTCTCCACAACAGACAAAAGGCCTTTCAGAATTATGGAAGAGGTTAAGGTTTGTTTTATTTGCAGTTATTGTTTATAGAATAGGGACTCATATACCGATTCCAGGAATTGATCCTGATAAATTAGCTTCAATATTTCAGCAAAATCAGGGAACTTTACTAGATTTATTTAACATGTTCTCTGGTGGGGCATTGGAGAGAATGAGCATAATGGCTTTGAACATCATGCCCTACATAACTGCATCCATAATAATGAGCTTAATGGAAGGAACTAATCCTTCATTAAAGAAAAGATTTAGAGAGGAAGGAGAGGAAGGAAGAAGGTTAAGGACATCCTATGTGAGATATGGAACAGTAGGATTGGCCCTTCTTCAAGCTAGTGGTTTAGCCCTAGGCCTACAAAATCAAGGCCTAGCATTAGATCCAGGACCCTTGTTCCAGCTTATAGCTGTTGTATCTTTAGTAACAGGTACAGTTTTTCTGATGTGGTTAGGAGAATTAGTTACTGAAAGAGGAATAGGAAATGGGATTTCAATTATAATTTTTTCAAGTATTGTTGCCGGATTACCTAGAGCAATCGGACAAGCATTTGAAGGAGCCCGTCAAGGAGACATAAATCTAATTCTCTTATTATCTATAGCTTTTGTAGCAGTTGCAGCTGTTGCATTTATAGTATGGGTAGAAAGAGGACAAAGAAGGGTTACGGTAAATTATGCAAGGAGACAGCAAGGAAGAAAGATGGTTCAGGGTCAGACTTCTTACCTCCCCATGAAACTTAATCAAGCAGGAGTTATACCAGCTATATTTGCTAGTAGTATATTGCTTTTTCCAGCTTCAGCTTCTACTTGGTTTGGTCAAGGCCAAGGATTAGAGTGGCTTCAAGAAATCGCTCTTGCTTTAGGCCCAGGTCAACCTTTGTATGTCATTTTATTTTCAGCATTAATAGCTTTTTTCTGTTTCTTCTATACCGCACTACAGTTTGATTCTAAAGATATATCTGAAAACTTAAGAAGGTCAGGTGCTTATCTACCTGGGATTAGACCAGGAGAGCAAACAGCTGACTATATTGACCAAGTAATGACAAAATTAACTGTTTGGGGTTCAGGTTATTTAATCTTGGTATGTCTAATGCCTCAGTTTTTAATTGTTTCTGCAAATGTGCCCTTTTATTTAGGTGGAACATCATTATTAATTGCCGTTGTAGTTGTTATGGATTTTATGGCTCAAGTTCAATCTCATTTAATGTCCCAACAGTATGAGTCTTTACTTAAGAAAGCTAATTTAAAAGGGTATGGAAACAACCCTTTGGGTGGAAGATAAAACATGAAAGTTAGAGCATCAGTAAAGAGAATTTGTAGAGATTGCAAGCTAGTTAAGAGAAAAGGAAGACTTTACGTAATTTGTGATTCAGAACCTAGACATAAGCAGAGACAAGGATAGGAGTAAATATGGCACGTGTAGCAGGTATAAATATCCCAGATAATAAACACGCTGAGATTTCGTTAACTTATATTTTTGGAATAGGCAAAACTAGAGCCTTAGATATTTGTTCTAAGACAGGCATTTCACCTTCCACAAAAATAGGAGACTTAAAAGAAGATGAGCTTGAGTTAATAAGAAATGAAGTTGGTCAATATTTAATAGAGGGAGATTTAAGAAGAGATATAGCAACAAATATTAAAAGACTTCAAGATTTAGGGACATATAGAGGAATTAGGCATCGCAGACATCTCCCTGTAAATGGTCAAAGAACAAAAACCAATGCAAGAACATGCAAGGGCCCTAAGAAACCAATAAGAAGGTAGGATTTATGGCAAAAGGTAAAAAAGGTACAAGAAAGAAAGTAAGCGAAGGAATAGCTCATATTCATGCTTCTTTTAATAATACTCTAATTAATGTAACAGATAAGCAGGGAAATACTCTTGCTTGGTCAAGTGCGGGTGGCCAAGGATTTAGAGGATCTAGAAAAAGCACACCTTTTGCAGCCCAAAAAGCTGCAGAGACAGTAGCTGAACAGATCAGACTAAATGGAATTGAGAGTTTAGAAATAGAAGTAAGAGGACCAGGATCTGGACGAGAGTCTGCTATAAGAGGTTTAAATTCTATGGGCTTTAAAATAACGAAAATTACGGATGTAACTCCTATACCTCATAACGGTTGTAGGCCACCTAAAAGAAGGAGGGTTTAATATGGGTAGATATTTAGGGCCAAAGAGTAAGCTATCACGAAGAGAAGGAAGAGACTTGCTTTTGAAAAGTGGAATAAGGAGTTATGAATCTAAATGCCGTTCAGAAACAGCTCCTGGGTTACATGGGAGGAGAAGAGGCAGAATTTCTGATTATGGTATTCAGCTTAGAGAAAAACAAAAAGTAAGAAGGCTTTATGGAGTTATGGAAAAACAATTTAGAAATTATTATAAAGCTGCCGCCCGAAAAAAAGGAGTTACAGGTGATAACCTTCTTCAGATGCTTGAAAGCAGATTAGATAATGTAGTTTATAGGCTTGGATTTGCTTCTACTAGAGCTGAAGCTAGACAACTTGTAAGCCATAAGGCGGTTGAAGTTAATGGCTCCACTGTAAATGTTCCGAGTTATCAATTATCACCGGGAGACTCTATTAACCTCAGAGAAAAAGCTAAAAAACAAAAAAGAATTCAAGAAGCATTAGAGATTTCTTCGTCTAGACCAGAGTGCGAATGGTTAGAAGTAAACAAACCAGATTTTTCCGGAGTATTTAGTTCAGCTCCTGAAAGAAATTTACTAGATTCTGATATTAATGAGAATCTTATTGTTGAACTTTATTCAAAATAATTTGAAGAGGAATAAAATGACTGATAATTACGACATAATCAAAGATTTTCTTGTACCGACTGAGATTTTGGTAGAGGAACTAGGGCCAACAAGATCAAAGATAATTCTTGAACCCTTGGAACAAGGTTTTGGACACACGTTAGGAAATGCCTTAAGACGTATCATGCTTTCTTCAATGCCAGGAACTGCTGTATCAGAAGTAAAAATAGATGGCGTTTTGCATGAATATACAACTATTGAAGGAGTGCAAGAAGACGTTATAGATATTCTTCTAAACCTAAAAGAACTGTCAGTAAGATTATTGGAATCTGAGGAATCGGAGTTAAAGGTTTCTAAGAAATCTAAAGGGAAGTTAGTTGCTGGAGATATTGATACTCCTGCTGGGGTTGAAATAATTAACCCTGATCACCTTATAGCCACTCTTACAGATAAAGGATCTATTAATATGACGTTAAAAGTCACTAGAGGAAGGGGATTTGTTCCAGTCAAACCTCTTTCAGAAGATGAAGGGCAAGAAGCTGGCTTATTAAGGCTAGATGCTACTTATTCTCCAATAAAGAGAGTTTCTTATACTGTTGAAAATGCAAGGGTAGAACAAAGAACGAATTTAGATAGGTTGATAGTTGATATTGATACTGATGGAACTCTTGATGCTGAAGAGGTGTTAAGAATTTCTGCAACGATTCTTCAACACCAACTTTCAGCTTTTGCGGAGCTCGGAAGATTAGAAGAGGTA
>JAKUUL010000057.1 GCA_022447025.1 SAR86 cluster bacterium | reverse complement strand
CATAAGGAAGTTGGTATATAATATGAAGTTAAAAACCTAAAAGAAATTTAAGTAGAATAACAATAAAATTTACAATATAAACAACACCTACAATCTCTAAATGCTTTGAAAAACCACTATTAACACCCTCAATTGCATTAGAAATTAATTGTCTCACTGTACCATGCATAGCTCTTGAATGCGTATCATCATTTTTTACAGATACTCCAATTGAATCTTTATCAATTTTCAGATCTAGTTCTTCAAAAAGATTCACTGATAATTTTCCTTTAGGACCATTAATGAGCAAACTAGAGCTATTTTTCTCTATTTTTACACCTTCTGGAACTATAATTGGATTATTTCCTACTCTTGACATTCTACCAAACGTTGCAAAGCAACTCTCCTCCAACTTTTAATTCTCTTGCCACCTTATTACTTACCACTCCTCTTGAAGATGAAATAACACTAATTCCTAGTCCATTCAAGACTCTAGGAATATCACCAACAGATACATATACTCTTTTTCCAGGCTTACTAATCTTCTCAATAGTAGTAATAGCTGGTACATCATTATCATATCTTAAAAAGATTCTAATATCTTCTTTTTTTGATTCTTTATTTACAAATACAAAATTATCAATATATCCTTCTTCTTTTAGAACAAGAGAAATTCTTTTCTTTAATTCAGAGGATGGAATATCTATCCATCTCTTCTTAGAAGAATAACCATTTCTTATTCTTGTACAATAATCTGCTATTGGATCTGTCATTGACATAAATATGCTCCTTACCAGCTTGCCTTTGTTACACCAGGAAGCTCTCCTTTAAGTGCTAATTCTCTAAAAGTTATTCTTGATAAACCAAATTTTCTCATGTATCCCTTCGGACGGCCGGATACTAAACATCTGTTGGTTAGCCTAACATGACTAGAACTTCTTGGAAGTTTTTGTAATTTTTTGATTGCATTTAATTTGTCTTCTTCAGAAGTCTTTGGATTTTTAATTAAATCCCTTAATTCTTTTCTTAAAAGATAATGTCTCTTAACTTTTTTTGCTAAATGCTTTTCTCTTGAAATTTTAGACTTTTTCGCCATCTTTTTCCTCGTTTAATTTATCTTCTTCTACCGGAGCTTCTTCTACTGGAGGAGCTTTTCTTACCGGAACTTCTTCTTCTATCTCAGTGCCTTTTTCTTTAATAGGAAGTCCCATTGCTCTTAACATTTCATATGAAATCTCATCATTGTCTGATGAGGTTGTAATAATCACATCCATACCTCTAATAGTATCAACTTTATCATAATCAATCTCAGGAAATACAACCTGTTCCTTAATTCCAAAACTATAGTTTCCTTGACCGTCAAATGATTTGCTAGATAAACCTCTAAAATCTCTCGTTCTTGGAAGGGCTACAGCACATAATCTTTCTAAAAATTCATACATATAATTCTTTCTTAATGTCACTTTACAGCCAACAGGAAATCCTTTCCTGATCTTAAAATTTGAAACATCTTTTTTTGCTTTAGTCACAATAGGTTTCTGTCCTGTAATTAACATTAATTCATCCAAAGCTGCTTTTAGCGCTTTAGAATCATTCTTGGCATTTCCTAAACCAATATTCAAAGTTATCTTTTCAATTTTTGGAGCTTCCATAACACTTTCTAAATTGAATGTCTTAATAAGATGCGGTCTTACCTCATTAAGATATTTTTGTTTATATGTAGGAGTATATGTTGCTTCTGCCATAATTAACCAAGGTCCTTACCGCTTCTCTTCGAAACTCTTACTTTTGATTTATCTTTCAATAGCTTAAAACCAATTCTTGAGATTTCATTGTTATCTAAAATCATAACATTTGATATATGTATAGATCTTTCTCTCTCAGTAAATCCGCCTTTAGGATTTTCTTGAGAGGGTTTCAATGTCCTTTTAGTTAACCCAATTCCTTCAACAATAATTCTTTTATTTACTGGAAATACTTTTAATACTTTTCCTGACAAACCTTTGAAATTCCCAGAAATTACTTTTACTACCATATCTTTTTTAATTTTCATTATAAAACCTCTGGAGCCATTGATATAATTTTCATATATCCATTATCTCTTAATTCTCTAGCAACTGGTCCAAATATTCTTGTACCTCTTGGCTCATTTTGCTCATTTAATAAAACAGCAGCATTATCATCAAATCTTATATATGAACCATCTTTTCTTCGTAATTCTTTCGCAACTCTAACGACAACAGCACGAGAAACATCTCCTTTTTTTACCATTCCTCCTGGAATAGATGTCTTCACAGACACAACAACAACATCGCCTATGCTAGCATATCTCCTCTTAGAACCACCCAGCACTTTAAAACACTGCACAACTTTTGCACCAGAATTGTCAGCCACTTTTAACTTTGTTTCCTGTTGAATCATATTATTTCTCGTTTTTCTCCGTCAATCTTGAAACACGCCATCTTTTAGTTTTGCTCAACGGTTTAGAAGAAATAATCTCAACTAAATCTCCATTCTTATGAGAATTATCTTCATCGTGAACATAATATTTTTTTGATTGTCTTATATATTTCTTATAAAGTCTATGTTTGACTAATCTTTCCACGCTAACAACTATAGTTTTATCCATAGAATCAGATACAACCTTACCAACTAATTTTTGACGATTTCTATCCATTAGTATTATCCTTATTCAACATTTTCTCTCTTAATACTGTCTTAATTTTTGCATTCTCTTTACGTAAATCTGACAACAATCGATGATCCTCTAACTGTTGAATAGATTTTTGAAAACGATATTTTTGTAAACTTTCTTTGTTATCGTTTAAGCGTGAAAGTAAATCGTTATCAGATAATTGTCTTAAATCATTTACTTTCATCTAAACCTCTTCTTGCAACTAATTTTGTTTTAATAGGTAGTTTGCTCCCTGCATTTTTAAATGCTTTATGTGCAACATCTCTTGGTATTCCTTCTACTTCAAATAGTATTCTCCCTGGTTTTACATTGCTTACCCAATATTCAGGAGCACCTTTTCCTTTACCCATTCTTGTTTCCAATGGTTTCTTGGTAATTGGCTTGTCAGGAAATATTCTAATCCACATCTTTCCAACTTTTCTAACAAACCTAGAAATTGCAACTCTTGAAGCTTCAATCTGTCTAGCAGTAATCCAACCAGGTTCCATTGCTTTCAATCCATAGCTACCAAAATTGACTTCAGTACCACCTTTAGCCATACCTCTTCTGTTTCCTCTATGAACTCTTCTAAATTTTACTCTTGTAGGTTCTAACATTATTTACTCTTCGCTTTATTAAACCCATTACAAATCCAAACTTTAATACCGATAATTCCGTATGTAGTCTGTGCTTCAACAAGAGCATAATCGATATTTGCTCTAAGTGTATGAAGCGGTACTCTTCCATCCATAAATCTTTCAGATCTTGCAATCTCAACTCCACCTAATCTACCTGCAACATTTATTCTTATACCTTCAGCGCCCATTCTCATCGTAGACTGCATTGTTTTATTAATGACTCTTCTATATGCCATTTTCTTAATTAATTGACTTGCAATATTCTGACCTACAAGCTCTGCATCTAACTCAGGTCTTTTAACTTCATTAATATTTAACTGGATATCGTTTGTATTACAAAGTTTTGCTACTTCTTTTTTCAATCTTCCAACTTCTTCTCCTCCTTTACCAATAACAATACCCGGTCTAGCGGTATGAAGTGTAATTGTGATCGATTGCGAAGTTCTCTCAATATTGATAGATGAAACTGATGCATCTTGAAGTCTTTTCTTAAGATATTTTCTTAATTGGATATCTTGAGCTAAGTCAACAGCATACTGGTTCTTCTTAGAAAACCAGTTAGATTCCCAATCTTTATTTACATCTAATCTATATCCTTTTGGATGTGTTTTTTGTCCCATTTAATTATCCTATAATTATCTTTAAATGACTAGTTCTTTTCTTAATTTTACTTGCACGACCTTGTGCACGCGCTCTAAATCTTTTTAAAGGCTGACCTTCATCAACAGTAATTGTTTTTATCATAACACTATTCATATCCTTATCAAATTTCTCATTGCTCACAGCATTAGCAATAGCAGATGATAACGTTTTTCCAATAATTTCTGCTCCTTTTTCATCCATATGTCTCAATGAAGAAAGTGCTTTATTGACATTCAAACCTCTCACGCAATCAGCAACTTTTCTAAGTTTCTTTGGTGACTGTCTTATATTGTTAGATTTTGAAATAATTTCCATAGTCTTTTATTTCCTATCTCCTGAATGCATTCTAAATATTCTTGTTGGAGAGAATTCACCAAGTTTATGTCCAACCATATTTTCAGTTATAAAAACAGGAATAAACTTATTGCCGTTATGAACAGCAAAAGTATGTCCAACAAAATCTGGGGTTATTACTGAATTTCTAGCCCAAGTTTTAATAACACTTTTCTTTTTTGATTTCTCCATTTTCTCTATTTTCTTTAAAAGTTTAAAATCAATATGTGGTCCTTTTTTGATCGATCTAGACATTAACTATTTCTCCTCTTTACAATTAAAGAATCTGATTTCTTATTTTTCTTTCTAGTTTTATATCCTTTTGTAGGTTTACCCCAAGGAGTGGTTGGGTGTCTTCCTCCAGAACTCTTACCTTCACCTCCACCCATAGGATGGTCGACAGGATTCATTGCTACCCCTCTAACCTTAGGACGCTTACCTAACCATCTAGATCTACCAGCTTTACCTGATTGAATTAATTCATGGTGTTTATTGCCTACTATGCCAATCGTAGCTAAACAATCTTCAGGAACCATCCTTACCTCACTAGATGGCATTTTTAAAGTTGTAAAACCTTCATCATTTGCCATAATCTGAAGATAGGAACCTGCACTTCTAGCCAATTGTGCCCCTTTACCAGGAACCAACTCTACATTGTGTACAAATTGTCCAGATGGTATATTTTTTAACATCATAGCATTACCTGTCTTCAGAGAAGTTTTTTCACCAGAAATAACTATGTCACCCACTTTTAATCCGTCTGGTTGAACAATATATCTTTTTTCACCATCTGAATAATAAAGCAATGCAATAAAAGCACTACGATTTGGATCATACTCAATTGTTGCTACTTTAGCTTCAATATCAAATTTATTTCTCTTGAAATCTATAATCCGATAACTACGTTTATGTCCTCCACCTCTTCTTCTA
>JAKUUL010000056.1 GCA_022447025.1 SAR86 cluster bacterium | reverse complement strand
ACCATCATCTCCATCATTAGATCTGAAGCTTGAGTGTCAACAATATTATCTGATGCATGACACATAGAAGAAAAGTCAAAAACTACATATATAAGAAGTATTTTCTTTATTTCAACTTCATTGTCATTAGCTAATGAAGCAGCACATGCAGCGGTCAGCTTGCCTCCAGCTGAATCGCCTCCCACTGATAATCTATTTGAGTCTCCGTTGTACTTTTCGGCATTAGCTACAACCCATCTAAGTGATTCACAACATTCATCAAAACCCTGTGGAAAAGGGTTTTCAGGGGCTAAGGCATAATCAACATTAAAAACTAAGAATCCTGCCTCAGCAAATCGATGGCATATTTTCCGATGTGATTTAGGACTACCTGAAATCCAACCACCGCCATGGAAATAAACCAATATAGGGAAAGGTCCTTCGCCTCTAGGTATATGAATATC
This sequence comes from SAR86 cluster bacterium, assembly GCA_022447025.1. Lineage (GTDB taxonomy): Bacteria > Pseudomonadota > Gammaproteobacteria > Magnimaribacterales > Magnimaribacteraceae > AEGEAN-183. The sequence continues at coordinate 4,808 of JAKUUL010000056.1, read as the reverse complement.
AGTAGTTAGTGAGTGATCTTCTTTTTTAGCAATCTCGACTTCAGTAAGATAATTGCCAATCTCTGGAAGATTTTTGTTTGCTCCACTTGATTCTATTGCTTCTTCTAGAATATTCCTAAAGTCATTTATGTCTTTGGGCACCCTTTCATTAAAAATATTCGCTAGTGGGTCTATATTCTCCGTCATGTCTTTGTCTCCTTATTTTTCTTCTAAGCTGGCATCCCTTTCACCAAAGTCCCAACCAGCCCCGTTATTTTCATAATTTCTTAGAATCCTTTTCGCTACAGACTGAACGTGCACTTCATCAGGCCCATCATAGATTCTAGCCTCTCTCGCATGACGATACATTAAGCTTAAAGGAGTATCATCAGTTAGGCCTTTCGCTCCGTGTGCTTGTATGGCTCTATCTATAACATTGTGAAGCATTTCAGCACCAACTACTTTAATCATCCCTATCTCAATTCTCGCATCATCGCCCTGATCAATACGCTTAGCTGCATCTAAAGTTAGTTGTCTGCTTGCCTGGATCTCACAAGCACTATCGAATACAAACTTTTGCATTAACTGTTTCTCAGCTAAAGATGTGCCAAATGTTTTTCGTTCATGTAATCGTCTACACAACAAGTCAAAAGCTCTTTGCGCTTGACCTAACCACCGCATGCAATGAAATATTCTTCCTGGACCAAGTCTTCTTTGGGCAATAATAAAACCATGTCCTCTTGGACCTAGAAGATTTTCTTCTGGGACTCTTACATTGTCATATTCAACTTCGTAGTGACCGCCATTAATTCCGAGAACTGGTGTTTCTCTTACTATTTTGTAACCCGGATTATCAGTAGGAACTATTATCATGCTAAAAGCTCCATGACCCGGTGTATCTGGTTCGGTCCGAACCATAACTGTTGTATAAGCTGCCCTTGCTGCCCCACTGGTAAACCACTTTCTTCCATTTATTACCCATTCTCCATCCTCTAATACAGCGGCCGTCTGTAGTTGTGTTGGATCCGAACTGGCAGTGTCAGGTTCTGTCATACCAAAGCTAGGAAATATTTCACCTGCAACTAAAGGTCCTAAATATGCATCTCTCCATCTGTCTGAGGCAAATTCCCTCAACATAATAGAATCTTGTAAAGAATGAGTTCCTAGAGCGACCATCGCAGGCGAAGACCGTCCTACAACTTCATTTACATACACATACTCCATGAAAGGCATCCCTTGTCCCCCTATGTCCACAGGATGTCCTAAAGCCCAAAGATTCTTTTCTTTGGCTTTATCCATAAGCTCTTTTAATTTCTGGTTTGATTCCTCACTTCTTTGATTTAATACTGCTTCAGCCGGATAAACTTCGTTCTCAACAAAGTCTTTAACTTCTGCTCTGACCTTACGCCAATCTCTGCTTTCACTCACATTAATTCTCCACTTAATTGAAGAATTCAATGTATATAAAATCTAGAGGATTTACAATTTATCTTCTTTTAATTCTGGTCCAAAAAAATTGGTCATGCTTACTCCCAAAAGAATTAGGAAGCAACCAGAAAGCATAGAAATTGTTATCGATTCATTTAAAAATATATTAGCCCAGACCATTCCGGCAACTGGAACAATAAAAAGAACTGAAGATGCGCCCACAGGACCCATCCTTCTTATTAAAATTACAAAGGCGACATAAGCTAAACCTGTGCATAGAAATCCCAATAAGAGAATACTAATCAATACCCTTCTGGGTAAATCAAAACTAAAGTCCCCTTCGTAAACACTAAAGGGTATAAACATCATAGTTCCAACTATTAAAGTCATGGTGGCTAGATAGGCAGGATCAATGTGACTAAGTTTATAAAGATAGTTAGAACAAGCTCCGTACATGAAGGCACCTAATAAACAGCAAATAAAAGGAATCCAAGAAAATTGAAGCGACTCGTAACCTACAAAAACAATTAGTCCTGTGAACCCAATCAGTAAACCCACTAGCTGTATCCAGCTGAAGGCAAACCTTAACCAAAGAATAGATATGACAAAAGCAAATAATGGCGAAGTGGCATTCATTACTGAAAGTGTCCCTGCATTTAAGGCTAAAGCAGCATAAGCAAATAAGAAAAATGGCAAAGTAGCATTAAATATTCCAAAAATAATTAGTGGCTTTAAATGATTTCTGAACCCCTGGAAATGGCGTTTTCGTAAAAAAATTGGGGCTAAAAAAGCTGCTGCGATTATTAACCTTGAAGTAACTAAATCTATAGGGCCTACTACAGGGGCAGCAATTTTAGTAAACATAAAGGAAGCTCCCCATGTTAAGCCAATGGCTATAATTAAAATAATATTTATAAAAAAATTATTCACTTACTTGAAAATGCCTTAAAAGACGTGAGGTATAGGCTGTGGTTTTGTTATACGGGTCGATCTCCTATGATCGTAACTCTTTCAACTCTCCTAACCTGAGGCCAGTAATCTGAAGAAGCATAATGCTGCACTGACCTGTTGTCCCAAAATGCTATTGAATTGTCTTCCCACACAAAACGACACTGATATTCTGGTGTTGCTGCTCTGGAATAAAGAAGTCTCAACATTCTTGAGGATTCATCAGCATCCCAATCTTTAATGTATTGAGTAAAAGCTGCGTTAACGTAAATTAACTTTTTTCCTGTATCCGGGTGAGTTCTTATAACAGGATGCTCAGGCATGGGGTATTTTTTGTTAAAGACTTCAATTTCCTCTTCACTTACTCCATTTTTTTCTAACCCCCTTCTAAAGCCTGCAAAGTCATGTACTGCTATTGCTCCATCAAGCTTTTCTTTCACTTCATCAGATAAATCTTCATAAGCTGCATACATATCAGCAAATAAGGTATCGCCTCCTACTTTTGGTGATTCCTTCATCCTCAAGATAGAGCCTAAAGAAGGTTCAAGTCTCCAAGTAACATCAGAATGCCATGTATTTTCTCTACCTTTATTCTTTTCGTTATGTGTAATCTTTAAAACTTCGGGGTATTGCTCATCATTTCTTGCAAAAGGATGGATTTCCAACTCCCCGAAATTTTTAGCAAAATCCATATGCTCTTCTATGGTTAGGTCCTGATCCCGAAAGAAGATTACTTTATAAACCAAAAGAGCTTGGTAAATTTCATCTTTTAAAGAATCAGTTAGAGGTTTTTTTAAATCTATGTCTAAAAGTTCAGCACCAATTGAAGGACTGAGCCTCTTTATGGTGTAAGGATGGGAGTTCTGTTCAAATTTATTGGGTTCAAAATTTTCCATTGTCTTAATTCCCTGAAACTTTTCTTTCTTTACCTTCCCAAAAGGGATCTCTTATTTCCCTCCGAAGAATCTTTCCAGAAGGATTACGGGGAAGTTCATTCACATAGTTAATAGATTTTGGACATTTATAGCCAGCTATTTGAGTTCTCGCATACGAGATGATATCTGCTTCTTTCAACTCAATACCTTCCTTAAGTACCACAAAGCCCTTAACGGCTTCACCCCACCTATCATCAGGAATGCCTACGACGGCTGCATCAAGAATGTCATCGTGACTCATTAATGCATTTTCCACTTCAGCTGGGTAGATATTTTCTCCTCCTGAAACAATCATATCCTTCACCCTATCGTGGATGTACAAAAAGCCATCTTCATCAAAGAAACCAGCGTCTCCTGAATAAAACCATCCGTCCACAACAGATTCTGCTGTTGCTTCAGGTCTATTCCAATAAGCTTTCATGTTATTGTCAGATTTAATAACAATCTCTCCAACTTCACCAACAGCTAGTTCTTTACCATCTTCATCCTCTATTCTGATCTCAGCTCCGTAACCAGGTTTTCCACAAGACCTAAGTTTATTTTTAGAAGGATCGTGGTCTTCTGGAGATAAAAAAGTAACAGCACCGTTAGTTTCTGTTAAGCCATAAACTTGCCAAAACTCACAGTCCATAATTTGTATGGCCTTTTCTAGGGTGTCTTGTGCTATGGGTGAAGCACCATAAACCACTGTTTTTAAAGAGGACCAATCAACGTTTTCTACTTCTGGGTGTTGAATTAAGAAAAGGATTACAGCTGGTACAAAAAGTGTGTTCTCTATCTTTTCTTTTTCAATCAGTTCCAAAATTAATGTTGGATCAACTTCTGGAATAATAATGCTTTTACACCCGAATACATACCCAGCCAAACCCATATTAGTGCCGGCCACGTGAAACACTGGCATCCAGACTAAATTAACTGATTCTTCACGAAATGACTGTCGATAATAGCCTTGTTTAGCCATTATGTTTGCACTTGAAAAGTTGTTATTAGTTAATTGAACTCCTTTAGGATGACCAGTAGTCCCTGATGTGTATAACTGGATGACGTCATCATCAGGCAAAGTCTCTATAAGAGGGTCTTCGTCCTTTTGCCCATCTCTCCAGTCTACAAAACTTTCCCATTCCTCGTGAACATCGCCCACAGCGATAATCTTCTTAACGTGAGGAAGGTCTTCCTTTATTTGTTCTATTAATCCAAAGAACTCTGAACCAACAAAAAGCACTTCACTTTTTGAATCATTAACAATGAAAGCCACTTCTGGAGGGGCAAATCGCCAATTAACTCCTACTTCTACTGTCCTAGACTTGAGGGTTCCATATAAAAATTCAAAAAAGTAATCTGAATTTTTTGCTAGAAAAGCAACTCTTGTATCTGGAGTACAGTCTAAAGCTATTAAGCCTTGAGCTATCTGGTTTGCATAAGAATCAAACTCTTTGTAGGTTGTTTCACGATCACCAAACTTATGCGCTATAGCTTCTGGCTTCTTATCTACTCTCCATCTTATGATCTCTGCTAATG